>JBLIIW010000271.1:0-3134 GCA_047635315.1 Halieaceae bacterium | reverse complement strand
ACAGACCATCAAACTGGTGGATGCGCTGCACTCCCGTGAAGAGGCGCGTGACGCCGCGTGAGATTTCGGCGCAGGACCCGCGATGAACTCGACGTCAACCTTACGCCGCTGATCGACGTGGTTTTTTTATTGCTGATCTTCTTTATGGTGTCGACGACGTTTACCCGGGAGACACAGTTGTCTGTTGATCTTCCGGAAGCCTCAGGCGTGCTGCGTGAAGAGGCTGAGCGGCAGGTCGAAATCCAGATCGACGAGGCCGGTAACTTTCGTGTCAACGGTCGCGCACTGGTCGATACCCGGGTGCGCACGCTACAGGCGGCGCTCTACAAGGTGGCCGAGGGAGATACCACACTGCCCATGATAATTTCTGCCGACGCGCAGGCGTCGCACCAGTCCGTAGTGCGCGCCATGGATGCGGCCGGGCAAATGGGGTTTACCCGGCTTAGCATCGCTTCAATACAACCCTCCCAGGGCGAGCGTTGATCCTGTGGAGCACCGATTCGAGATGGCCGTGGAACGAAGCTGGTATCAGCCTGCGCGCGCGCTGCTTCTGCTCCTGCCGCTGGAGTGGTTGTTCATTGCAGTGACCGGGATCAGGCGTCTGGCTTATAGACGGGGCTGGCTGCGACGTCATCGCCTGGCCTGTGCGGTGGTTGTAGTTGGCAATATCAGCGTAGGCGGGACCGGCAAAACGCCAGCCGTGATTGCCCTGGCTGAGGCCATCAGCGCGCGCGGGATACGCGTTGGAGTGGTCAGCAGAGGCTACGGAGGAAACGCCCGTGGTCCCCGTCTAGTCTCCCCGGACTGCGCGGCCGATGAGGTGGGGGATGAAGCCCTGCTCATCGCCCGGCGTACGGGTCTGCCGGTGTGTATTGGCCGGGACCGGGTCGCCGCCGGACGGGCGTTGCTGCAGCAGCACTCGCTGCAACTGATCATCAGCGATGATGGCCTCCAACACTATGCGCTGGAGCGGGATGTGGAAGTGGTTACCACGGATGTACGCGGGGCTTTTGGCAACGGCCACCGACTGCCGGTGGGCCCGCTGCGCGAGAGTCCCGCGCGCCTGCGCAGCGTCGATTTGATTCTGCAGCGCGGCGGGGCAGATCCGCGCACGGCCATGCGCTACGAGCCGACGGGGTTCCGGGCCCTACGCGGTGGAGAAGTCCGCCAGCTGAGCGCGCCCGGTTTCGGGCCCGAGGTACATGCGGTGGCCGGGATCGGCAAGCCGGATGGATTCTTTGCCCTACTGTGTTCTCTGGGCCTTGAACCCCTGGAGCATCGCTTTCCCGACCATCATTCCTACTCAAGCGAAGATTTTCTGCCCCTTACCGATCGCCCCCTCATTATGACGGCCAAGGATGCGGTCAAGTGTGCCTTTCTGACGCGTGATGATGCCTGGGTGCTGGAGATCGAGGCACAGCTTCCCGAGGATGCGGTTGAGCGGGTGCTGCAGGCCACGGGTTTGAGCGGGAGCTGCGCAGCGTGAGCTTCCTGGTTGTTATTCCGGCGCGCTTCCAGTCCAGCCGGCTGCCGGGCAAACCACTGGCGATGATAGGTAACAAACCTATGGTGCAGTGCGTCTGGGAACAGGCCTCCCGGTCGGGGGCTGAGCGGGTATTCGTCGCCACCGACGATGAGCGGATTGCGCAATGCTGCCATGGATTCGGCGCGGCGGTTCTGATGACGCGTGCGGATCATGTCAGCGGAACAGACCGTCTGGCTGAGGTGGCAGAGCAGCTCAAACTGGAAGATCGGCAGGTTCTTGTCAATGTACAGGGCGATGAGCCCCTTATCCCACCGGCGGTTATCGATCAGGTTGCGCAGAATCTGCTGGCCCGCGAGGCGGCGAGTATCGCCACTCTTTGCGAACCCATTGACTCGCCGGTGGCCCTGCGCGATCCGAATGTGGTGAAGGCTGTATTTGCGGCGGATGGCAAGGCACTGTATTTCAGCCGCGCCTGCATTCCCTGGCCGCGCGACCACGATTGGAACAACCCGTATCTGCCTGAAACAGGCAGCTGGTGGCGGCATCTCGGCATATACGCCTATCGCGCGGCCTTTCTGCGCCGCTTTAATGCCTGGGCGCCGGGGCCGCTGGAGCAGCTCGAATCCCTGGAGCAGCTGCGGGCTCTCCATTATGGGGAGACCATTCACATCGAGCCCAGCTGCGAGCTCGTTCCCGGCGGTATCGACACGCCCGAGGATCTGGAGTCGCTGCGACAGCGCCTCGCTCGGGACGCGGACCGGCTATAGTTATTGCAGTGACTCAACTTGCCCTACAAGTCCACCACAGCGTGGATAACACCCTGGGTCTTTCCTGCGTTGCAGGGAACAGTATTCGGGCGCCCGACCAAGAGACTGTGCTGAAAGCGGTGCAGTGGGCATTGGTCCACGATTTGCCCGTGCTGCCCCTGGGGGCCGGCAGCAACGTCATCTTGCCGCCGGAACTGGGGGCCCTGGCCCTGCACTTGGTAGATGGATCTGTACGCGAACTGCAGCGAGACGCGCAGAGCGTCACCTTGCGCGTCGGCGCCGGAAAAAACTGGCACGAACTTGTGGAGGAAACGCTTGCCGCAGGCTTCTTCGGTCTTGAGAACCTGGCGCTGATACCCGGGCTGGTGGGCGCGGCCCCGGTGCAGAATATCGGCGCCTACGGTGTTGAGCTCTCAGCATTCGTGAAAGTGGTTCACGGCGTAGACCTGGCGGAGCCGCAAATCCGATCGATCGGCGCCGCCGAATGCGCCTTTGCTTATCGCGACAGCGTCTTTAAACAGGGACTCGCCGGACGATTCGTTATCACCGCAGTGGATTTTCGCCTTGCCCTGGTGCCGCAGCTGAAGCTCAGCTACCCGGCCCTGAAGGAGCGTCTTCTTGTGAATGCAGACACGGCAGATGCGGCCGCCGTATGCGCCCGGGTGATGGAGCTGCGCCGGGAGCGCCTTCCGGATCCTGCGCTGCAGCCCAACGCTGGTAGTTTTTTCAAAAATCCGCTTGTGAGTCCGGCGCTCGCGAAGCGGCTGGGGGAGCTCTACCCGTCCATGCCCTGTTTCCCAGCGGGGGAGCGCGCCAGGAAGCTTTCGGCTGCATGGCTCATCGAACGCTGTGGTTTCAAGGGGGAGCGCCGGGGACCGGTA
>JBLIIW010000270.1:0-3173 GCA_047635315.1 Halieaceae bacterium | reverse complement strand
ACTGCAAGCTTGCCGCGAGCGGTACGCATTGGGCGGGCACGATGCGCACAACGCGCTTACGGACGCCCTCGCGACAGCTGAACTCCTGCTTGCGCACGCATCGCGATGGGGTCGTGACCTGCGCTTGGGCGATTTGCTCTAGGGGGCGGTGCGTGCGAGTTGCAGGGTCTTGCGGGGATTCATAAGACGGATGCTGCGGGATTCCAGCGCTTTTTCGTCGGCCCCGCGGATGATCAGCGACTTCAGCTCTGCGCTGCTTAGTTCCGGTCTATGTGCCAGCACCTTGCCCGCAAGGTTCATGACCTGCGGTGATGACATGGAGGTGCCGTTGTAGGCAATTCGATTGCCACCCGGCACATAGCTCTCCACCTCAAAGCCGTTAGCGTAGATGTCCACCTTGCCGAGACTGGTGAAGCTGGTTTCGTCGCCGGCAATATCCACGGCACCAACGGTCAGCAGGTTGGGGTAGTTGTAACTGCTGGGATAGAACTCATCAAAACGAATGTCGTTGTCGGAGTTACCGGAGCTCGTCACGAAGAGGATCTCCGGCGCGCTGCTGATGGCGTGGCGCAGGGCCTTGTCCCCGATCGTGTAGATTTCCCGCGCCAGGGCCTTTCGTTCATCGGCGCTCTGGCCAGCGGCATTGGCCTCCAGGGCCTGTTCGATACTGCGTAATGATCCTCCCCAGCTCATGTTGACCACGCGAACCCCATTTCCCCTGAAGTACTCGCTGGTCTCCAGAAACATGGCGGCTTCCCGGTGTGCCTGCGCAAGTGTGGGCTTTTCAGGAATCATGGTGTGCCCATAAGTCATCCGCGCCACCAGTATGCGCGCGAGGGGGTTGCCCTCTGCCGCAATACCGGCGACGTGCGTACCGTGGGAATAATTTCCGTAGGCGCCGAGAGACTCGAGGAAGGCTTTCACTTCCGTTTGGGGCAGAGCGGCCATGGCTTTGCGAACGGCCGAGGCCGCCTCGCTGTCTACGTTGAATTGCAGGTCGCCAATGCCTTTTACCATCTGTTGCAGCGCGGCTTCGTTCTCGGTGATGCCGCCAATGGGGTACAGCAATGCGCCGACCTTATTGGAGTGCAGGTCGAAGGCGATACCGTGTAGGTCATCGACAAAACCATTATCGTCATCGTCGATACCGTTAGCGGGAATCTCTGATGTATTGCGCCATAGCTGATCAGACGCCGCGAAGATGGCTGTATCGACGCCGCTGTCCCACACCGCAAGGGTCACCGGGGTGGCGTCTGCATCGGGCTGCAGGACGATTTGCCGCCCGGCCCAGATGTCGGGCTTCTCCACGTGATTGGCTGCGATAAGCTCCGCGAGCACCGTATTGATGGCCGCGGCGTGGGGAATGAAGTAGTCGAGGCTGAAGCTGGCGCCGACCAGGGCTGCGCCGATGTCATAACTGATCTCCCCGCCATTGCGGTCGACCACGGGCTGATAGTTCGACTCGAGGCTACCCAGCAACAGGGCCGAAGTCAGAAATTCCGAGCGACCCTTGAGACTCTCAAGGTTGGAGGCGACCGTGCTATAGGGCATCGCCTGCACCTTTTCTCGCAGAATCCCCGCAATCGTTTCGCCAGAGGCCTGACCCTCCAGTTCAGCTCGGGCAATAGACTCACCCAGGAGCCCCATGGTCAGGCGGTTAGCGGCCTTGGTCTCCAGGGCCCGGCGCTTTTCCAGCAGCGCGAGATATCCCTCCCAGTCTTCTTCGAGCAGGGCAACAGCGCCCAGAACCCCGTAGAAACCCTGCACAGTGTTGCTATCGCGGATATCGTAGGTATCCAGATCCGCCAGTACATCAGCCTTCAAGGCCATTGCCAGCTGCACCAGGGACTCGCGGTTTTCCGCGGCGTACAGTGCGCTAACGGGCAGCTCCAGCTGGTAGCTATGGCGGGGCAGGTCATCCTTCTTTTCAATAACCCGCTTTTCGCCCGGGGTCTGCGCTGCGCTCTCGCTCGCCCCGGCGCTCAGGGGATGCAGCGTCGCTGCCAGGAGCAACGGGCAGAGCAGGGCACATTTGATCAGTGGCTGCAAAGTGCCTGGAAAATACTTCATGGGTGTGGGGCCTCCTCGGCAAATACGGGCGAATTGGAAGCGGGAGTTGGGCCGCTCATCGGCGGCCTCCCATCAATGTGTGGCAGCGCTATCCATGGCGGATCGGCCCCAGTCTTTATCGGACCAGAGTTCGTCCACACGCTGGTCGCGACCGCAGTTCCAACGGTAGTATTTGTAGCGAAGCGGGTTCTTGTCGGCGAAGTCCTGGTGGTACTCCTCCACGGGCCAGAACTTTCCAGCCGGGAGCACAGGCGTCGCGACGGCGCTGTCAGGGAACAGTGCTTCGACCTCGGCCAGAGATTTTTCGGCTGCGGCGCGCTCCTGTGGGTCGCTGGTAAAAATGGCTGTCTGGTAGCTGAATCCGCGATCGCAGAACTGCCCGCCAGCGTCCAGGGGATCCACATGCCGCCAGAAGTGTTTGAGCAGCTCCCCGTAGCTCACCTCAGTGTCCTCGTAAGTCACTTCCACGGCCTCGTAGTGCCCCTCGTGGTTGCCGCGGTAGGTCGGGTTTTGCAGGGAGCCGCCGGTGAAGCCTGAAACAACTTCCCGCACCCCGGGCAGCTGCTGGAAGTCGACTTCAATGCACCAGAAACAGCCGCCAGCAAACCAGGCGTTGCGCTCTTCTGCCTGCGACAGGCTGCTGCCCAGTAGTCCGACCAGCAGCGCGCCGCTCAGCAGTGCGGGTAGTAGCCGTCTAAATTTGACGTGTTTCTTCAGCATATAAGGTCTCCATTTGCCTAGCTGTTGGGCAGGCAAAGCGTGGAATGGTTCCCGGCGCCCGGCGCCGGGAATGTCGGCGTCACCACCGATTTCCGGAGCTGTAGTCAGGCCGCGTTCAGAATACGGCTACGCGCCCCTTCGTATTCCCGACGCAGGCGCTCCACCATGGCTTGCGTGGACTCCACGGCCTTGACCGCACCGATGCCCTGTCCACAGCCCCAAATATCCTTCCAGGCCTTGGATTCTGAACTACCACCGGAGCCGAAGTTCATCTTTGAGGGATCGCTTTCCGGGAGGTTGTGCGGATCCATGCCCGCGGCCTCTATGGAAGGCTTGAGATAGTTGCCATGCACGCCGGTGAACAGATTTGAGTAGACGATATC
>JBLIIW010000269.1:0-3188 GCA_047635315.1 Halieaceae bacterium | reverse complement strand
CCGCCAGCATATGACCCTGCTGGACCTGATGATTTCCGTGGGAGGTATGACCGAATTTGCTTCCGGCAACAAATCGGTACTGGTGCGCACACAGAATGGCCGCCAGGAATCTTTCGGCCTGCGTCTGGATGATCTGCTCAGGGACGGCGACATCTCGGCCAACCTGAGTCTTATGCCCGGGGATATTGTGATCATCAGCGAGGCCTGGTTCTAGGGGCGCGCAGCGCCAGGACCGGAACCCGGAAGCAACAGCATGCAGGAGGCAATCGGCCAGGTACTCACCTACGTTTGGGGTGTATGGCGCTACAAGTGGCTGGTGGTGATTGTTGCCTGGCTGGTGGCGATTGCTGGCTGGGCCTATGTGTGGAAGATGCCCGAGTACTACGTGGCCACAGCCCGACTCTATGTAGACACTAACTCCGTACTGCGGCCGCTATTGCAGGGGCTGGCGATTACGCCCGATGTGAACCGCCGGGTACAGATGATGAGCGGCACCCTGTTCAGCCGCCCGAATCTGGAAAAACTCTCGCGCATGACCGACCTGGATCTGCTGGCCACCGACGACGCGAGCCGCGAGGCGATGATCAACCGCCTGCGGGACTCCATTGACCTGTCGGGGCAGCGCGGCAACGCCTCCATCTATAATATCAAGGTGACAGACCGGGAGCGCGAAATAGCGCGGCGGGTGGCGCAATCGTTGATTACGGTATTTATAGAGAGTTCCTTGAATGAAAAGCGCGATGACAGTAGCGACGCGCAGGATTTTCTGGATGAACAGATCGCCGGTTATGAGCGCCGGCTGATTGAGGCGGAGAGTCGTCTGGCGCGCTTCAAACAGCAGAACGTGGATGTGCTGCCGAGCGGCCAGGGCAGCGACTATTACGCCCGTTTGGAGCAGACGCGGGAGTCGCTGCGCGAGGCGCGCCTGCTGCTGGAAGAGATGACCCACCGGCGCGATGCGCTGGACGCGCAGCTGCGCGGTGATGGGTCGGCGGGTTCTGCCGCTGCGGTGGCGGGGATTGTTACGCCCACGGATGCACGCATTCAGGAGATGCGCATCACCCTGGATAACCTGCTGGCCCGCTACACCGACAAGCACCCGCAGGTACGGCAGTTGCGCGGCCTGATAGAAGAGCTGGAAGTGCAACGGGACGAGGAGCGCGAGGCCATTATGCAGGGCGGGGTTGCGGCTGCCAGCGGCGGCGCCGCGAGCTCGCAGTTTCTGGATCTGCGGGCGCTGAAGGCCGAGGCCGACGGCGGCGTGGCGGAGCTTACGGTGCGGGTGAAGGAATATGAGCGCCGGGCGGAGGCGCTGGGCGGCAAGGTTAACCAGATACCGGAAGTGGAGGCGCAGCTCAAGCAGCTGGACCGGGATTACGCGGTGGTGCAAGGGCAGCATGAGCAGTTGATGAAACGTCGCGAGTCGGCGCGTATTTCCGAAGACGTAGAGACCAACGCCAGCGATGTAACTTTCAGGGTGATCGATCCACCCTTCGTACCCATAGAGCCCAGCGAGCCTGACAAAGTGATGCTAAACCTTGCGGTGCTGGTGCTTGCCCTGGGTGCTGGGGTGGGTGTGGCACTGCTACGCAGCCTGCTGCATCCGGTGGTGGTGGATGCGCGGATGCTGGCGCAGAGTACGACACTGCCACTGCTCGGCGTTGTCACCCAAAACAAGACCAAAGCTGAGCAGCGCAAGGATTATTGGGGCCTAGCAGGATTTGCCACGTGTAACGTGCTGCTTCTGCTGGGGCTTGCCGGCGCCATCTATGGGCCGGGGATGTTGCCGCTGTGAGCATTATAGAGAAGGCACTTAGTGCGGAACGCGAGAAGCGTAAGGCTCAGCCCGAAGTTGCCGAGACCGAGCAATCGCTGCCCGAAGTAGAGGTCGACGCCGAGGCCGGGGTAGAGGCCGCACGGCAATTGGCGGCCGGACGTGAGCGCTGGAATACTGAAACTGATGGTCCTTCGCCGGTTGTGGAGCCTAAGGAGCCGGCGCCCGTAGCGGTAGCGGCGGCACCGACCGGACAGGTAGCGGCGGCTTCGCCCGATCCCGCGAGATACGAGCGCGCCGAGACCCTGGAGCCTGTAGATCGCCCGCCGCAGCCTCATCGAAGCTTGCCCCGTGACGATCAACCGCCGGGGGTGATCATTCCGTTCGAAACACTGAAAGAACTGGGCTTTGTGTCGCCTACGAGCCCGCGCAGCCGGGTCGCCGAGGAGTTTCGGACCATCAAGCGCCCGCTGCTGAAAAACATGCGCAAAGACGGTGTTCGCGGCGGCGGCGCAGCCGATATCGAACATCCTAACCTGGTAATGGTCACCAGCGCGCTGCAGGGTGATGGCAAGACCTTTTCTTCCATCAACCTGGCACTGAGTATTGCCATGGAACAGGACACCACCGTGCTGTTTGTAGACGCCGACGTGGTGCGTGCCATCGCGGGCAAGACCCTGAATGTGCCCCCGGGTGCGCCGGGATTGATTGACGTGCTTGAAAACGACGATATAACCCCGGCCGATGTAATCCTCACCACCAACCTTCCCAATCTGCGCGTACTACCGGCCGGCAATGCCAACGAGCGCGCAACAGAGCTGCTCGCGAGCGAATCCATGTGCGCGTTGATGCTGGAGCTGTCGGAGCGCTATAAGGACCGCGTGATTGTTTTTGATTCACCGCCGCTGCTGTTGACCACGGAGGCTGCGGTGCTCGCCTCTTTTATGGGGCAGATCGTGTTTGTGGCCTCGGCGGACAAAACCCCCCTGCACGCAGTGCAGGAGGCCATGGAGCAACTCGGCGAAGACAAATCGGTGGGCGTGATACTGAACCGCGCCTCGCGCCGGCGATCCAAACTGCTCGGTATTGGGAGTTACGGCTACGGTTATGGCTACGGTTATGGCTATGGTTATGGGTATGGTCGCGACAAAGACTCTGATGCGCGAGACGATGGAGCCAGAGAGGCCAGCGAGTCGATGAAACCGAGCGAAGTCGGTGCCAAACTGCATGAAGATTGATAGTGGTGGTTCCTCGCACGTCCAGGCGATGAAAATATTGTCGCAGCGCGTGCGCGTGTTCATAAGCGCAGTTGCGTTGGCCTGTATTCCAGAGGCCGGGAGTGCCGCTGAGTGGGATTCATCGCAGGGTATATCGGTTGGAGCCTACGTTAGCGACAATGTTTGCTTATCGCCCG
>JBLIIW010000268.1:0-3216 GCA_047635315.1 Halieaceae bacterium | reverse complement strand
TTCACCGATCTGGTACTCGCCCTGACGTCACGCCGGCCTGTCCCACTATTGTGCATAGCTGATGCTCTCGGCCTTCGATCTTCGCAAAGGCCACATCGATGAAGACTCTAGCGCCGCCTTAACCTGTGACGCTGATACCGAACAGCACCGCGACGAGTGTTATGCCAGTGAGCACCCAAACGACCAGGTCACGTCTTTCCAGCAACACGTGCGTTATCAGAATGGCGCCAATTGGCGCCGCGAAGGCATAGATGGACACCAGCGTGATGGCGACATCCCCCAGGAAGTCCATGGGGTGGATTTCGACGCCCCCGTCGCCGATGCTCACTGCCTCCAGTATGTCCAACCCCGTGAAGATGGTCGTGAACCAGAGCCCAAACTGCAGGTACAGCCAGGCTTCGGCTCGCGCGCGCTTGCGAAATGGCGCGCTGACGAGACCGACCAATGGCCTGAAGAATAGCTTCAAGGGGCCGCCGGGATCGTTGATGTAGTAGTAGAGCCGCAGGCGGTGGTTCCAGCGATCAAAATTGCGCAGCACAGGGACCGTCGCAAGCGCATCCCAGCGGGCGCCCAGTAGCGTGATCGCGCTCAGCGCGACAATGGCGATCACGGTCTCGAAGTTTCCAGAACTCGACGCCAGCGCGCCGACACAAATTCCCGCAAGCGCCAAGACGATGAGGTCTCCGTAAAGACGTGCGCGACCGCCACGCTTGTGCATCCAGGCCGGGCGTGGCGGCAGGACCATGCCGCTGATGGGGGGCATGAACGACAGCGCTCGAGGTGGCTGCCCGGTGCGTTTGCGCTCGCTTTGATCCGCGTTGAACGCAAGCACCATAGCGCGGATATAGAATATATCCACGCACCACCAGAGCAGGAATCCGCCCCCGCTGAGCGCCATCGTCAATGCAGTTGCTGGACGGTCCAGATAGAAACGATGGCCACCCAGAATACCCGTCACCACGCACAGTACGAGGGCTACGTCGTTGCGCTTTAGCGGGTAGCGATAAAGATCCTCCAGTACTGCGCGAGAGAAATCTACATCGTGGGACGATCGCGCGTCGTCCTGCGCCGAATTCGTGTTGCTGTTCATTGCTTTTGAATACCCATTGCCGCCCGGGAGCGGCCCGACGACTGATGGCCCTGATGCGCAAGCCACGGATCGAGCTGATCCGCACCATAGCATTCTGACACCCACGCACCACTGCCGTAGAGGAATCGCCATGCGACATGCAGGAGATCGCCCTGTCGCTTTCAATGGTATCGGTGGCGGCCTATATTGCGCTACTAGCGACGTGAGTCCCTGACTGACTTATGCAACGTATCACCAGACTCGAGTAACAGAATTGAATAGAGAATCCGCAGAGGAGACCGGGCAGCGGCCCTCGAAGAGCGACAGGAACATGCGTAAACGCCTCGCTTACGCAACCACACTGACCATAGTCACGCGTCCGTATCAAATGGCACTTTCTGAAGAAACCCTGTGAATTCGGGAGAACTCGCGACCACCCTCGTCAGCTGCGTGTTTTTTATGTCGCTGGTGGCACTGGTGTCCTACTTGAAGACCCGCGGGGAGGTCGCAACCCAGGACGGCTACTTCCTCGCCGGCCGCGGTCTCGGGGCCACCTTTATTGCAGGCTCGCTGCTGCTCACCAATCTGTCTGCAGAACAACTTATCGGACTGAACGGCTCGGCTTACGGATTCAACCTGAGCAGTATGGCCTGGGAGGTAACGGCCGCCATCGCCACTATAGCGATGGCCTTCGTTTTTTTGCCACGCTACCTGGCGGGCGCATTCACAACGCTTCCGCAGTTCCTCAACGAACGCTTCGACGACACAGTTAGACGTATGACCGTGGTGTTGTTCCTGTTCGGCTATGGGCTCGTTACGATCCCCAGCGTGCTCTACTCGGGCTCTATTGCCGTGCTACAGCTGTTCAATGTACCGACCATGCTCAGCGTGTCCTACAGCGAAGCCCTGCTCATAACCATCATCACTATCGGCTCTATCGGTGCCTGCTATGCCGTCTTCGGTGGCCTCAGAGCAGTCGTCGTCTCAGATACTCTTAACGGTGTCGGCCTCCTGATCGTCGGCATCGCGATACCGGTACTGGGGCTCAGCGCCCTCGGAGACGGCGATCTGAGCAGAGGACTCACAACGCTGGTATCGGAACACCCGGAAAAACTCAACGCCATCGGTGCGCCCACAGATCCAACCCCGTTCTCCACACTGTTCACGGGCATGCTTTTTGCCAACCTCTTCTATTGGTGCACCAATCAGTACGTCATCCAGCGGGTGCTGGGCGCACGCAACCTGGCCGAGGGGCAGAAAGGCGTTTTGCTCTCGGGATTCTTTAAAGTGCTCGTACCTTTCCTGATGATGATCCCGGGTGTTATCGCCTTCCACCTGTATGGCCCGGAGCTCGCATCCATCGATCTGGCCTACCCGCGCTTGATCAGCGATCTCTTGCCCGTGTATTGCATGGGCTTTTTCCTCGCCGTTCTTCTCGGCGCGGTGTTCAGCTCGTTCAACTCACTGCTCAACAGCGCCGCAACCCTGTTTTGCCTCGATGTTTACGCGCCGCTCAAGAAGCAGCCGGTATCGGACCTGCACATGGTGCGGGTAGCAAAGTTTGCCAGCATCGTTATCGCATTGTTTTCCTTTACCGTTGCACCGCTTCTGCAATTTGCACCTGAGGGGCTATGGCAGATCATTCGAATATTCACAGGCTTCTACAATATCCCTGTAATTGCTATCGTACTTGTCGGGCTGTTTACTCGTCGAGCCCCGGCACTCGCCGCCAAGGTAGTAGTGATTTTCCACATCATCGCCTACGGGTTGTGCCAGTTCGTGTTCAAGGAAACCATCAACATTCATTTTCTCCACCTTTACGGTGTTCTTTTCGTTTTGGAGATTGGGATTATGCTGCTGATCGGACACTATCGTCCGCGCCTCGAACCCGATCCTGAGCCGAGACAAGCGCCAGTCGATATGCGCCCCTGGCGTTTCGCCGTACCCTGCGCATTTACACTAGCTTCCTGCGTTGTGGCGCTATATCTATTGTTTTCGCCGCTTGGACTGGTCGGCGGCCTGGGTACTGTATTCAAGGCGGCCATTGCGGCGCTAGTGCTTCTAAACGCCGGCGTATGGCGCTGGTATCAAAGAAATAGCGGGGCCCAGGCGGTGACATGAGGCGGTTCTACGACGAATCCAGTGCA
>JBLIIW010000267.1:0-3231 GCA_047635315.1 Halieaceae bacterium | reverse complement strand
GAGCAGCAGCAGCGGATAGGCGCACAGCGTACCGATCATGAACAGCGCAGGGCGCAGGGCGGCAGAGCCAAATCCGGCTTGCCGTGAGGGTCGCAGCAGGTCGGGTCTCGCGGTCTTTCCCAGCCGTGAGAAAAGCAGGGCATTCATAATCAGTGCGGGGATGGTCCAGGTCATGATTGTCCACAGAAGGATTGTGGCCGAACCCTGGCTGATGGCGTAGGGCAGGGGCAGGTGGAAGGTCCCGAGCAGCCAGGAATGCGCCAGGCCGGTGCCAACGGCGAACAGTGTGGCACGCTGGAAATGGGGCTTCGTCATACGCGTCAGTGATTGCGCCAGCGGCGTCACCTGTTCTGCGCTCATGCTGAGCACCGGCCCGAGGCCTGCGAGATCATTTTCCGCGCCGCGGAAAACCGGCGACGTGAATCCGCTCAGGATGGCGATGCTCGCGGAAAAGAAAAGCGCGATCCCCAGCACGCCCTGGAAGGCCTCCCCAGGAAACATGATGCCCACCGGTAGCAGCATAAGCAGCAAGACCAGTGCGCCGTTCAGGAGTCCGAAGCTCAAAGAATTAAGACGGCAGAACGCCTGCAGTCGCAGTAACACCAGCTCTGGCGCCTGGGACCGCTCGCGGTATTTTTCAGTGATATCCATTGGGCCCGAGCATAGCAAAGCGCTGCGCAGTGCAGGAGCATAGTTGTGCGGGTTTACAAGCGGAGTAATTGTATGGCAGACAGTACCGTCCTTTACACGATCGTCGATCGCGTGGCTACGCTGACCCTGAACCGGCCGGCGCGTCTGAACGCAATAAACACAGCATTACCCGGAGAGCTGCGCGCCGCCGTTGAGCGCGCCGATGCGAATCCGGAGGTGCATGTAATTGTGCTGCAGGGGGCCGGAAAAGGTTTCTGCGGCGGCTACGACCTCGTGGAGTTTGCGCAAACGCCTGGGGAAAGGGAGTTCCCTGCAACCAGTTGATGATGAACAAGATGATCGTCAATCAGGCCTACGAAGCCATGGGCCTTGCTAATACACAGCGTTTCGCCAATTTTTTCGATGGCGTCGCGCGCCATTCTCCGGAGGGCCTGTGGTTTCGCCAGCGGGCAGTAGATGTCGGTTTTGCCCAGGCCGTGAAAGAGCGGGATTCTGGCGACCGTATTGCCGACGGCGTGAGCAAGCGTCTGGGCCCTGCGGTTCCCGGGGGGCAGACATCTGACTGAGCGTCCTAGTCCGAACGCCCAGGGGCGCGCATCTCCGCGTAAGCACCGTTTTCCCAGGCTTCCCGAAGGGCGAACTTCTGGATTTTTCCGGAGCCCGTGAGCGGATATTCGGTGACTTCGAACCAGTGACCCGGTGTTTTCTGTGGCGACAGATGCTCGCGAAGGTAGGCAAACAGCTCCTCCTTGTCGAGGGTGGCGCCCGGTGCAGGCCTGAGGAATGCGGCCACTTCTTCGCCGAGCCGAGCATCCGGCAAACCGACGACGGCGACCTCTCCCACATCCGGATGCTGGAACAGCAGTTCCTCGATTTGGCGTGGGTAAATATTTTCGCCAGCGCGAATGATCATATCCTTGAGGCGGCCCTCGATGCGACAGTAACCGCGCTCGTCCATGGAACAGATATCACCGGTGTGCAGCCAGCCGTCCTGGTCAATGGCCTTGGCGGTGGCGTCCGGGTTTTCGAAGTATTCGTGCATGACATGGTAGCCGCGGGTGCAGAATTCCCCGAGAGCGCCTATGGGCTGTGTGCCGCCTGTTTCCGGATCGACAATCCTGACTTCAACATGCGGCATCGGTAGACCCAGGGTTGTGGCCTTATCGTCGAGGGAGTCATCCGGGCGGGTCATACAGGCGACGGGCGAGCACTCGGTCTGGCCAAAGACAATCGTAAATGGTGCTCCTACGGTATCCTGTAGGCGACGCACCAGATCGGCCGGGACCGTGGAGCCACCGGAGCAAATAGCTCGCACCGAGGAGAGATCGCGTTCCCTGAAACTGGGGTGCTCAATCATCGCGATCAGCATTGTTGGCACACCGAGCATGGCGGCGGCACGGTAGGACTCCATTAGCGCTAGAACCAGTCCCGGTTCGAAGGACTCCACCAGTACCAGTGTCCCCCTTCTCGAGAGGGCGCCAAGGACCGCCAGTACAC
Organism: Halieaceae bacterium; assembly: GCA_047635315.1. GTDB lineage: Bacteria > Pseudomonadota > Gammaproteobacteria > Pseudomonadales > Halieaceae > Congregibacter. The sequence goes on along the minus strand of JBLIIW010000267.1, from coordinate 1,083 downwards.
AGCCCGCCGTGTGAAAAAGCGGCATGATACCCATGTAGGTCGCGCCCATCGCGGCGCCCATGAGTTGGGTCGTATGCGCGCCATTATTGACCAGGCCCCGGTGATGCAGAAGGGCGCCCTTGGGGAATCCTGTGGTGCCCGAGGTGTACTGGATCATGCAGGCGTCATCGGCGTTGAGTTGGGGCAGGGGTTTTTGCCCACCGCTTGCAAGGAAACGGTCCCATTCGCCGAACAGCACAACTTCGCGCAGCGCCGGACATTCCTTGCGCACGCTTTCTACATGCCCGAGCATACGATTGCCGCGATACTCGGGCAGCAGGAAGATGCCTGCGGCGCGCGATTGACGCAGCACATAGCTTAGTTCCTCGGCCTGATAGGACGGGTTCACAGTTACCAGAATCACGCCGGCGAGGGCGCAGCCGTATTCCATGATGACCCACTCCGGGATATTGGGCGCCCAGACAGCGACACGTTCTCCCGGGTCAAAACGCTCAAGTAGCGCCCGGGCTGTGCGGGTGGCGTCCTCAAACAGCTCTGCATAGGTCCATTGGCGACGCTCGTCGGGGTCTTCTGTGCCGGCAATCAGCGCGATATGCTCTGGTTGCTCGAGGGTCGCCTCGCGCAGGGCGTCGCCGATGGTGAGTTCGCTAATGGCGGGTTGTGCAGGGCCTGCGGCCATGGATTCTCTGAGCATGCGCTTACTCCGATTATTTTTATGAGCTTGTGTTTTAAGCGATGTTACATGTCCCGTTTACGCTGCCGTCTACTCCCCTTAGTCGACGATGTCCTTCACTGCCCGCGCCTGGTCAGCGGTCCAGCCGTGCTTGCTGTGCTTCACTGCGTCGCGCAGGGTGGTCATAAATGCCCCGGTAGACATGCCAACCATAAGCACACCGTTCAGGGCTTGGGTGGGGCCCAGTACCCGCCGGGATTCGCTCATCACGATGTCGCCGTAGCCCAGGGTCGAGAAGTTTACGGCCGAGTGGTAGAAGGCCGCTCCGTAGTTGTCGAATTCACCAAGGAACTGGAAGAGCACGGCCCAGAGGGCTATCTGGCCCAGATTGCCGAACATGAGTAGCAGCA
>JBLIIW010000266.1:0-3261 GCA_047635315.1 Halieaceae bacterium | reverse complement strand
TCGAGGTTATCAGGGGGCTTACAGAGAATGCCTGAGGACGGCTGGCAGCGTGCACTGGCGACGCTTCCGGCGCACGCCTGTATCGTTGGTGTGGATGAGGTCGGGCGGGGACCCCTGGCGGGTGACGTGGTTGCGGGTGCGGTCGTGCTGGGTCGTCACTGTAGTCGCGAGGGCCTCGCGGACTCTAAGACATTGAGTGCGCGCCGTCGTGCAGAGTTGGAGCTCGTTCTGCACAGCGATGCGCAGGCCGTGGCGCTGGGTCGTGCGACGCCCGGGGAAATCGACCAGCTGAACATACTGCAGGCGACGTTGCTCGCCATGCGACGTGCGGTCGAGGGGCTGGGTCTACAGCCGGACTTGATACTGGTAGACGGTAACCGGCTGCCGGACTGGTCTTATCGCGCATTGGCCGTGGTGCGTGGGGATGCGCGGGTTCCGGAAATTGCCGCCGCATCGATTGTGGCCAAGGTGCAGCGTGACCGGGAGATGGTGCTTCTGGATGCACGCTGGCCCGACTATGGTTTTGCAGCGCATAAGGGGTATCCCACCGCGCGTCACCTCGAAGCGCTGCGCCGCCACGGGGTGACGCCACAGCACCGGCGGAGTTTTGCTCCCGTTCGCGCCATCATCGAGCGAGATGCCGCCGGCGGCTCTGCTCAGAGATCAGACGCAGGCAGGCAGGTATAAATGGAAGGTATTGAAGGCCCTTCAAATTTGGAGCAAGCAGTGGAAGAAGATAGCCGCAAGGAATTTGTACACCTGCGGGTGCACAGCGAATACTCCCTGAGCGACGGACTGGTACGGGTCAAGGCATTGGCAGCGCGCGTGGCGGAGCTCGGGATGCCCGCGGTGGCTGTTACCGACAACTGTAATTTTTACGGTCTGGTGAAGTTTCACAAGGCGGCTATTGCCGCGGGGTTAAAGCCCCTGTTTGGTGCCGATATCATGGTGCGTGAGGCGGGCGAGGGCGACGACGCATACCCGCTGTGTCTGCTGGTTATGAACAGTACCGGCTATGGCAACCTTACCCGGTTGATTTCGCGCGCCTACACGGAGGGACAGTCTGTCGACGGGCCCAGACTGAGGCCCGAGTGGCTGACGGGGGCCACCGACGGATTGCTGGCACTGTCCGCAGGATCGGCCGGGAGCGTCGGCAAGGCGCTGCTGAATGACCGGGCCGCACTGGCGGAGCAGCGTCTCAGCGCGTGGATGGAGCTATTCCCGGATCGCTTCTATCTGGAATTGCAGCGTACCGGCCGCGACGGCGACGAGGAGCACGTGCATGCGGCCGTGGCACTGGCCGGGCGCAGCAACTGCCCGGTTGTTGCCACCAACGACGTTCGCTTTCTGTCTACGCAGGAGTACGAGGCGCACGAGGCGCGCGTGTGTATTGCTGAGAGTCGAACACTCGATGACCCCCGCCGGCAGCGTCGCTACAGCGCCCAACAATACCTGCGCACGGCGAGCGAGATGCAGGTGCTGTTCTCGGATATTCCCGAGGCGCTGGCGAATACCGTTGCCATAGCCCGACGCTGTTCGATGAGTCTCGAGCTGGGCCGTGTATTCCTGCCCGAATACCCGGTGCCCGAAGGCATGACGATGGAGGTTTTTTTCCGGGAGACTGCGCACGGTGGCCTCACACAACGCCTGCCAGCGATCTGTGCAAAGCAGGCCGAGGAGCCTGAGCCGCTTGAAAAACGCTACCGGGAACGCCTCGATTTTGAGCTGGACACGATTCTGGAGATGGGCTTTCCCGGCTATTTTCTGATCGTTATGGATTTTATTCGCTGGGCCAAGGATCGCGAGATTCCCGTGGGCCCGGGACGCGGTTCCGGTGCCGGCTCACTGGTGGCCTATTCCCTGTCGATTACCGATATCGATCCGCTGCAATACGAGCTGCTGTTTGAGCGCTTCCTCAACCCGGATCGCGTATCAATGCCCGACTTCGATGTGGACTTTTGCATGGAGCGCCGGGATGAGGTGATCGATTACGTGGCCGATCGCTACGGACGCAACGCCGTGTCGCAGATCATTACCTTCGGCACGCTGGCGGCCAAGGCGGTGGTGCGCGATGTCGCGAGGGTGCAGGGCAAGTCCTACGGATTGGGGGACCGCCTGTCCAAAATGATTCCCTTCGAAGTGGGTATGACCCTCGAGAACGCCCTGCAGCAAGAAGATGCCCTGCAACAGTTTCTCGCCGACGATGGCGATGCGCAGGAAATATGGGACATGGCGGTGCAGTTGGAGGGAATTACCCGCAACGTCGGTAAGCATGCCGGTGGGGTGGTGATAGCGCCCTCAGAGCTCACGGATTTTTCACCGCTGTACTGCGATGGCGACGGCGGCAGCGTGGTGACGCAGTTCGACAAGAACGATGTGGAAGATGCAGGGCTGGTGAAGTTTGATTTTCTGGGTCTGCGTACGCTCACCATCATCGACTGGGCGCAGCGCATGATCAATGTCAGACGCGCCCGGGACGGGGAGCCGCCCCTGGATATAAATGAGCTGGCGCTGAACGATGCGGCCACCTTTGAACTACTCAAGTCCGCCGAGACAACCGCCGTATTCCAGCTGGAATCACGTGGTATGAAGGAGCTCATCGGTCGCCTGCGACCTGATAGCTTTGAAGAAATCATTGCCCTCGTTGCCCTGTTTCGGCCGGGTCCTTTGCAGTCGGGCATGGTAGATAATTTTATCAATCGCAAGCACGGCCGGGAGAAAGTGTCTTACCCGGATCCGGATTACCAGCACGAGTCCCTGAAGATTGTGCTGGAACCTACCTACGGCATCATCCTCTATCAAGAGCAGGTGATGCAGATTGCCCAGATACTCGCTGGCTACACGCTCGGCGGAGCCGACCTGCTGCGGCGGGCCATGGGTAAGAAAAAGCCTGAGGAGATGGCCAAGCAGCGCTCGGTTTTTGCTGCGGGGGCCGCGGAGCGCGGTGTCGACCCTGATCTTGCCACCAAGCTCTTTGACCTTGTGGAAAAGTTTGCCGGTTATGGCTTCAACAAGTCGCACTCGGCTGCCTATGCTTTGGTTTCCTACCAGACGGCCTGGCTGAAGACGCATTATCCGGCGGCCTTCATGGCGGCGGTGATGAGTTCGGAATTACACAACACCGATAAGATTGTCGTGTTGGTCGACGAATGCCGTCGTATGGGGCTGAAGCTGCGTTTGCCGGATGTGAACGAGGGTGAGTACATGTTCACGGTCAGTGAGGACACAGAGATCGTTTACGGACTCGGTGCTATCAAGGGC
>JBLIIW010000265.1:0-3373 GCA_047635315.1 Halieaceae bacterium | reverse complement strand
AGCCGAATGCCGTCCTGCCCCCCGCTGGGTTGATAGGGGCGATACCCGAAGCCACAGTGCCAAAACGCGTGCCTGCGCGAACCCTTGCGCTGGTGTAGCCGGGAACCATGACCAGGCTTCCACTGGAGCCGGTGAGAGCGGCGTAGGGAGGCGCCTGGGCGGGGTCCGCGCTGAGCTCCTCAAAGCTGACGTCGCTGAAGCGCAGGGTTTTGCCATCGACAGTGATGACGTTGGCCCGGCGATCCGCCGGGGCCGCGAAGCCGAATGAGGCGGCCAGTGCGATGCGCTCGTCGAGGTCTTCGTCCCGGTCCGCTACGTTGCGATCAATGCCATAGTGGCCGTCGGCCATAACGCCGACGCCGCCTACCGGCGTGCCGTTCTTATACAGTGGAAAACCGCCGGGATCAGCGGCCAGGCCCAGGGGCGAGGGCTGCGGGCCCGCACTGAGGATTGCGGGGTTTCCCCGCAGCATAAAATCCGAGCAGGCGAGCTGGCTGAACTGCACCCCGAACAGTGGGCCCGAGGGTTGGTTGAGCTCGCCGGGATTGAAGTGTTCCTGGATGATCTGGTTGGCAGTGCGTGTGGAAAACGCGTTGCCCTCGCTCGACAGGTAGGCGCCGGTAAGAGCCTTGGCAATGGCGCTTACCGCATCGCCCCCGCTGCCTGCGGGGAGCACCAGCCCTTCCAGGCCGCCGCGCAACTGTGCTGGATCATCCGTGGCGATCTGCACCGGCAGACTGCGTGCGGCCATGCGGTGAACGCCCAGAACATTGCCGACCCGGTCGACCACGGCAATTGTCGCGCTGGCGCCGAGGGCCTCGGCCTGAGCAATACCCTGTGCCAGCACACGCTGCACATCGGCGACGCTCAGGGCTGCGGCGGAATCAGCGCAGCTGCCGTCGCAGTCGCCCGCCGGTGCCAGGCTGCTGCCGCTTGCCTGCGGCGTTTCTGAACTCCCGCTGCCGCCGCAGCCGGACAGGAGGGCGACGCTCAGCAGCAGTTGTGCGAGGGTCCTCAGAGACAGTCCGCGATGGGTCATTGTTCAGCCGCCTCATGGGCGTGGATACCACGCGCATGCACTGCCAGGGTGCCTTCCGGCCGGTGGAAGCGATGACAGGTAGCGCAGCTTGCAATATCGTTGTCCCAAACCGCGTTGTGGCAATCGAGACAGTTCTCCTGAGCGGGGATCAGCACGTCCGCGGCCACTGTCGAGCTGTTTGCCGGATGACAGGCCAGGCAGCCCGGGTCGCCGCGCTTGCCGTCCAGGAAGCGATGCTTGCGGTGGCTGAAACGACTCTGCGAGTACCAGTCTGTGGTGAGCTTTACAGGTTGTACGAACCAGCGATCTATGGCCGCGTCGCTACCCGTGTCCTGCACGTCGTGGCAGGTCACGCAGCCGCTGTCCGCAAACTGGTAGGCCGCCTCTCGGGCGGCCTCTGCGCGTCCGCAGTGCAGACCGTCACCGGCGCAACTTGCCGCCGCAAAGCGCTTGCCGGGCAGGCGGCGCGGTTTCTGGCGAGAGCGCTCGGCGCGCAACAGCGGATCGGTGAATTCGCGAATAAAGTGCGCCTCCATCGCCTCGAAAGCTGCGCGAGTATTGCCGTGGGGCAGGTCGATATCGGGATCGAAGGGGTCAAAGTTGAGCGCGTGGCAGCTTCTGCAGTGCCCGTCCATCGTCACTGGCTCAAAGTGCTCTCCGTCACCTTTGGCCCGGTGGCAGTTGTCGCAGACCAAGGCTCTCTCACCGTCTGCGCTGCGCACCTGATCCCCATCCAGATGTACCGCGTGGCTGAATTTGAGCCCCGATTGATTGGCGACGGGCCCGGCCCCCATTCGATCGCGCTGCAGCTGCCAGCCGAGCGCAGCGCCTGCGCCCAATGGCTCCCAGTGACTGAGCCTGAATTCGGGATGTGCCGATGCGGTAAATGCCTGTACCGGGAGTGGATGATCGTCACCGGGTGCACGCCAGTCTTGCGGACTGGCGTGACACGCGACGCACTGGGCGTTATCGCCCAGGACCAGCCGCGGGGGTTCGTTGTGCTCCCGGTGACAGGTGGCGCAGCGCTCTCCCGCAAAGCCGATCCCCGGGAAATCTTCCACATCGCCATGTTCCTGGATCGCACTGTGGCACTGCGTACAAACCTGATCCTCAACCATCACAAAGAGCTTCTGATGGCAGCCCGAACAGTCCTGTGCCAGCCCTGCCGCCGCGTGCACCGGGGATAGGGGTCCACTGCTCCACAGGCGGTCGCTGGGCATTACCGGTATCCAGCGCAGGGACTGCGCCTCGGAAAAGAGCGAGGGCAGCACGGGGATCAGGAGCAGCAGTATCAGTACCCCCAACGCAAGAATCCAGGACGCTCGGCGCAGGGACCAGGGGGCTATCTCGCTGTTGTCCAGCAGCTGTGTGCGGGGTGACGCGCCCGATACGGCGAGACCCGCGTCAAAGCCCGGCGGGGCGCTGAATACAGTCAGGCTTAGCTGCTCCAACTGCGCCTCTTCCCCGGGGCCCAGACTAAGGCTGCGGCGCGTTTTGTTTCCCTGGCGCAGGCGAGCGGCGCTGCTCTTCAGCTGCAGTCGACCCTTCCCGGCCGAGCGCACGGTAAGGGAGCCGGTGAGTCCGGGCAGCTGGAAGTCGCTGTTCGGGTCACTGCCGAGGATGATTGATTTGCCGCTCAGGGCCTCGTCCAGGGTCTCATCCCGACCACCAGTAACGCTTCTTCTGAGTAGCAGATCCATGGACTTACCAGTACATGAAGACGCTGGCGACATGCACCGTGAGGGCTGCCAGAAGCGCGAAGGTCGTCGGTACATGGATGAACAGCCAGATACGCAGCAGCGCATTGAGTCGCACATCCCGGGTCAGCCGGCGCAGGATCACTTGCCGGCGCCCAAAGGCGTCCAGAAGGTCGTTGAGTAATTCTGCCTCGCGTCGGCGACTGGCGACGGGTACGCCGCCGGCCAGCGTATTGATGATGGCCATCTGATCCCGGTTGCTCACCGTCCGGCCGCTGTCCAGATTGAGCAGTGACCGGTCTCTGGCCAGCAGACAGTCCCAGGTGCCGCCGCCGATGCGCGTCAGCTCGACGGCGCTGCCCACGCGAGCCTGTAGGGTGGCGTCACCGCGCGTGCTGAGACGCAGGATACTGCGGTCCAGTTCCGCCAGGTCGCCAATCCACAGCCCGCTATCGCGGTTGGCACTATTACTTGCAATCACGCGTGGCAGATTCACATAGACATAGGCGCCGTAGATGCCGGAAAGAACGACCAACACCATCAGCGCATAGGCGATGGTGTGAACATTCAGGCCAAACTGCATCGCGCAGTGCAGAGTCACGATAATGAGCAGGCTGGCACCGAGGTAAATGTGTGC
>JBLIIW010000264.1:0-3637 GCA_047635315.1 Halieaceae bacterium | reverse complement strand
AAAGGCCGCAATACACGCCATAAGGCGGCCATGGAAAAACAAAAGGAAAAGATCGATGCCAGCATCGCCGCTGCCAGTGAGGAGCGCGGCGTGGCGATTCTTCTCACCGGCAATGGTAAGGGTAAGACCAGCTCGGCCTTCGGCATGATTATGCGTGCACTGGGTTATGGGCAGCGCGTCGGTGTTATCCAGTTCATCAAGGGCCAACAGCTCTCCGGCGAAGAACTGTATCTACGCGACCAGTGTCCCGGCGTTGAGTTTCATCAGATGGGCACGGGATTTACCTGGGACACGCAGGACCGAAGCGCCGACATGGCCGCCGCCCGGCGCACCTGGGAACTCGCTTTACCGATGCTGGCAAATCCCGAATTTGATCTGGTTGTGCTCGATGAACTGACCTACATGCTGTCCTTTGATTATCTCTCCGAGGCTGAGGTACTTGAGGCTATCAGCGGCCGACCGCAGGAGCAGAGTGTGGTGGTCACCGGGCGCGGGGGCGGCACCGGCCTGCGCGACATAATGGACACGGTCTCAGAGGTCAAGGATGTGAAACACGCCTATAACGTCGGCATCAAGGCGCGCCGGGGCGTCGACTACTGAGCACGCGAAACGCCATACTCGGTAGCCCCGGCGCACTCACCGGGCTGCTTGTGCTAGCGATTGCCCTTAGTCTGAGTCAGGGCGCCGTACGCATAGACGCCGGCGAGTTATGGAGGGCCCTGCTCGGTGAGGCGACCCCGCTAACGGCAACTCTGCTCTTCGACCTGCGCTTACCTCGCGTTCTGCAAGCCGCCGTAATCGGGGCATTGCTGGCCCTGACAGGCACCCTTTCCCAAGGACTTTTTCGCAACCCTCTCGCTGACCCTTCGCTGATTGGCGTTACCGGGGGCGCCTCCCTCGGCGGCGCCCTGGTGCTGGCAAGTGGCGTTGCCCTGGGAGCCGGGGAGCCGCTGTGGATCTCCGCCGGGGCATTTGCCGGCGGCCTGGGGGCCTCATGGCTGGTCTATCGCATTGCGCGCTCCGTCACCGGCACCTCCGTAGCGACGCTGCTGCTGGCAGGCGTTGCCATCACCGCGATGGCCGGTGCGCTGGTCAGTTTGCTGGAAATCGCCGTGGACAATGCCACGCTGCGCCGGGTTGGCCTGTGGCGGCTTGGCTCCCTGGCCGGGGCCGGGACGCAGTCCCTGGCCATTGCCAGCCTTGCCCTGCTGGTGGTCGCCATTGCCGCAGCACCGCTGCGAAATCTACTCAATGCCCTGCTCCTGGGCGAAGCAGAGGCCGGACATCTGGGATACCGGGTTGATCGGGCCAAGACTCTGCTGATGGCTCTTGTCGCCGCCGGAATGGGCGTGACGGTGGCACTCGCCGGCGCCATCGCCTTCGTCGGTCTGGTCGTGCCGCACATGGTGCGGCTGTACAGTGGTCCCGAACATCACGCACTGCTGCCCCGCGCCACCCTGCTCGGTGCGATTGTCCTCGTTCTCGCCGATCTGTTGTCGCGGGTAGCGCTGGCACCGGCTGAGTTGCCCCTGGGCGTCGTTACAGCGCTGCTCGGCGTGCCGTACTTCCTGTTCCTTCTGCGTCGCCACGTCGCTCGTGTCGTGAGCCTGTGAAGCCCCTGCTCAGATTCGACCAGGCGTCCCTGTGCGTCGGGGAGAAGACGCTCTTGGCGCCGCTGGTCCTCGCCCTTTCCCCCGGGGAAATGCTCGGTATCGCCGGGCCCAACGGTGCTGGAAAGAGCACCCTGCTGCGTCTTGCCTGCGGCGAGTATCGGCCCAGTTCAGGCTGTATAGAGCTGCGGGGACAGGATCTCCGCAAGTGGGTACCCAACGCGCGCGCCAAACAGGTCGCCTTTCTACCACAAACTTCATCACTGCAGTTCGATTTCACCGTGCGGCAGCTGGTCTCTCTCGGCCGCACCCCGCACAAGGATCTGGGTGGTGCCGGCGAAGGGGTTATTGATCGCGTACTGGACGACTGTGATCTGCGTGCGTTGGCGGCGCGCAGTTACCCTACGCTTAGCGGCGGGGAGCAGCAGCGCGCCCAGCTGGCCAGAGTACTGGCGCAGGTACTCCCAAACGAGACGGACAGCGATCTTTCCGGCCAGTTGCTGCTGCTGGATGAACCCACCGCGGCGCTGGATATCCCCCACCAGCAGCGTATGCTCCGGCAACTCGCGGCGCTGCGTGATCGCGGCTGTGGCATCGTACTGATCCTCCACGACCTCAACATCCTCAGTCGCCAGACCGATCGACTGTTGTTTCTGAAACAGGGGGAAGCGCTGGCGCAAGGAACAACGAAGGAGTTGCTCAGGGAAGATACGCTCAGCACCCTCTATGATTATCCGTTGAAGCTATCCTTACTGGATTCAAATCCCATCCCCTTCGTACACACTGATGACTAAGTGCCTGCGCCGTATCGTGCGCTGTGCTTGCCTGCCGCTGATGCTATGCGCCAGTTCGGCTCAGACGGCAGACATTCTGGTGGAGGACGCGCTGGGACGTGCCGTCAGCCTGCGGGAGCCCGCCTCGCGGGTGGTCGCCCTGGCGCCGCATATTGTAGAAAACCTGTACAGCATTGGCGCGGGTGAGTTGCTGGTGGGGGCAGTCGCTTACAGCGACTACCCGGCGCAGGCCGCTGAGCTGCCACGCGTCGGCGGCGTTGGCTCCTTCAGTCTGGAACGTATCCTGGCCCTGTCGCCGGATCTTGTCATTGCCTGGGATTCGGGGACCTCGGCGAAGCTGAAGGCAGCGTTACAGCGCCTCGGGCTAACCCTCTATGTTGACGAAGTCCACAGCCTCTCAGCACTGGCGCAAAGCCTTGAGAATCTGGGGGCACTCACGGGTCACCGCGACAGCGGTTGGGAAGCCGCGCAGCGACTGCGGACCCGGTCGTCACCGGCACACTCGACGGGCGATCCCACCCATAGGGTTCCCCTGCTACTGCAGGTCTGGGACCGGCCCCTGCAGAGTATCGGCGGCAATCACCTGCTGACTGAGGTTATCAATAGCTGTGGGGGTCGCAGCATCAGCGAAAATATCAGCGGACTTGCGCCAGTGATCAGCATTGAATCGGTGCTCGCTGCAGATCCCCAGCTGATCATCGTGGAAAGCGAGGATCAGGGAGCGCACTGGTCCGCCTACCCGGGACTGCGCGCCGTGGCCAACGGCAATATATTCGTCATGGACCCGGACACGCTGTACCGTCCCACTCTGCGCCTAATTCAGGGAATGCAGACCCTCTGCGGGCGCCTCGACGCTATTCGGAATCCCCAGCCTCGGCGTTGAGGCCGGGCGCCGAAAACGGCCCGCCAAGACGTGCATGATCGGCCGCATAGCTATACACCACATCGGTACTCGAATTGAGCGCCGTCTCGGCCGAATCCTGAATGACACTGATCACAAAACCCACCGCCACCACCTGCATAGCCGTATCCAGGGGAATACCGAACAGGCCGCAAGCCAGAGGTATCAGTAACAAGCTGCCGGACGGCACGCCGCTGGCGCCACAGGCCGCCAGCGAGGACACCACACACAGGAGTAAAGCGGAGGTAAAAGAAACCTCGATCTGCAGCGTATGAGCCGCCGCGAGGGTCAAGGTAGTAATCGTAATCGCCGCGCCCGCCATATTGACCGTT
>JBLIIW010000263.1:0-3839 GCA_047635315.1 Halieaceae bacterium | reverse complement strand
CTTATACCTTGGCACTGGGCCTTGAAAGTATTCTCCCTATCAGTACTTCGCGCCCAGGGCATACGCTGGGCGGGGGTTGCGGGGGGTTGAAACGCATGACTTCGGGAGTGATGGTATCGATGTCCAAGTGGCCCGAAGACGAGACGCTGCTGAACAAGCCTAGATCAGCAGTTCCCAGGCCAGGGACAGCTGGCAAAGCACACCGACAGCGAAGGCCAGGGTGCGCACCCAGGGAATGGCCAGGGTGTAACACAAGGCGTGCACAAGGCGTGTCCAGAAGTACAGCATGCAAGCGGTGGCAGTGAGGGCGCTATTGCTACCGCTGGTCTGCACGACCAGTACCAGCACGGCGAATATCACCAGGTTCTCTACCGCGTTGTAATGGGCGGCCTTCATGCGCGAGGCCCAGGCGGCCATGGGCGGTGGGTCGTCCGGGTAGCCCACTGCATCGAGCAGGCCGCGAACGGTGATCAGATTTAGGATGTAGGGTATCCACATCAGGGCTGTCAGCAGCGTAACGAGTGTCAGGTAGGTGAGTTCTGTAGTCATTCTTATTCTCCTGTCTATCCATCCGGTTAGCCGTGTCCGGCAGTACACCTTCGAGGACATCGTCCAACAGCACCGCCAGGGGCGTCAAGCCTATGCGAAAAAGGTCGAGGCACTTCGCGTCGAGCAGCGGGCCCAGCGGCAACGCAATATTGCCGCCCTCGCCAGTGAAACGGTGGATAATTTCTGCCGCTACGGTACGAGCCTCAGATCGCTACCCGAAGAAGAACCTATCACCCTGGTGCTCGTGGGTATGGGAGGTACCGCGTCAGGCAAGGCGGATCTCATCTGCCGTGAGCTAAAACCTCACCTTCCCGCTGAGTATCTGCGCGAACATCACCCAGTCTCCCATGAGACTGTAGAGCGGGTAGGTGAAGGTGGCCGGTCTGTTCTTCTCGAAAGCAAAGTGCCCGATCCATGCAAAACCATAGCCCACAACCGGGAGACTGAAGAGGTATAGATAGTGGCCGCTTATAAACACCGCCAGCACGATCGCGAGTATTACCAGCGAGCCGGCGAAGTGCAGTCGGCGACACACGGGATTCTCGTGCTGCGAGAGATAGAAAGGGTAGAACTCACTGAAGCTGTGGTACTTGGTAGTCGTACCGCTGTTAGTGCTAGCCATGGCATTACTCCTGAACATGGTTATATGGGCTTCCTCAATCCCTGTAGGAAGGGTCAAGCCGATCGAGGCGACGAAGCAGTGCGGGCCAAGCCAGCAGGTTAGCACTGGCACGTGCTATTTCCTCGTCGCGACCCTGCGCTGCGACCTTCTCCTGCACGCTTTCCTCGGTGGGATAGAAGTCACCACCCGACGAACTGAGCGTGGCCACCTGCATCTCGCAGGCTCGCTCCAGAAAGTATATACGCATAAACGCCTCGGCCACTGTTTCCCCAAGGGCCAGGGTTCCATGATTGCGCAGTAACAGGATGCTTTTTTCACCCAGGTCGCGCTGCAGGCGCGGACGCTCATCCAGGTCCACAGCCACGCCCTCGAAGTCGTGGTAGGCGATCTCATCGCGGACCAGCAATGCGGTCTGGTTCAACGGCAGCAAGCCCCGCGGGTCGGTGGAGACTGCCGTGCCTGCTACCGTGTGCAGATGAATCACGCAGTCCGCATCGTGCCTGACCTGGTGTACCGCCGAGTGAATGGTAAAGCCCGCCGGATTGACGGAAAACGGAGATGGCACGACTTTCTCGCCGTCGGCGTTGATTTTGACCAGGCTCGATGCGGTTACCTCGTCGAACATCAGGCCGAAGGGATTGATCAGGAACTCATCGCCGGTTCCCGGTACGCGCGCGGAGATATGCGTGAAGATCAGATCGTCCCAGCCGTAGCGCGCCACCAGCCGATAGGCAGCCGCAAGATTCACGCGCTGCTCCCACTCTTCGGCACTGACCTGTTCCCTGATTGATGTGAGCTGTTGCATGGCGATGCCTCCTTGATTGATGTGGCTATTGTCAGGGCTCGAACCGGACTAGACTGTCAACAAGTTTACATTCTTTAATAATCAGTTTTACCGGGAGTCAGGAGAGTGCGACGGATCGACAGAGAGGCTCTGGACGACAATCCGTGGCTGGCGGCGTTGCCCGGGGACGCCCGGGCGGAACTCATCAGCGCGGCGAAGATTCGACGGTTTGGAAAAAACGAGCGCGTACACAACAAGGGCGGGGAAGCCGATGGTCTTTATGGGCTTCTCCGGGGTGAGGTCCGTGTGAGCGCCACCACCTTCTCCGGCGATGAAATCGTGTTTACGCGCCTGTCCCCAGGCGAGTGGTTCGGAGAGATCGCGATCCTGGACGGCGGCCTGCGAACCCACGACTCCCATACGGCTGCGGCTTCGGATATCGCGATCCTGTCGAGGCCAGTGCTGCTAAGGGTGTGTGGGCGTCACAGGGAGGTCTACGGCGCCCTGGTGTCACTCCTTTGCGAGCACTGCCGCCTGGCGTTCAGCGCCATCGATGAATTCCTCGTGTACTCGCCTGAGCAACGCATGGCGGGACGCCTGCTGGAACGTTTGCCGCTCGCAGGGAATCCCCGGGTAATGATAAGCCAGATGGAATTGGGCTCTCTGGTAGGCATTTCCAGGCAGAGCACCAACAAGATTCTTAAGCGCTGGGAATTACGAGCCTGGATCAAACGCTCGTATCGCGGCATTGATGTATGCGATACCACCGCGCTGCGCGGGCTCTTATAGATGCGAGGTCAATCGGAATTGATACGGAGCTCGCCGGGGTAATGACAGCTTCCGGGCTGAAATCGACAGTCTGCTGGGAGAACCGGGGGGGGAAACCGGGGACAGACCACGATTAACCGTTTTTGCAGCGTCGCCCTGCCCTGGCCAGCGTCACCTGTCATCGTGACGGGAAACGGAAGCGTCCTACGACTGACAGATCAGTAATATTTGGGGTCAGAATATTTGGGGTCAGAGTAAAAACTCCATAGATGATCAGAAGCAGTTTTTACTCTGACCCCAAACTCGAAGCAGTTTTTACTCTGACCCCAAACATCGTCAGTATCGCTATATTGCTCGACTATCCGGTACGCTGCGTAGGGTGCAGCACACAAAAAGGGAAGCTTATGGTCGATCTCACGCGTCGTAATGTTCTGATTGGAGGCGCAGCCGGCATTGCGCTCTCCCTCAACGCTGCGAGTAGTCTTGCGAACGCCGAAAAAACGCGCGCGGAACAAAATCCCTTCGCGCGACGGGCGGGTCCGATGGAAACGCCTTTCTTACCGCGACGCGGCTATGCGGATGGGCCGTATGGACAGGTGCATTTTCGCGACACGGGATCCGGTATACCGCTGGTACTCTGCCACCAGGCACCGCAGACCTCCAAACAGTTCACCAATGTCTACGAGCCGCTGCTGCGCCGCGGCATCCGTGCCATTGGTATCGACACGCCGGGCTTTGGCGAGTCAGACCCGACCCCCTTCGTGCCCACGATCGAGGACTGGGCCGCCGTCGTGCCCGCCGTGCTGGATCACCTGGGTATCGAACAAGCAGATGTGCTGGGCCACCACACCGGCGGCATGGTGGCCACCGAGGTCGCACTGCAGTTTCCGGCGCGCGTGCGGCGACTGATCATCAACGGCCCGCTACCGCTCAGCGAAGAGCGTCGAAGAGAATACCTGGACGGAACTGAAAAGCGCGAAATCAATTTTGTCTACCAGACCGACGGCAGTCACCTGCAGGCGTCCTTTGCCACGCGCAATCGTATGTACGGTGAGGGCGCGGACCCCAAGACCATCACTCGCTACGCCGTCGAGAAGTTCCAGGGTTACTCGCCCT
>JBLIIW010000262.1:0-3902 GCA_047635315.1 Halieaceae bacterium | reverse complement strand
GCCTCGTCCTGCACCTGGGTCGTTGCGTCGCCGTAGGCGCACAGTACCCCGGGTCCCGGCGGGATAATAACCGGCCACGCGTTGGTGAGAATACCCAAGGCATTGGCGTGCAGAGGCCCCGCACCACCGAAGCCAACCAGCGCAAAATCACGCGGATCGTAGCCCTGCTCCACCGACACCAGACGCAGAGCCCCGAACATGGATTCGTTGACGATCTTGATGATGCCTTCGGCGGCCTCCATCAAACCGATACCCATCGCATCGGCGACCTTCTGCACCGCGCGCTCGGAAGCCTCGCGATTGATCTCCATCTTACCGCCCAGTTGCACATCGGAGGGCAGGTAGCCGAGGACCACGTTGGCGTCGCACACGGTGGGCTCCTCACCGCCCTTCATATAGCAGGCAGGGCCGGGTACCGCCCCCGCCGATTCCGGGCCCACGCGCAGGGCCCGGGTCAGCTCCGGCACGAAAGCAATAGAGCCGCCGCCGGCGCCAACCGTGCGCACATCCACCGAGGGAGCCCGCACCCGTACATCGCCAACAATGGTCTCGCGACGCACACGGGCGCGCGCGTCCTGTATCAGCGCCACGTCTGTAGAGGTGCCGCCCATATCAAAAGTCAGGATATCGCGAACCCCAGCGCGCTCACAAAAATAGATCGCACCCGCAACACCACCGGCAGGGCCGCTCATGAGCAGATTCACCGGTGATGCGGCGGCCGCGCGCGCCGAGGCGAGGCCTCCATCCGAGCGCAGTATGGACAGCTGGGCGTCCGCGCCGAGGCGTTCCTCCAGCGCCGCCTGCATATTGTTGACGTAGCGGGCCACCTCCGGACGCACGTAGGAATTAACCACGGTGGTCTCGGTACGCTCGTACTCCTGCATCTCCGGGACCACGTCGCTGGACACGGAAATAGGGGTATCCCCGAAAATCTCGGCGGCCACCGCCGCAACCCGGCGTTCATGCGCCGGATTGATGTAGGCATTGATAAGGCAGATGGTCAGCGCTTCAACCTCCCCGGTGTCGTGCAGTCGCTGCAGATCCACGCGCAGGGAAGTTTCGTCCAGCGGCCTGACCTCCTCACCGTCAGCGCCGATACGCCCCTTGGCGCCTATGGTCAGCTCCAACGGCGCCAGCAGGGGGCTCTTCACAAAGCTCACCCAACCCCCGAGTCCACCCGGACAGAATGACCGGGCCACCTGCAGGGTGTCCTCGAATCCGTCCGTGGTGACCAGTCCGACGCGCGCACCTTTACCGGTGAGAACGGCGTTGGTGGCAACCGTCGTGCCGTGCATCACCAGCTTGATGGAGGCTGGCGGCACGCCGGACTCCTCACAGATACGCGCAATACCGTTGAGCACACCCACCGAAGAATCCTCCGGCGTTGACGGCACCTTTGCCGTATGGGTCTCTCCCGTCACTTCGTTCAAAAGCAGGAAATCCGTAAAGGTCCCGCCTACATCAACGCCCAGTCTGTAACTCATTCCTATTATTCCCTCTTCTACAAATTGTAGTTGATCAATCGACTGTATTATGCCGCGCGGCGGCCCTGCGCTTCAGGCCGCATTCCGGCTCAGCCAGTAATGCGCCCGGCCACCCTGCGGCGCGCCGAGCAGCTCACTGATGAGCTCGACCACGCCGAGCAGCGCGCCCATCTGAATGCCCGTGCTGAATCCCATTTGCTCACACAGCATAACCACATCCTCCGTTGCCACGTTACCCTTGGCACCGGGAGCGAAGGGACAGCCGCCCAGGCCTCCCACAGACGCATCGAAGCGACGCACGCCGCTCTCAATCGCGGCGAAGACGTTGGCGAGGCCAAGCGCCCGCGTATCGTGAAAGTGACAGGCCAGATCCGCCGCCCCGTGCGCGGCAATCAGCGCGTCCAGCAGTTGGCGAACAGCAGCGGGATGGGCGGCGCCAATGGTGTCTGCAATCACCAGCTTATCAGCACCCGCCTCGACTAACTGTGCCGCCAGGTCGCGCACCAGACCGCTATCTACCACTCCCTCAAAGGGGCACTCAAAAGCGACCGCAAGATAAGCCTGTACCGCGACCCCTTCCGCGCGACCGCGGCTAATGACAGCGCGGGCAACCTGCATGGTTTCCGCGAGGCTCATGTTTATATTTTTCTGATTCATGGTCTCGGTGGCGGACACCACCACCGCCACCGTACCGACGCCGGCCTCGCAGGCCAGCTCATAACCTTTCATATTAGGCACCAGGGCGCTCAGTTCCGCGCCTGCCGGGCGGCCCAGGCTGCGCGCCAGATCCGCGGTGCCGGCCATCTGGGGCACGGCCCGGGGCGATACAAAGCTACCCATCTCCAGGTGCCGGATGCCACTGTCGAGCAGCGCACGGACAAAACGCTCACGCTGCGCAAGGCTCAGTTCACCGGATTGGCTCTGGAGGCCGTCCCGCGGGGCCACCTCGTTGATCGTTATAGATTCGCCTTTCATGCTATGGCGCCCTGCGCGCGCAGGGCTGCAACCTGCCCCGGGCTATATTTTAGAACATCTGCGAGAACCGTGTCCGTGTGCTGGCCGAGCAGTGGCGCCGCAGAAAAACTTTCCTCGTTTGTTCTCGATAGCTTAATGGGATTTCCCGGGCCGCGGGTAGCACCGCCCTCCGGGTGGGGCAGGTCCACCACCATATTGCGGGCCAGCACCTGTTCATCAGCCAGGGCTTCCTCGACCGTATTCACGCGAGCGCAGGGAATCCGCTTCGCCTCCAGACGTTCCAGCCAGTACTCAGACGTCTGCTCGCGCAGGATTTCCTTCAGACGGCCATCAATCAGTTCCTTGTCAGCCAGACGGGCCGGCTGAGTACGGTATTTTTCCTGCCGGAAGAGCGGCTCATCGACCACCTCCAGCAGGTTGTCCCAGAAACTGTCGAAGATCACGGCAATAATAATATGGCCGTCGGCGGTCGGATAACTGTTATAGGGCACGTGTACAAAATGGCTGTTGCCAATGGGATGAGGCACGTCGCCGGAGAGGAAGTGCATGGTAGCAATGTAATTAAGCATGGAAATCTGGCAGTCGAGCATGGAGATATCGACATGCTGACCCTCGCCGCTGCGCTCCCGCTCATAGAGGGCCGCCAGAACCCCCATCGCCCCAAACATACCGCCGCCGAGGTCTCCGATAGGGATACCCGCGCGGGTCGGCTGCGACGCGTCCTGCCCGGTAATGGACATGCCGCCGCCCAGTGCCTGCACCACCTGATCGAAAGCCGGTCGCTGGTAATTCGGACCAGAGCCGCCGAAGCCACTAATTGCACAGGTGATGATGCGCGGATTGATGGCACTGAGATGCGCGTAGTCGATACCCAGCTTGGCCGCAACCCCGGCGCTGAAGTTTTCAATGACGATGTCGCTGTTTCGCACCAGATCATAGAAGACCTCGAGACCGCTGGCGCTCTTGAGGTCCACAGCGACACTCTGCTTGTTGCGATTCAGAGTAATGAAGTAAGCGCCTTGCCCGTTCAGGGAATTCCTCGGATCAGTCGCGAGGAGTTTGCGTGTGCCTTCGCCGCGCAGGGGTTCGACCTTGATGGTTTCGGCCCCCAGGTCAGCGAGGATCATCGAGCCATAGGGCCCGGATAACATATGTGTGAGGTCCAGTATTCTCACCCCACTCAACGGTTTTACCATACGGTCGTTCCTCTCAAAGCTGTGTGTATCTGTGCTTTGGCTAGGTCGCTCAGTCGCGGAGACTGAATCGCGCTCGCTCGCCATTGCAGTACGAATGCGATTCACCACGCAAAAACCGAACCAAAAACTATCAGCGCTGTGTCGAAACATCTAAGCAGCTGTTTTTAAAGTCTTTAACAGGTGGCATATAGCAATAAATGAATGTCCAGGGGCGCTCCTGAGGGACCATTCTAACGCATATTGAAAA
>JBLIIW010000261.1:0-4038 GCA_047635315.1 Halieaceae bacterium | reverse complement strand
CTCGGGTAGGGTAAATACGGCGGCACAGTCCTGACTCCACACCGGCTGCAGCGATTCGGCGCGCGCCATATCGTCCTGATAGCCGCTCTCGAGTTGCTGAAAAACCGCCGCCGCATCGGCGACAAACTGCCGCGGTTCCGCAAACGGCAGCATCAGGCGGTAAATATCGGCTGGCGGAAAATGCAGGTCCTCTATCGCCGCGCCGTAACCATTGTAGTTAATGTAGGTGCCGAGACGCCGGTACAGATCGATGGTTGCGGCGTCGAGATGCGCAGCGCGCGCTGCCGCCAGGGCGCTCTCTTGGAGGTTGTCACCAAAAGCACCGACCACCGCCCAGTGCGCGTGGGCGCCGCCGAGGTGGCCATTAATCAGCAGGCTGGTGCAAACGTTCGGCGCCGTATTGATATGCGCATCGAGGTGCTCAGACGCAGGTATTTCACCGGCAAAATGGTGGTCGCAATAGAACACGGGCACGCCAGCAGCAAGGAGTGCTTCAAGGGGCTCACGGTTTTTGTCGAGGGAAACATCCAGCACCGTGACCGTCGAGGCCTGGGCAGGATCAAGCTTGTCCAGCAACTGTATATCCCGCTTCACGCCGGTTATCAGCACCGCTTCCCGCGGCTCGGCCAAGCGCAGCTGCAGCAGGGCGCAAATCCCATCCGCATCCCCGTTAAAAACATCGTAGGCAGTCATGCGCAGAGTATGACGGGGACAGCAGGCAACGTCGAGAAAAGCGACGGCCTGAGAAAGCGTGAAAAGCCCGGAGACGCGCCGGGCCGCACGCTATCTCGACGTCTGAGGTGCATCGCGGGTGGAAATGCCACCCAGCGCTTCAGGAGAAGTGTGTTTGGAAGCGCCGTTTCAGCTCCGCCGGGGCGCAGACTCAAACGTCCAGTGCCGTTCCAGGGAACAGTTTCTTAACGTTCGGCGCATCCAGATCCGTTGGCTGAACACGCCGTTTGCCAGCGAGTCCCTGCTTGACCCACAAGTGGTCGTGCCGGACCTCGTGGTTGGCAAAGCCGTTTACGGCTTCGCGGAGTACGTGCGTGATGCCCTGGCAATCCATGGACTCGCAGTGCACCATCAGTTTCTGCAGTGCGATGCCGACCTGGCCGTGCGACAGGCACTCCTCTTCGGCGCGCATGATCATCGGGTGCCCGGTGCCGCTTACGGAAGAACCCAGGAGCAGTTCCTCGTGAAGCTTCTCACCAGGTCTCAGGCCGATAAACTCGATATCGACCGCGTTCAGACCGCCGCGGCCACCGCCTACCTCGTGACCACTCAAACGGATCATGCGCTTGGCCAGATCAACAATGCGGACTGGCTCGCCCATATCCAATACAAAAACATCCCCGCCAGTGCCCATGGCGCCGGCCTGCAGCACCAGTTGCGCCGCCTCCTGAATACTCATGAAGTAGCGGGATACTTCCGGGTGGGTAACGGTCACCGGCCCGTGAGCCTCGATCTGCTCGCGAAACAAGGGCACTACGGATCCGGAAGACCCCAGTACATTGCCAAAACGCACCATACAAAAACGCGTGTCGACCTCTTCCTGAGCCAGACCCTGCAGAATAAGTTCTGCGAAGCGCTTGGAGGCCCCCATGATATTAGTGGGCCGTACGGCCTTGTCCGTAGAGACAAGAACGAAGGTTTCTACCTTGGCCAGACGCGCGGCCTCGGCCGCGTGCCAGGAGCCAAACACGTTGTTGGCAACGCCTTCAGCAACATTGTGCTCGACCATTGGGACGTGTTTGTAGGCGGCCGCGTGGTAAACGGTCTGCACCCGGAACGTTCGGAAAATAGTCTCCATACGGCGCTGGTCGCGCACCGAGCCCAGCAGGCACACGGTTTCCACGTGCGTGTCCTTACGTGCCTGCAGCTCCTTGATCTCGCGCTCAATGCGATAGAGCGCGTACTCCGAATTTTCAAGCAGCACCAGTTCGCGCGGACCGGCCTCGAGAATCTGCCGGCACAGCTCTGCCCCGATGGAGCCACCCGCGCCGGTCACCATCACCACCTTGTCGGTGATACAGCGATCAATCAGCTCCGGATGCGGCGGCACCGGGTCGCGGCCCAGCAGATCATCAAGATCAATGTCCTGAATCTGGCTGACTGCTGCAGCACCATCCACGAGTTCATTGATTTTCGGCACCGTACGCACGTGCACGGGCAGGCCCACCAGGGAGTTGATAATCTCCCGACGTCGGTCCGGTGTCGCCGAGGGAATCGCCAGCAGGACCTGGGTGATCGCATGCTCCTCGATAAGACGCTCGAGATCCTTCGGGCGAACAACCTGCAAACCGTTAATCACCGCGTGCTGAGCGCGCGGATCATCATCGATAAATGCAACCACCCGGTACTGGTCGCCGTGGTGCAGCGCGGTCAGCAACTGACGTCCGGAGCCCCCCGCGCCATAAATAAGAACGTTCTTGGTGCTGGAGCGCAAACGAGTCTGATAGTTCGCGCGTACGATCAGGCGCGTACCACCAATACTGCACATGGCGAGCGCCCAGTAGACGAAGGGCATGGAACGCGGCACGTCCGCGCGCGTGAAAAACACCGCCGCACCGAGTACCAAAGTGGAGTAGCTGACCGCTTGAATGATGGACCAAATCGCCTGCTGTCCCATAAAGCGAATGATGGCGCGGTATAGGCCCAGACGGAGAAAAATCAGCGCCGAGGCAATGAGGGTTAGCGCCGCGCAGAACAACTCCACAAGACCGGGCATGCTGGTCTGGGAGCTAAAGGGGTATCCAAAGGCGATAGCCATCGCGACGGTGGCGAAGACCATATCTGCTGCGAGCACCATCCCCTGTTTGACGTTGCGGGGCATCTCGATCATACGGGCGAGTGTTGCTTTAAGCGCGTACAAGTATGAACGCACCCCGCTTGCCAGACTGTTGGCCGGGTTCTTCACTTTAGCTGTCACTCCGCGCTGGTCATGCGCATGCCGGCTTGTTAGTTGAGCACGCCGGCTACCGCCTCAGCTTACTCGAAAGCCGCAGACTTGGCTATCGCAAAGGCCTGCGGCGCCAGGGCCAGAAACAGTGTCAGCCAAGCGGGCAGACCAACCAGGCTGTGCGCCAGTGCTAACGGCACCAGCCATAGAAGTTGCAGTAGCAGCAGTGCCGTATCCACCCGTTGATGCGAGGACCAGCGCCTGCTGAGCCGCTGATAGATGTGCTCGTTGTGCGCCTCCCACACGCGCACACCGCGCCGCGCACGCCGCAGCAGCGTAAAGCCCGTATCGAGCAGAAAGGGACTCATCAGCACCAGCCAGGCGGTCGCCGGGATCCAGCCCCCGGTGCTGCCCCACAGCCCCAGCCAGCCGAGCGCAAAGCCGGCGCTCAGGCTTCCCGCATCCCCCATAAACAATTTTGCAGGCGGCCAGTTGAACAGCAGAAAGCCCCCGTAGGCGCCCGCCACTGCGACGGCCAGAGCGATATAGGCTGGCGGAGCCCCGCCCTGGAAACCGATCAGCGCCAGAACCCCCGCGCTCAGCACGGCCTGCAGGGCCGCGAGTCCATCGATCCCGTCCATAAAATTATAGAGATTCATCAGCCAGGCAAACAGCAACATTGCCGGGAGTAGCGCCAATACCCCCCATAGGCCCTGTAGCGGCAAATAGCTCCCCGCCGCCACGGCGCCAATCAGCAGATACACGCAGAACCGGAAGCGCACCGGCAAGGGAGCGCGATCATCCCAGGCGCCGAGCAGGCAGAGCGCGGCGAGCAGACCGCCCATCCACAGTATGGTCAGATCGCGGCTCTGCCCAGCTATACAAAGATAGAGAACCAGAGCGCTCAACAGGGCGAGGACAACGGCTAAACCACCGGAGCTGGGCGTGTGTTCAAGATGTGCGCTGCGATCATTGGGTCTGTCGAGCCAGGCCCACCTGTGCGCCAGGGGAAGAAACAAGGCGGTGAGGGACGCCGACAAAATAAAGGCGAAAACAGCAGTTCCGATGATCACGGGCCCTCCAGGCCGAGGCTGCGCTCGAAAGTCATGGCGGGTCGAAAGTCCAGGAGCTGAACCAGG
>JBLIIW010000260.1:0-4056 GCA_047635315.1 Halieaceae bacterium | reverse complement strand
GACGGCATCATCCATTATCTCGGTCCGCTCAAAACCCGGATCCGCCTTCTCCTCACCCGGCATCACCTCGGTGCTATCGGGATAGACGGCTGCCGACCGCTGCAGATCGGCTGCCAACAAATCAGCCCGCGCCTCGGTCCGCTCAAGACCCAGGTCGCGCTTTTGTTCGCGCCCCAGAACCTCGGTTTTCTCCAGGCCCGAAACTACCGTTACCGGCGGCTCCGTCGATGCGGTCTGTGCCGGAGAATCGGCGGGCGGGTTGCGCGGCATCACCCGCGTCAGGGCAGCGTCAGTGTCCTCCGCAGGTTTCGGGGCCTTGGCGTCAGGGGTCTGAATCCTGGTGACATCCTTATCCTCATCTCTGTCATTTTGCATTATCGAACTCCCACCCCGCGAACCTGCCGCCGTATTGCCAATGGCGATCGAGTATAGCAACGGGAATCCACTTTGAATTAGTTACCCGGCAATTGCATGCGATCGCCTGGCAACGGGTGCCAGGGGAGCGCATCCATGGCCTCCTGAACGCCCGCTCGAGCAGCAACGTGAGAACCAGCTGTCGTGTGCACCCGGCAGCTGCGAAAAATGGACTCTGACACAGACGCCTCTAGGGGCTAATATGGGACTATTGCAACTCTGGATGAGGTGTACCTGTGAATATCGCTAATCTAAGAATAAGTATCGTCGCAGCCAGCGCTCTGGCCGCCGCGATTGTGCTAGAGGGCTGCGGTGTAACGCCTGCGCCCCCAATGGCGGTCGCCGAAGGTCAGGATGCAGCGACCGTCCAGCGTATTGCCGACCTGCAGATAGTCGACTGTCTACTGCCCTCCAAAGTACGGCGGCTGGGAGGAGCGCGATTCATGACCCCGCGGCGCCCCACGCGCACGACGCAGGCTGACTGTCGTATACGCGGGGGCGAATACACCGAGTACGATCGCGCGAATCTGAAGACCGCGCTGACCATCTGGATGCCTGCGGCGCAGGCCGGCGGCGCAGAAGCCATGACCAACGTCGGGGAAATCTACGAGCGCGGACTCGGGGGCGAAGCCAATTACGAGGCCGCCGCGATCTGGTATGAAAAAGCTGCTAATAAAGGCAACTCGCGGGCCCAATTCAATCTGGGAACGCTCTACGAGCAGGGTCTTGGTGTCAGCAAGGATCGTCTCGTCGCCCTCAACTGGTACCGGCAGGCCTGGGGTATTCCGGAAGATGACATCATCATGCAGTCGGCGGCCAAAAGAGAACTTGAAGCCGCGCTGGCCGAGAAAGACATGCGCATCGACCGGCTGGACCAAAGCCTGCAGCGACTGGAGGCGGAAAAAGCCTCTATGAGCGATCAGGACACGGTCAGCGACCTCAACGAGGAAATCGATGATCTGCGCCTGTGGATAGCGTCCCTGGAAGAAGAGCGCGCCACGGAACAGGTGAAGCTCTCGTCCATACCAAAGCTTAGAACACCCATAGCACCGGCGGATTATTCGCGCACCGCGGGCAGCGCAGAGGTGCAGACTCGCGGTGACATCGATTTCGGCAAATACTTCGCCGTGGTTATCGGCAATGAGGACTACAGCAAGATCGAAGTACTGGAAACGCCGGCTAACGATGCCAGACAGATTGCAACGCTGCTGGAGCAGAAATACGGCTTTGTCGTACAGCTGCTCGTGAACGCCGGAAATATTGAGATCATGGAGACCATCAATGACCTCAATGATCAGCTCGGGGAGAATGACAACCTGCTGATTTACTACGCGGGTCACGGTGCGAGAGTGACCGCCGGCGACGTCGAGAGCGGATTCTGGCTGCCGGTCAACGCCGATGCGCCGCCCAGAGACACCTTCTGGGTGTCTAACGAATTCGTTACCAACCATCTGGGCAGGCTCTCCGCCAAACGCATTCTGGTGATGGCTGACTCCTGTTATGCGGGCCTGCTCTCTGATTCCCCGGACTATGTGATGTTGGACAGCGGGGAAGGCTATAGCGACGACTTCCTGCGCTACAAGCTGGCCAAGCGCTCGCGCCTGCTGCTGTCATCGGGCGGCGACAAGCCCGTACTGGACAGTGGCGCGCCCAACCACTCGGTATTCGCTGCCGCCGTACTGGAAGTACTGGAGAGCAACGAGGAGATCATGTCTGGCCCGCAGCTATTCGCTGCCATAGACAGCAAGGTCACCGAGCGGGCGATGGAGAGTGGCTTCGCGCAACAGGCCGAGTACAAAGTGATAAAGAGCGCCGGGCACGAGGTGGGCGGCTTCTTCTTTGTCCCCACCGAGTAAGTGCAGACGCGGTCTCCCTGAGCACCTCCCCGCGATGGGGTGCAGCCTGCCTGGCTGCCCCCCTCTTCAATCAGTGGCCCAGTGATCGTTTGCTCAGCAAAGAAAGCTGATCATTCTGGAGCCCTCGCAGTAACTCCTGACCGGTGGCGATTTCGTGGCTTTAAAGGTTATCACCTTCGATCTGGACAACACGCTCTGGGACGTGATGCCGGCCCTGCTGCGCGCGGAGGATGCACAGCGGCGCTGGTTAACGCAGTATCGGCCCGGCGTGATGGAGGACATTGGGCATGAGGCGCTCTGGGCGCTGAAAAAGAAACTGTGGAAGGCCCATCCCGAGCTGTCTCATAACGTCAGCGCGATGCGTAAATTACTTCTCAGTGAATTGCAGCTCGCGGCCGGCTATACGCCGCAGGAGGCACAAGCGGGTGCGGAAGGTGCCTTTGGCGCGTTTCTTGAGGAGCGCCAGCGGGTCGAAATCTACGCAGAAGCGCTACAAGTACTGGAGAGTCTCGCCGATCGCTACTGCCTCGGCGCCCTCACCAATGGCAATGCCGATGTCTACAAGACCGATGCCGGCGAACACTTCGATTTTGCGTTCCTGGCCGAGGAGATCGGGGCCAGCAAACCCGCGCCGGACATGTTCCACGCGGCCCTCGAATGCACCGGGGCCTCCCCTGGGGAGGTTCTGCATGTGGGCGACAACCCGGAGCACGATGTACTGGGGGCGCTGCGCGTCGGTATGCACGCGGTGTGGGTTAATGCCGAGGGTGAATCGTGGAGCGCAGTCGCGAATGCCAAGGGGCATGCACCGCACGGCATCATCCGGCATATTCGCGAACTACCAGACGCCGTCGTATCGCTAGAGGAGCATCTCGCTCAGCGCGGGGTTTCTTAGCTGGGCTCAGCTGCGCGGGATGTGTGAGAGCCTCTGCTCATGGCCGGCTAGTCGACGACAGTGAGCCCGACGCGCCGGCAAGTCAAAGCGCATCCTCGCCGGTTTCGCGAGTGCGTATGCGAATCACCTGGTCAAGGGTCGACACGAAAATCTTGCCGTCGCCGATTTTTCCCGTATCGGCGGCGCTTACGATCGCGTCCACCGCCCCCTCAAGCTGCGCCTCGCCCACGGCAACCTCAAGCTTGAGCTTGGGCAGAAAGTCGACCACGTACTCGGCGCCGCGGTACAGCTCCGTATGGCCCTTCTGGCGCCCGAAGCCCTTGACCTCGGTGACGGTAATCCCTTGCACAGCAACTTCCGCGAGCGCTGCGCGAACGTCATCTAGTTTGAAGGGCTTGATAATAGCGGTAATGAGTTTCATGTACGCGCAATCCGATCGGCGATAAGGACAGTGATAATAGGTAGAGTTCCCCCCGGGCTGCAAGCGCTATGCAAACGACAGGACCCAAAAACCCCTGTTGACGCGTGCGCGGGCAAAAAGAAGACCGCCGGCAGTGCTTGGCGGCGCGAAGTGGCTTCACGATATACTCAACGTTGATCTGGGTAAGGAACGGTGAACCGCCATGCCAGCAGCTAAATCGGTAGTGAAGTCCAAGAGAGAGCCCAAACGAGCCTGCGCTATGCTGCTGGGCGCAATTTTGGCTATCGGCACTGCTGCCCCGGGCATGGCCGAGGACTGGCAGGCGCTGACAGTGGTCGATGTCAACGCTTTTCCGGATGATGAACAACCGCGTTTTTATAGCCAGTCCAAAAGTATTTTTAGAGGCCCAGGCGGCGCGAGCCTTATCTGGGCGCGCTTCGGCGCCTTCTTTGACGACGACGCCCCCAGCG
>JBLIIW010000259.1:0-4071 GCA_047635315.1 Halieaceae bacterium | reverse complement strand
CGCCTCGGTGAGGCAGAGAAACCCTGGGGTGTTGCGCCGCAGGCCCTGGGCAAGCGCCGCCAGAATGTTCAGTGACTTTGAGAGTGGGTTTGGATAAGCATGTAAGTGATGAGGGACCCGACCGCGATCCGCTTGGTATGTTTGAGCCTGTGGCGCTCGGGCGGCGAAGATTTCTGCACTTGCTCGGGGGCGCGGTTGTCGCCCAGGCTGCAGGGAGCATACCCTCCGGGGAATCCGGCGCAATCTTTTTCCCCTCGGCGCGCGCCGACGATGCCAGCCCGGCACTTCTTGCGGGCAAAGACCCCGGTCTTCGATTGCTCAACGACCGCCCGATTAACGCCGAAGCTACTGCTCATCTGCTCGATGACGCAATCACCCCCGCATCCCGGCTGTTCGTGCGTAATAACGGCGCGCCGCCCATGGAGGTTGACCTCGACACATGGACGCTGACCATTGATGGTGAGTCTGCCACGCGCAGTGTCAGCTTCACGCTGGCGCAGCTAAAGAAACAATTCGCACATTACAGCTACCAACTCACGCTCGAGTGCGGTGGTAACGGCCGCAGTGAGTTCTATCCGCCGGTTCCCGGTAACCAGTGGAGGAATGGCGCCGTGGGTTGCGCGCGCTGGACCGGAGTCCGTTTGCGTGACGTACTGGAGTTTGTGGGTATTAGGGACGACGCAGTCTATATTGGTTACTTCGGTGCCGACACACACCTGTCCGGCGACCCCGGGAAAATCCCTATCAGTCGCGGTGCGCCTATGAGCAAGGCGCTTGAAGACGAGACACTGATCGCCTGGGCCATGAACGACGCGCCGATACCGCGGCTACACGGGCATCCCCTGCGGCTGGTCGTAGGCGGTTGGCCCGCTTCCGTTTCGGGCAAGTGGTTGAAGCGCATCACGGTGCGCAGCCAGATTCACGACGGGCCGAAGATGGGCGGGCAGTCCTATCGGGTTCCCTGTGAACCGGTGGCGCCCGGTACAGCAGTACCCGATGACGCGATGTGCATTATCGAATCGATGCCGGTGAAATCGTTGATTACATCTCCGATCTCAGGGGAGCGCGTGGGGAGGGCCGAACCAATGCCTTTGCGCGGGCACGCCTGGGCTGGGGACCTGCAGGTTGATCGGGTGGATGTCTCTACTGATTTTGGTCAGACCTGGCAGCCGGCGGGATTGACCGCGCCGGCCAACCGCCTGGCCTGGCAGCACTTTTCGGCCACCGTAGAGTTTAGCCAGCCCGGTTACTACGAAGTGTGGGCGCGTGCCACGGATAGCGCAGGACGCGCGCAGCCGATGATTTTGCCTGGCTGGAATCCCCGCGGCTATCTGAATAACGCCTGCCATCGCTTAGCGGTACAGGTGACTTGAAAAACGTCCTGCGCAATATTGGCGTGCTGCTTCTGGCCGCCAATGCACACGCCGTGGAAGTGGACGGCGCCTCTGGGCTTAATATCGATTTCGGATTCGATGTAGTCAAGATCCAATGCACCGTGTGCCATTCAGCGCAACTGATAAC
Source organism: Halieaceae bacterium (assembly GCA_047635315.1). Classification (GTDB taxonomy): domain Bacteria; phylum Pseudomonadota; class Gammaproteobacteria; order Pseudomonadales; family Halieaceae; genus Congregibacter. The sequence goes on along the minus strand of JBLIIW010000259.1, from coordinate 2,550 downwards.
CCAGAACCGTGCTACGCGCGATGGCTGGCTGAGGATGATTCGATGGATGCAGGATAAGCAGGGATTGTGGCCGCTGGGCGAGAACGAGGCAGTGATACTGGATTACCTTGAGGCGAATTACAGCCCGACGTTTGCTGGAAGACGTCCGCCGCTGCCCTCACGGCTCATGCCGGCATGTTGAATCTCCGGACTGCCTGGGGCTCTCCCACAAATAGGGCCCGAACGACTTCAAAGATACCAACCCCGAATGATTAAGGCTCGAAGTGCGGTGTGGGTTTTGCGGGGGTGTTCTCGGTTATTCAGCCCGGTGCTTTCAGGTTATGGCTACCAGTTCTTGCCGCCTACCCACTCGCCTGCGGCGGGATAGATTTTGAACCAGCGCACAGAGGCGTAAATACCCGCTTTGTGGTTCGGGTCAGCTTCCAGAAGTTGCTTCGCATCGTCCAGGGAGTCCGTTCGATAGATGATGGTGCTTGCATCAACGTTCTCGCCTTCATTTTCCCACAAGGGTCCGGCCACCTGAATCGAATCCAGAATGGATTCAATGTAGGCCAGGTGTTCTACCCTATGCGCTTCGCGCAATGGTCCCGAGCCCGGGTTGTCTTCACAAAAGGCCATGTAACTTGGCATCAAGTAGTCTCCTTCACCGTTGTCGCCGCAGCGATGTTAATTTCTGTGACGTGAGCATAGCAGCAGGACCTGATGCTGAGCTCAGCGTCGCCCGGTCAATTCCCACCATGACCGATGGGCGAATACCAAATGGGTGATGACCAGGCCATTTCCTGAATGGTCTTTGGTGCATCGTTCTCGCACTGCGCCGGGCGCGCCTCCGCCGGCAGCGCAACACACTGCGCCCAGCTCCAGCGCAGGGTGGGAATCTCGACCGCACGCAGGTAGTAGTAAGCGGATTGGGCCGAGTCAAATTCCGCGTCCTCAAATACCGCGCACAGCGATGCAGCCCCGCCGCCGCTCCACTGGCCAGTCGCTAGATCGACGGATCCCGCGGTATTTCCCGCACCGGCAACGTCCACGACCTTGTAGTGGGGGTTGCCCTCACCGTCGACCCAGCCCTTGATGAGCTGCAGTTTCTGCAATGGCGCCGCGTTGGGGTCGCGCCCAGCCGTGAGCAGGAAGCGCGCTTTGCCACCCGGAGGCGCTGCCGTCATATCGCTTCCCATGGGCACCCCGTGCTGGTATCCGTGGGCGGCGATATCATCGAGCTCACAGGCATTGTCGGCAAACTCCCAGCCAGCGAACATGCGCGGGCGTATGCGCGTGCCGGAGGTGCCGAAAACCTCGCGTTGCTCCATGGCATTAAACAGCGCATCGCGGGAATTCTCGACGGCCCAGACGCCGGCGAGGCCACCGGGATTGCCGTCCAGCAGTTGCGGTGACCAGGGCGATGGTGTCAGGCGCTCGGTCAGCGTGGCCTCATTCACCAGGTGTCCCTGGTAGCTTTTCTCATCGGTGGCGCCGGACACAGAGGTGTGCGTATCCGTGGAGGCGATAACGCCGAGCCGGTAGGAGTTAACACCGATGGCGGCCTCGTCCTGCAGGCCCGTGAGCAGAACGCTGCGGAAAAAGTCGTTCTTGGAAATGCAGCCAAAGCGCGAGAATCCGCGTTTACCTACCTCGTCCTCCTCGCAGAACTCGACGAGATGAGCGACCCCGTCGCGGTCGAATTTCTCGCCAAGGGAGACAACCTGCTCTTCGTTACAGAGCTCATCGGGGGCCCCGAAGATACCCGGCATACCGTTGAAACACTCCGAGTTTCCCTTGTGCTGGAAGATTTCGACTATCGGTTCCATGACGTTGCGCAGCGCCGCGCGCTGCGCAGCCGTCGAAGCGTCAGTGCGGGCATAGGCTGCGAACATCGCTCCAGCACTGATATTCGAGTTGTGCGGAATCGCCAGTACGTCACAGCCCGGTAAACCTTCAAGGCAGTACTTCGTGAGCTGGGCCCAGAGTTCCGGGCCTGTCGGCGCCTCAACATAGGAGGTCGCCTGTTCCGGCACCGTGCTGTTGCGGAAGATCACGTTGCGGTGGGCGTTGTTGGCGTTGGGCGTACCCGTGTGCTCGTAAGCGATAAAGGACGTGAATTCACAGGCTGAAGAGCGATCGTAGGCGGCCTCTGCCATGTCCTGCGTGTCTCGCCAGGGAGAGACGGACGCCGCACGGCAGGCCGCCCCGTCTTGACCACAGAGTTCCACAATACGCTTGGGCTCCTCGCTCAGGACGATGCGAACGTAGGCAAAAATACTGTCCTGCTCCTCGCCCCGCAGCGCCGCGCAGCTCGGCGCGTCATAGACGGCGCTAGCGACGTCGGTACAGAGGGCGAACTCGCCAAAAAATTCCGCGTGGTCGGTGACCGCAGCGAAGTCCAGCGGCGTCCGCAACTGCATCACCGACTGCGGTGCACCCTTCTCATCGAAGGGGGGTACTGCCAGTGGCTTACCCTTTGCGAAGCGATAGGCGTCCGCCGGCGTAGTCTTGATACCCAGGGGCAGGGCGTCGTAGGAAAAGCCCGTGTGAATATGCAGGTCGCCGAAG
>JBLIIW010000258.1:0-4088 GCA_047635315.1 Halieaceae bacterium | reverse complement strand
TGTCTGAGCTGGGTATTGGCAGCGCTGATCTACGCCCGCGGAAGGCTGAAATCAGCGCCATGGGTCGGGCCGACGATATGTTTCGGTTCTACGAGGTAGATAATCCCGCACAGCTGGCACTGGGACGCTTTGATCTGGCTTTTGTGGTGGTTTACCTGATGCCACTGCTGATTCTCGGTTTGACATACAGCGTGTTGTCCGCAGATCGGGAGTCCGGGGCTTTAGGGCTTCTGTTGGCTCAGCCGGTAACCGCAGGCCAGGTTGCCTGGGCCCGAATCGGATTGCGATCAGCGATAGTGACGACCGCGGTAGTCGCTGGAACCTTATTAGGCTGGGCAACGTTGGCGCCCGAACCTGCGTCACCACAGGCCTGGCCCCGGCTCCTGATGTGGTCGGGAGTCGTAGTGATCTACGCTGCTTTCTGGGCCAGTTTGGCGGCGCTTGTAGCGGCGCGAAATCGCGGTTCTGACAACAACGCGCTGGTGCTGCTCATTGCGTGGGTGACAATTACGCTGCTACTTCCGGCCGTGGTCAGCATCACCGCCCAGACGCTTAATCCCACGCCGTCAAGGATGGAATACATCACCACTGCCAGGGCCGTAGAAAACGAAGCGAACGCCAATGGTCAGCAGCTACTAAAGGGATATCTGATGGATCATCCCGAAATCGAGGCGGTGACCAACAGCTCGGTCGCGCCTTTCGTCAAAACATTTGTGCTGGTACAGCAGCAGGTCGAGGCAGCGACCGCACCGATCACCCAGGCGTTTGAGGCAAAACTGGAGGCCCAGCAGCGCGTGGCGAGCGCCCTGGCGTATCTGTCACCCGCCAGCCTTACCCAGCGAGCATTAGCAGCACTTGCCGGTACGGGCCTGCAACGGCAGCGCCGATTTGAGAAAGATGCGCACGATCTGCGCCGAACGTGGTTTAAGGCGGTAGAGGTACCACTGATTGCGGGCCGACGCCTGAGCGCCGATGAACTGTCCAGGCTGCCACGTCCGGAGTTTGTCGAAACACCTGTCGCCACCGTTATGCGCGCGACGGGGCTGCCGTTGCTGCTGATTCTGATATACACCGGGCTGGTCGGCTGGCTTGCTGTCAGGGTGTTTCGCCGGTTTTCTATGGGCAGCTAACTATGTGTTTGCTTGCCCGGTGCAACAAACACCTGCTCCCCATCGGGCTGCCTGCAGGCGCTGTAAATACTCAGGCAACACCGGGTCGTAAAGGCAAGCTGCGCAAGCGCTCCCCTGTAGCGGCAAACACTGCATTAGCCACCGCCGGAGCTATCGGGGGTAATCCAGGCTCACCGACGCCGGTGGGATCCTCAGCGCTGTCGATGATAATGACGTCGACCTCCGGAGCCGCGCCAATACGCAGCAGTGGATAATCATGGAAATTGCTCTGGACCACTGCTCCGCCCTCTATGGTGACTTCACCATAGAGGGCGGCCGTAAGTCCAAAGATGATTGCACCTGCCATCTGGTCGCGAACGATCACCGGGTTCACTACCTGTCCGCAGTCCACAGCACAGGTAACTTTGTGGACACGTATCTCGCCATCCACAACAGACACTTCCGCTAGCTGTGCCACATAGGTGTTAAAGGATTGATGCGCGGCCATGCCCATCGCCCGCCCCGGCTGCGAGGGTCCGCGGCGCCATGCGTCGCCAAGCCGCTCTATAACACCGCGCAGGCGTGGATTATTCTGCGTATTGGCCAGGCGCATCTCCAGCGGATCAAGCGCCGCCACATGTGCCAGTTCATCAACCATGGATTCCTTGGCAAACGCGCTGAATGAATGACCGACCGAGCGCCAGAATGTGACCCGCACGCCATGATTTTTCGTGGCATGACGCACTTCCTTGTTAGGCCAGTCATAGTCCTCGGCAAAGCCTTCCACGCTGGTGGGATCGACGAACCAGCCATCCAGGGCCTTATAGCCCAGGCCCGAAAGCCAATCGGCGGATCCAGAGGCCCATCCCGGCAACAGCCCCGGGAGAAGCTCCTCCAGGGTATTTGGCCCAACGTTGGCGCCCACACGCTTGACGTACCAGGTATCCATCAAACCGTCATCCGTGATGCTCGCCTCCAAGTTCATCAGGGAGGCGGGGCGATGAAAACCGTGAGCGAGATCGTCCTCTCGCGTCCAGACCACCTGGATGGGCTTGCCCGTGGCAACCGCGAGCTGCGTTGCCTCTACAACATGGCCTGTCATGGTACGTCGACCGAACCCGCCACCCATAAACTGATTGTAAATACGCACGTTCTCCGGCTCGACGCCGCTGTGCAGGACGGCCACGCCGTGCAGCACCTGCGGTGCCTGGCTGCCCGCCCATACCTCACAGAGACCATCGGCAACGCGCACGACTGCATTCATTGGCTCCATGGGGGAGTGGCTCAGGAAGGGAGCCCAGTATTGCGCCCGGTGAACGCGTGCCGCGCCTTCGAGGCCCGCTCGTCCGGCACCGGAACTCTCCGCCTCATCGTAATCGTCATTAGCCATGAGCTCCTGGTAATCCCGGTAAATCATCTCCGAAGAAACGTTGCTCAATTCCGGCAACTGCCACCGGACATCGACTTGCTCCGCGGCCTTCCTGGCTTCCCAGAAGGAGCGGGCGACCACCGCCACACCGCTGTCTATAGCGAGTATGTGCTCAACACCCGGCATTCGAGTCGCCTTGTCAGCCGAAAAACTCTCCAGCGTGCCGCCAGGCACTGGGCAGCGCAGCACCACAGCGCGGCGCATCTCGGGCAATTCAATATCAATAGCAAAGGTTGCCGTACCGGTGGATTTGGCCAGCGCATCGATTCGCGGGAGCTCCGAACCAATGTACTTGAAGTCCGCTCGGTTCTTGAGGGGCGCATCCTCCTCCAGCGTTAATGCCGACGCCGCGGCTGCGAAGTCGCCATAAGTCCTGTCTCCGGTCGCGAAGCTGATCTGGCCGTTCTCGGCGCGCAGGTCGCTTTCCGGTACACCAAGTTCCAGTGCTGCAGCCTGCAGTAAGAGCGCTCGGGCATTCGCAGCAGACTGGCGTACAGGATAGTACTGCTTGGCCATACTGGCGCTGTTTCCCGTGATGTTCCTGCTAGCAAGCCGCACGTCGATGCTTTCCGGAGTCACACCAAGTTCCTCGGCGACCAGAGTCGCCAGACCCATATAGAGTCCCTGCCCCATTTCATCCTGAGGCAGGTAAAAGCGTATCTGATTGTCCGGCGTAATCTGCAAAAAGGTGTCCGGCGCCAGAGCGCCCTGTTCCGCGGTAAATGGCAGGGAGTCGCCGCCGCATCCCGTCAGTGAAACACCAAGCACGAGCCCCCCTCCGGTAACACCGGCGAGCTTGAGAAAAATGCGCCGAGATTTATCTACTGTGCTCATAATTCCGCCTGCTCGGCAGCATTAGCTGGATTGGTCTCAGGATCGTAGTAAGCGACTGCACCCGAGCTGGCGGCGACATCCATAATGGCGCGCTTGATCGATGGATAGCACCCACAGCGACACAGATTGCCAGCCATCGCGGCGTCCAGCTCTTGAGCCGTCGGCGCGGGATTGTCGGCGATAAATGCCGCGGCACTCATGATCTGGCCGGACTGACAGTAACCGCACTGCGGCACACCCAGTTCCACCCACCGCTGCTGCAGTGGATGCAGATTGCCCGGCTGCCCAAGCCCTTCGATAGTGGTAACCGACTTTCCGGCGACGGCCGCCAGCGCCAGGATGCATGTGCGGGTAGCAACACCATCAACGTGCATCGTGCACGCCCCGCACAAACCGGCACCACAACCGAATTTCGATCCCTTGAGTTTAAATGCATCACGTACAACCCAAAGTAACGGCGTATCGTCTGCCCAGTCCGTTTCTACCGCCTGTCCGTTCAGGGTAAATTGAACCAATTTCTGCTCCTTCCGTTTACCGTTAGATTGCTTGAGCTCGTCATGTAGTCAATCGCGTACCGCTTGATATCGCGGCTCTCGCAATGCTCATTGGCCTGAATAATATCATTGCACTGCCATTTCACGACCGACACAATCATCACAATCATCACAATCATCACAATCATCACAATCATCACAATGATCGACTCATGATCCATC
>JBLIIW010000257.1:0-4124 GCA_047635315.1 Halieaceae bacterium | reverse complement strand
GCACTCAAAAGCTGGCAGCAGGGCCAGACCGGCTACCCGATTGTTGACGCGGGGATGCGCGAGCTTTGGCAGACCGGCTGCATGCACAACCGGGTGCGTATGGTTGTAGCATCGTTTCTCTGCAAGTATCTATTGCAGCACTGGCGCGAGGGAGCTAACTGGTTCTGGGACACGCTCGTTGATGCTGATCTGGCCAGCAACAGTTGCAGCTGGCAGTGGGTGGCGGGTAGTGGGGCCGATGCGGCGCCCTACTTCCGTATATTTAATCCGGTTGCCCAGGGAGAAAAGTTTGATAAGGACGGCGTTTATGTGCGGCGCTGGGTGCCCGAAATTGCGAAGCTTCCCAACAAATACCTGCATAAACCCTGGGAAGCACCCCCGGGCGTCCTCAAGGAGGCCCGCATCAATCTTGGCACAGACTATCCACAGCCTATAGTCGATCACCGGAGCGCCCGTCGGGCAGCGCTGGACGCTTATGACACGATCCGGGGCCAATCCTGAGAGGACTCACTGGCCCCGGCGTTGCAAGCGGGTTAGCTCGGCGAGTATGGATACGGCAATTTCCGGGGGTGTTTTGCTGCCGATATCGAGGCCAACCGGTGCGTGCAGACGATTAATGGCCTCCTCAGGCAAGCCCAGCAGCGACAGACGCGCGCGACGCGCAGCGGTGGTTTTCAGCGACCCCAGCGCGCCCACATACCAGGCTCGGGATTCGAGCGCCTCCATCAACGCCATGTCGTCAATGCGCGGATCGTGCGTCAGGGTAATCACCAGCGATTGCGGATCATCCGCATGCTCACGCACGGCATCGTCCGGCATGCGACCGATCAGCGGCACATCCGGCCCGGACCAGTCCGCACGTGCCTCCTCGCGGGGGTCGCAAACCAGCACATCGTAGTCCAGAGCGAGCGCCAGCTCTGCCACACTCGCCGCCAGCTGACCCGCGCCCACCAACAGCAGGCGCTGTCGCGGACCAAAACACTGCCGGAGCTGTTGATCAGTAAATTCCAGCGCCTGAAAGCGCGGCAGTGATTCGCTCCGCGTTTGGCCACTGGCGCGATCAACGACGCGGCGCACACACTCGCGCCGCGTGAGCCCATCGAGAACGGCATTCACCCAAGGGCCGTCGCGCTCCGGGACCAGCGCTTGCAGGAAGACATCCAGATGCCCTCCGCAGGGCAGACCCAGGCGAGCATTTTCCTGTGCACTGACACCGTAGTTCAGTAAATGTGGCGTCCTGTCATCCAGCTCGCCTGCGGCGATACTGGCCAGTAGTTCCTCCTCCACACAGCCACCGGAAAGAGAGCCCTTCTGTCGGTTTGGGGGCAGAAACAGCACCATCGACCCGGCCGGCCGCGGCGAAGATCCATGCACCGCTACCACGGTGCCAAGCCAGCTCGTCTGCCCCGTTTGCAAGGCCGCTCTGGCGGCCTTGAGTACCTCAAGATCCTGGGACTGCATCACTGAACACCTACTGCGAAACCAGACGGCAACTTGCTTGGGCGGGCTATATACACGAATATCATCTCTGGGGTTTAGCGATGGCCGCTGTGCCTCATGGTTGTGGCTCAGACTGTGAGCGTGCCGCCCGCGATCCCTGCATTTTAGCGGTTCAGATCGTGGATAGGCATAGCGATAAGGAGAATAATTATGAGCGCCTGCAAGCGGGCTCTCCCGGTACAGAAAATCAGTGCGCTCGTGGTGTTTAGCTGCCTGCTCGTTGTTGCTCATCCCCTGGCAGCTGCGAGCAAAAATAGTGCCGCGATCGCCACACCTGAGCCACATGCCACGCGCGCTGCCGTGTCGGTGCTGAATAACGGCGGCAATGCGGTAGATGCGGCTACGGCGGTAGCCTTCGTACTGGCGGTAACACTCCCCGATGCGGGCAATATCGGCGGAGGCGGCTTCATGACCCTGTACGTCGACGGCAAGCCGAGCTTTCTCGACTATCGTGAGACCGCACCGGCTGCTGCCCACCGGGACATGTACCTTGATGAGCGCGGCGAGGTACTGGCCGGGGCCAGTCTGACCGGGCATCGAGCCGTTGGCACCCCGGGAACCGTTGCGGGCCTGTGGGCCGCACACGAACGCTATGGAACCCTACCCTGGGCCGCGCTCCTGCAACCCGCGATCGATCTCGCAGAACTGGGTTTTTCCCCGGAACCGTGGTTTATCCAGGCCATAGATGACGCCCGCCCGCGACTCGCCGAACACACCAACTTTCTCGACTACTTCGGCGCGGCCCAGGCAGACCAGATCTTTAGACAACCAGAACTTGCGGCAACCCTGACACGCATCGCGAAACAGGGCCGCCGTGGCTTTTATCGAGGAGCGACCGCCAAATTACTGGTGGCAGAAATGCGCCGCGGAAACGGCCTGCTGACGGCTAAAGATATCGCCAGCTACGAGCCCCGCTGGCGACAGCCGTTGCTGACAAAGTGGCGTCAGTTCGAACTACTCACAGCGCCCCCGCCAAGCTCCGGCGGCTTTGCCATTATCCAGTACCTGAAAATGAAGGATATGCTGAGCGCGGATTTTGCCGGGTTGGCGCACAACTCACCCCAGTTCATCCACCTCAAGGCAGAGATAGAAAAACGCATCTTTGCCGATCGCGCCCGCTACCTTGGCGATCCGGATTTTGTCGATCTGCCCCTTGGCGAACTTCTTGAGGAAAGTTATATCCAGCGCCGTGCGGACGAGGTAAATCCCCTGGTGCCCTCCACCATGAATAGTGTGTCGGGTGGCCTGGAACCGACGCATACCACGCATTTCTCAATCCTGGACAGCGACGGCAACGCCGTCTCGAATACCTACACGCTCAACACGGATTTCGGCTCCGGCGTTGTGGTAAAAGGGGCTGGATTCCTGCTAAATAACGAAATGGACGACTTCTCGGCAGCGCCCGGAAAACCCAACTATTATGGGGTAGTCGGCGATGAGTCCAATGCCATCGCAGCAGGAAAACGAATGCTGTCATCCATGGCGCCGACGATTCTGCTACGCGACGGACACGTTGCCATGGTGCTTGGCGCTATGGGCGGATCAACCATTTTTACCACCGTTTATCAGACCATCACGAATATCATTGAATTTGGCATGCGCGCGGATACAGCCCAGGCCGTGCCCAGGGTTCATCACCAGCTTGTGCCGGACAAGGTAATAAGCTATTCCCCCTCTACCCCGCTGCCGCCCGAGACCATCACTGCACTGGAACGGCGCGGGTACCTTGTTAAACCTCACTATTTTGCATTTGGCAACGTGCAGCTCATATGGGTGCAGCCCAACGGCCAGGTTAGCGCCGCATCTGACCCACGCTTTGCCGGCTGCAGTGTGGTGCTAGCGCCCGCAAGGAGACTAAAGAATGAGCTGATTTGCGCTGACCCCAGGATTAGAATGGCTGTAGTACAGGCCGATGCCCCTATACCGTCAGACAATGCTGTAGGGGTCGATGCCGCACCCTTAAGCCTGCTGGACGCGGAATCCGTGAACACGCTGCGGCGAGAGCAATAAATAAAGTAAATGTTGCCGGGACCAAGACGATGCTGGACGCCCTGATGCACCCCACTTCCCACTTCCCGCTTGCTGCTATTGATCTGCTTGTCGATTCCCCTTTCGAGCACAGCTAGCGAGTGGATATACACGGTCGTGCCCGGTGACAACCTCTGGAACTTCAGCGAGAAACATCTGGATAGCGCAGTACGCTTTGAACAACTGCGCAGAATTAACAACATAGAAGATCAGAAGCACATGCGGCCCGGCACCCGCCGCCGCGTGCGGATGGACTGGATCGTCAATAGTGCGGTGCCCGCGACGGTCGGTTCGCTTTATGCTGCGGCCAGGGTCGCGCGCAGCTCTGGCAGCAACCTCCCGGTGGAAGTTGGAATGCAGGTGTTTCTCGGGGACAGTATTCGTACGGACAGACACAGCTCCGTCGCTTCTGGACCGCGTTGTCACTGCATCGCCGCTGACCTTTGAACCCGTCAGTGGCCACGTGCGCTACCTGCGAGTGCGCAGCATAGGCACCGATGGCGACCAGGGACCCTGAGGCGCCACCCAGCGCGTCGATACTCTGCCCGCTAAACCGTTCTTCTCCATGGCTTGGTTTGTACGGATCCTCATTGTGC
>JBLIIW010000256.1:0-4136 GCA_047635315.1 Halieaceae bacterium | reverse complement strand
TCTCGGAATTGCCTTCCAACTGGTGGACGATCTTCTCGACTATGAGGGCAACCCCGCGCTCACCGGCAAAAACGTGGGTGATGATCTGGCGGAGGGCAAGCCAACCCTACCCCTTATTCACGTCATGCGCGAGGGCACTACGGCGCAAGCGTCGCTGGTGCGGGCGGCGATTGAAAGCAAGAACAAGGACCAGCTTCCTGCCATTCTGGAGGCTGTTCGCGCCTGCGGCAGTCTGGACTACACACGCAACGCGGCCGAGCGATGCCGGGACGCCGCACTGCAGTCCTTCGCCGTCCTGCCCGCCTCCGAGGCGCGTCTGGCGCTCGAGACGCTGGCCCATCGGGCGGTAAAACGCGACCACTGATCGTCTGTTTGTGGCGGCTCATGCCGCTCCCTATACTGCGGCAACCGATCTTTATTCAGGAAGCCCGCTCTTGCCAACACTGCCTCTTCATACAGCGATAGCCGACACCTTGCGCACGCATGCACAGGACATGCTCAACATCGATCTACCCGGACTCTTCAGCACAGATCCACAGCGCAGTGAGCGTTTTGTGGCGGGGGCCTGCGGTCTGGAACTGGATTTTTCACGTCAACGCCTCGATGAGCACACCCTGTCACGACTCCTGCAACTAGCCGAGGAAGCACAGCTGCCCACTGCCATAGATGCGCTGCTGGGGGGTGCGATGGTCAACGGCACCGAACGCCGTCCGGCACTCCACAGCGCCCTGCGCGGTGAGACCGGACAGCACCCCGAGGTAGACGCGGCGCGCGCCTCTATGCGCGACTGGACCCTGCGCCTGCGCAGTGGCGAACACCGCGGTTTTCGCGGAGAGCGTATCCAGGATGTCGTGAACATTGGTATCGGTGGTTCCGATCTCGGACCGCGCCTCGTATCACAGGCATTGCAGCAGCAGGGAGCGCCGCTGCGCTGTCATTTTGTGTCCAACGTTGACCCTAGCGACCTGCATGACTGCCTCGCAGCGCTGGATCCCGCCAGCACCCTGTTCATCATCTGTTCGAAGTCCTTTCGCACGGAGGAAACCCGGGTAAACGCCGAGGCGGCGCGCGCCTGGCTGCGCGCCAATGGCGCCGGCGAAGAGGCGATAGCGCAGCATTTTCTCGCGGTCAGCAGCAACCTCAAAGCGGCGGCGGAATTCGGTATTCCGGACAGCAACTGCCTGCCCATGTGGGACTGGGTCGGCGGGCGCTACTCACTGTGGTCCGCAGTGGGAATGGCTATTGCGCTGGCCACCGGCTGGGAGCAATTCGAGGCGCTACTGGGCGGTGCGGCCGCCATGGACCGGCACGTAGCCGAAGCCGAACCGGCGCAGAATCTGCCTATGCTGGGCGCACTCATCGACTGCTGGAACAACCATTTCCTCGGTGCCGGCGCGCTGGCAGTATTGCCCTACTGCCACCGCCTGCGCCAATTGCCCGACTATCTCCAGCAACTGGTCATGGAGAGCAATGGCAAGGGTGTGGATGCTGCGGGGCGCAGGCTGAGCTATCACAGCGCGCCGATACTCTGGGGTTCAGCAGGCACCATCGGACAACATTCATTCCACCAGATGCTACACCAGGGCACGCAGTTGTGCCCCATGGAACTGCTGCTACCGCTGCACGCCGGTAACGGCGATTCAGCGCAGCACGCACGACTGGTCGCGCACTGCCTGGCCCAGAGCAGTGTATTCATGAATGGTCGCAGCGAGGCACAGGCTCGCTGCGACCTGCTCGAGCGCGGCGAATCAGAGGAAGAAGCAACACGCCTGGCGCCACACCTGGCGATGCCCGGCAACCGGGTGCACTCACTGCTCAGCTTCAGGGAGCTGGATGCGGCAACGCTGGGTGCACTGCTGGCTTTCTGGGAACACCGCACATTCCTCAATGCGCAACTGCTCGGCATCAATGCCTTCGATCAGTGGGGCGTGGAGTTGGGCAAGGATGTCAGCGGCCAGATACAGGCGGCAATGGCAGAGGGTGTTCCTACGCAAGCTGGCGGTGTCGCCATGGCTGAAAACGCTCTCGACCCCGGCACCCGGCGGCACCTGGCGCGCTGGCGTAGGGCGCAGACCTGATGCGCGCGCTCAGGCGCGGTCGATAAGCGCCAGGAGCTCGCTCGTACGTGCCTCCATTAGGGCCGTGTCAGCGCGGGACTCCACGTTCAGACGGACCACGGGCTCGGTGTTCGAGCAGCGCAGGTTAAAGCGCCAGTCAGCGAAACTGACGCTGAGTCCATCCACATGCTCCACGCGCTCCGCCCCCGGGGTGTAACGCTCCTCCACCAGGGCCATAGTCGCCGCCGGGTCCGCTATGGAACGATTGATTTCACCGCTACATGGGTACGCAGCCATTCGCTCCTCGACCAGTTCGGCGAGTGACTGCCCGCGATCACTGATCAGGCCGGCCACCAGCAGCCAGGGGATCATGCCGCTATCGCAGTAGGCGAAATCGCGGAAGTAGTGATGGGCGCTCATTTCGCCACCGTAGATGGCGTTCTCTGCGCGCATGCGCTCTTTGATGAAAGCATGTCCGGTCTTGCTCTGGATCGCATTGCCACCAAACTGCTTGACCACATCCACTGTGTTCCAGGTCAGTCGCGGATCATGCACTACGGCGGCACCGGGATGACCCTTGAGGAACGCCTCGGCGAGCAGCCCCACAAGGTAGTAACCCTCAATAAAACGGCCCTGCGCGTCAAAAAAGAAACAGCGATCGAAGTCACCATCCCAGGCAATACCCATATCGGCGCCGTGCTCACGTACCGCGGCGATGGTGACGGCGCGATTTTCCTCCAGCAGGGGATTCGGCACCCCGTGAGGAAAGTTGCCATCGGGTTCATGGTGCAGCTTGATAAACTTGAAGGGCAGGCGACCCTCGAGGCGGTCGATAACGTTCCCGGCACCACCATTGCCCGCATTCACCACAATAGTGAGGGGCTTCAGGGCGGGGAGGTCAATGTAGCTCAGAAGATGCGCCGCGTAGGCCTCGCTCGTATCAAAATCCTGTTTGGTGCCGCGCTGCGCGGCCGCCTTGAAGCTGTTCTTCTCCGCCAGGGCCTTGATATCGAAGAGCCCTGTATCGCCAGAGATTGGGCGGGACCCCTCGCGCACAAATTTCATGCCATTGTAATCTTTGGGATTGTGGCTTGCGGTGACGACAATACCGCCATCCATGCCCGCGTGACTTGTTGCGAAGTATATTTCCTCCGTGCCGCACAGGCCGATATCGTAGACATCCACCCCCTGCTCCATGAGCCCATCGCAGAGCGCCGCCTTGATGGCGGGGCTACTAAGACGGATGTCATGCCCGACCACCACCCGCTCCGGGGCAATTGCCTGCGCATAGGCGCGGCCAATGCGCCGTGCTACATCCTCGTTGAGCTGATCCGGAATGCGGCCACGGACGTCGTAGGCCTTAAAACAGGTGATCTCACTCATCGGCGACCTTAACTCCCCTTCAGGTAATGATTTTTATAGACGTAATCGGTCGCCTCTACAAACCCCGGCACACTCCCGCAATCAAAACGCCTGCCGGCGAACTTGAAGGCCATAACGCAGCCGCGCTGCGCCTGGGTCTGCAGCGCATCGGTAAGCTGCACCTCGCCATTGGCCCCCGGTGGGGTTTCGCGAAGAATATCGAATATGTCCGGCGTCAGAATATAGCGGCCGATGATCGCCAGATTCGACGGCGCATCCTCCGCTGAGGGCTTCTCAACCATACGATCCACGCGGTAAATGCCCTCCTTAAGGCTCTCACCGGCAATCACACCGTACTTGTGCACTTCAGCCTTGGGCACTTCCTGAATAGCCACAATCGAACAGCGGAACTGTCGGTACAGCTCCACCATCTGCGCAAGCACCCCGGGGCCATCGTTAAGACAAAGGTCATCAGAAAGCAGGACACCGAAGGGCTCGTTGCCAATCAGGGTCTCCCCGGTGAGAATCGCGTGGCCCAGCCCTTTCATCTCGCGCTGGCGCACCATGGTAAACACGCCGTGGTCGAGTACATCGCGGATGCTGTCCAGATAGACTTCCTTGGCGGTGCCCGATATCTGGTGCTCCAACTCGTAGCTGATATCGAAATGGTCTGCGATGGCTCTTTTACCGCGCCCGGTGACCATGGCGCAGGTGGTC
>JBLIIW010000255.1:0-4168 GCA_047635315.1 Halieaceae bacterium | reverse complement strand
TGGTTGGAAAGAATCACATTGTGTATGCTCAAGGAAAGCGGACCATCGCGGACGGTGTGGCTTCCAGGCAGTATGCGACCCCAAGGCGATGCTCGACCCGCTGGCACTGAGGGACCGCTTTCGCCTAATGGCGGGCATCAGAGTACCCTCGTTCTTTCTTAGACGCGTGGACTTCAGGGATGGATATTTTCGAACTGCTTATGATGGGTGTGGAGGTTTCGATCGCGCTCGCGGGCTTTGCAGGCATCATCGCCACTTTTCAGTTCACTGGTAGCGAAAACATCAATCGAGGTCGCGTCGGCGCTCTAACGGTAATTGTTCAGTTTTCGTTGTTTCCTGCGCTCGCATGCTCTTTAGCTTTATGCCTCAAGACCTTTGAGGTATCTGGCGAACAACTCTGGGTTGTGTGTAGTTGGTTTGGAGCTGCAATTTATTCATACGCCATGTACGGCACCGCCAAAGCAATGCGAGGCGCGCTCACCACTACCGCATCGCGGATGATTTTCGTGGTGTTGCAGGGTGTTGGTGTTCTCATTATCGGTCTCAATGTGTTCAATGCTCTAGGCATCGTATTTCAGAATGAGCCCGGTCCGTACATAGTGGGGGTATTATACGGTTTGGCTGTGGCATCGTTTATGTTTGCTCGGCTTTTACTTCGCCCACTTTGGAGAGCTGTGCGACTTCAAGAGGGGGGATGATTCTGCGCTGAAAGACGCAGCTTGAGAATCTGCCGCTCTCTATTTTCCATTCGAATATTTCCAACCAAATTCAATTTGGAAAGGACCGCTATGAGGTGCCTCCTGCCTCTCGGCGGGAGGGCGCCCAACGGCAGCTTCTGGCCGTTCACAGGCGCAAGGTTCGTACTGAAGTGCGATTCCTGGGCGTCCGGTTTCACGTTCCCGCGGAAACGTTTCTAGAAACCACTTCAAGTTTAGCAACTACCGGCATCACGGATGTGATTGACGGTGGCCGCCACTGGTCGGTGGGAGCCCGAGTGACGGTCGCCCGTGAACGACCGCTTACCCAGCTACGCCTCGATCTGCCCTGGCAGTTCCAGTACATCGTCCACCGTGACGCCTGGATGGAGAACGGTACTTACCCGCTTGGTATGGCCGAATAGAAGTGGCGCGGCACGAATATCGGCGCGCCGGCCGTTAGGAACCTTGCGGATGCACCCCATGATGCTCTCCCCCGCTTTCCTGACCTATCGTGCATATGTTACGCACACTCAGGACATCAGAAGCTTGGAAGCCTTACTTTTTTCTTATTATTCAATAACTTTAATGGAGGCTCGGGTCGGAATCGAACCGGCGTGGACGGATTTGCAATCCGCTGCATAACCACTCTGCCACCGAGCCGGAAAGAACTGGAGCGGGAAACCGGATTCGAACCGGCGACCTCAACCTTGGCAAGGTTGCGCTCTACCAACTGAGCTATTCCCGCACCGTATTCCGCCCTAAAGCGGAAGGAGCCGTATTGTAGGGTCTCGCCGTCGGGAGTCAAGCTTGAAGCGGGCAATGCAGAGGGAAATCACTCATCCCCAGGGACCGTCTCCTCTGCTGCTGCGGTGTCTGCCAGCGCTACGCGGGCTGCGCGCAGGTACTGCCACATGGACCACAGCGTTAATGCCGCCGAGATATAGAGCAGAAGAACTCCAAAGGCCAACACCTCACTGCCATCACGCTGTGCATCAACGGCGAGCAGAACAATAATCGACACCATCTGAAAACCGGTTTTGACCTTGCCGATCATGGAGACGGCCACCGAAGTCCGTTCCCCAAGCTCAGCCATCCACTCGCGCAGCGCCGACACAACGATCTCGCGCCCGATGATCACGCAGGCCGCCAGAGTGAACAGCTCGCTGGAGTGTCGCTCCACCAGTAGTACCAAGGCAACAGCGACCATCAACTTATCGGCAACCGGATCCAGAAAGGCCCCGAAGGCCGTCATCTGTCCCAGTCTCCTCGCCAGATAGCCGTCAAACCAGTCGGTAACAGCGGCCAGCGTAAACACGCCAGCGGCAACCAAAAGATGCCCGCTGAAGGGCATATAGAAGACCACAACCATCACCGGAATCAGTGCGATCCGTATGACTGTGAGCGTATTGGGGATATTAATTTGCACGCGGCACCCTACTCGGCAACGCCGTGAAGATGATCGTAGATGACCCGGGCCATGTTAGCACTGATGGTCGGTATCTTTCGCAGTTCTTCAACGCTGGCGTTCTCCACGGAAGCGGCACTGCCAAAGTGGCGCAGCAGTTCGCGACGCCGCTTGGCACCTACGCCCGGAATTGACTCAAGAACCGAGCGCTTGCGCTGCTTGTCGCGGCGGCCCCGATGTCCGGTAATGGCGAAGCGATGCGCCTCGTCGCGGATTTGCTGTATGAGATGTAGTGCCGGGGCGTCTCCGGGTAACTGTTGTTCGATACCGCTGTCACCTAGAACGAGTGTCTCAAAGCCGGCTTTGCGAGTCGTGCCCTTGGCAACACCCACTACCTGAACGCCCTTAACCTCCAACTCGCGCAACACATCAAGCGCCTGTGTTACCTGCCCCTTACCGCCGTCGATCAACAGCAGGTCGGGCATAGCCGCCTCCTCGCGGAGCAGGCGCTTGAAACGGCGCTCCAGCGCCTGACGCATGGCGCCGTAATCGTCGCCCGCGGTCACATCACTGATGTTAAAGCGACGATAGTCTGATTTTCGCGGACCATTACCGTCAAAGACCACACAGGACGCAACCGTGGCTTCACCGCTGGAATGGCTGATATCAAAGCACTCGATCCGTTGGGGAAACAGTTCCAGCTCCAGCACCTCCTGCAGTGCCTGCAGTCGCTCCTGCACCGTCTGCTTACCGCTCAGGTGGGCTTTGAGGCTGGTTTCCGCTGTTTGACGAGCCAGTTGCAGCCAGCGCGCCCGCGCTTCGCGCACATTGGCGCGCAGTTTCACTCGGCGCTGCGCACGATCTGTGAATACATCGGCGAGGGTACCGACGTTCTCAGGGAGGTGCGTAAGAAGAATCTCCCCTGGTAGCGGCTGTTCCCCGCGTAGGTAAAACTGCGGCAGGAAGGCCTCAATCACATCGGCCTCGCGCTCCTCAAGGCGCAGCGTGGGATAGAAGGTCTTACTACCGAGCACGCGTGCGTCGCGCACGAAGAGCACCTGTACGCAGCACTGGCCGCCACCAACGGCGGCGGCGACCACATCCAGGTCACCCTGGCTCCCCTCTATGCCCTGGGTGCTCTGAACCTGCTGCAGGTGCTGAATCTGGTCGCGCAGTTCCGCTGCGCGCTCATAGGCCAGATCAGCCGCCGCACGCTCCATATCATCAGCCAGGCGCACCAGTAATTCCCGGGATTTTCCTTGCAAAAATAGCTCTGTCCTCGCCACCTGTTGCGCGTAATCGGTCTCGCTAACCAGGCCCACACAGGGTCCCGTGCAGCGGTCGATCTGATGCTGCAGGCAGGGCCTGGAGCGATTGCGGAAATAGCTGTCCTCGCACTGGCGCACTTTGAACACTTTTTGTAAGAAATGCAGGGATTGGCGCACAGCTCCGGCGCTGGGATATGGCCCAAAGTAGGTGCCCTTCCGGCGTTTGCGCCCACGGTGCAGCGAAAGCCGCGGGTAGCTGTCTGCACTGGACAGAAATATGTAAGGAAAGGATTTGTCGTCACGCAGGAGGATATTATAAGGCGGCCGGTGCGCCTTGATCAGGTTCTGCTCAAGTAACAGGGCATCGGCTTCCGTAGAGGTCACCGTCACCTGTATATCGCGGATACGCATCACCAGGGCAACGGTTTTCGTGTTCAGCCCGGTATTGCGAAAATAGCTACCCACCCGGTTGCGCAGGTTGCGGGCCTTACCAACGTAGAGAAGAGCGCCCTCCCCGTCATACATCTGGTACACACCACAGCGCGTGGTGAGCGTAGCCAGAAAGTCCTTGGCATCGAAGACATCAGTCATCGCCGTCGCCCCGCATGTTGCGCCCCGGGCCCGAGGTGATAGCAGCTAGAAGCGTCACGATAAACTCACGCGCAGGTCAGGCTGGAGCAACACGCCCTCTGCGCTATAGATGCGCGGCTCCACGTCAAGACAACAGTCAAAACGATCCCGCACGGAGCCCTGTATTTCCAGCGCCAGAGAGAGAACGTCGCTCTGCGTTGCGCCGC
>JBLIIW010000254.1:0-4199 GCA_047635315.1 Halieaceae bacterium | reverse complement strand
TCGAGCCGCGTATAGACACTCAGGCCGCCGAGCAGACTTTATCTGGCATTGAAGTCCAGCAACAGGTAGTCGTCCACGGGGGCTCCGAGTGTATCGACGGCCTCGGCCGAATGCCGGAGATTGCCGCCGATACGCAGCCGTTCGCCCATGAGCCGGTAGCTGAGCCCGAGATTCAGCAACTGCTCCGGGCGAAACGCGCGCTGCGTGCCATCGGGAGCTTCTGTGTCGTTGTAGGTGAAGTTTCCGGTCAGCTCGAAGGCTTCGGACAGGGGAATAGCCGCGGCAAGTTCGAGGCCCCGGGACTTTGATTCGCCGGCTGTTTGCAGATAACCGGAAAAACTCGCCAGATCGAAGGTGATGAGGTCGTCGATCCGTTGATCAAACCAGGTCATTTCCAGATAGGTTCCGCGGTCGCTGGCCCAGGCGATACCGAAGTCGTATCCCTCGCTGCTCTCTGCATCCAGTGAGCTGTCGGATGCCGGGGGAGAGGCGAAGGGGCCGCTGTTATAGCTGACCTCGTAGAGACTGGGGGCCCGAAAACCCGTGCCCGCCGAGGCTTTCAGCTTGAGTTGGCCAACTCCCAGGGCGCGCACCCAGGCGGCGCTCAGGCGATAGCTGCTGTAGCTTCCGAAATCATCATTGTCATCGTTGCGCAGTCCCGCGCTCAGCGTCAGTGCCTCAGCGAAACGGCCCTGAATCTCCGCGTAGACGCCGCGCTGCTTGCGCTCCCGATCTACGCTGCCATCGTCAATGGATTCGGTTTCGTGGTCTGCGCCGTAGACCAGTGCCATGGCGTCGGATACGTGCCAGCTGCCAACATAGCTGATGCGCTGCAGCCCCCCGTCCGCAGCGAATGTCCCCTCACCCTGGGCGAAGAATTCGCGCTCCGTTTTGCTGTCGGTGAGGGCGAGTTCGTGAGAGAGGGCGCCGCTCTGGAATTGCGCCGCCAGGCGCCAGCTGTCCTGCTGAAAAGTATCCTCGCAGTCATCCGTGGGCAAGAAGGCATTGCTAAAGCAGCTGTCAAAGGCGTTGTCGCCGTCGACCTGGCGGACTACCGCCTCCAGTCGCAGCTGGTCGCTCGGCTCCCAGCCGGCGCGGACGTGAAAAGTGCTGTTTTCGTAGCCGTCTGCATCGCGGAGGGTATCGTCGGTCGTTCTTGTGTTGAAACCATCGGTCTCCAACTGTGAAGCGCTGACCATGAAATCCAATGTCTCGAAAGCCCCGCCTACGCGCCCGCTGAGTTGCTGCGTTCCGTAGCGTCCCGCCTCGAGCGCCAGTCCGCCGGCCAGGCCCTCATCGGGCGATGCGGTGCGTATATCGATAATTCCCCCAGCGTCGGCTCCGTAAGCCAGGCCTTGGGGGCCGCGCAGTATCTCGATCCGCTCGATTCCGGCACTGACAAGCTGTTCCATCCGTGGGCCGACCTGCGGGCTGGAGGTATCTGCGATATCGATCCCATCGATCAGCACCTGTGTTCGATAGCCCTCCTCACCACGGATGCGCACGGCACTCGCTTTGCCAAGGCCGCCGTTGTTGGATACGGCTACTGAGGTCTGCGTGCGCAGCAGGTCCGGGAGCGAGAGAAAGCCGCGCTGCAAGATCTCCTCCTTGAGGAGCACTGACACGGAGGTGCCGACTTCCCGCAGAGGCATGGGCACACGCGAGGAGGTGATCACCAGTTCTTCAAGCGGGTTTGCAGCGACTGTCGTGCCGGGGCTGGCGATGAGCGCCAGACCCCAAAGGGCAACCTGTGCGCTGCAGGTTTTTGCGGTGTGGAGTTGTGGCATGTTGCTTCTGACCTCAATGATCGGCGTAGGCGGGCGGTGGCGATCGAGAGAGGGGATCAGGGGAAGAAAACACGGATGATAGGCATAAAGCCCGAGGACACCTGCATTTGGCAACCCGTGCATGAAGCCCTCCGCTCCATCGTTGCTGTGACCTTGGCAGTTGTCGGGCTTATGGCAATGAACACCACTTACCGTTGCGGGGGCAGCGCAGGCTTTGAATATCGCTTGGGGTCCGGTAGACCCTGGCGAACCTGCTTCCCTTTTAACCTGACCAGACGCTTGAAACGCGCCGACAGGCACCGAGGCGGCGCTGAGATTAGAGTTATGTTTGCATATTGTCAAACTGGCTGCGCCGGATCTGCGGTAGTCTGAGCGCTTGAGTTTGTAGTGCCGGACAGGATTCAAGGAATGTTACAAGCACAAGGCCCCTCACTGGAGTCCATGCGCGACGACGCAATCGATGAGGCGACACTGGCGTTGGTTACGGCGCGTCTCGGCCGTGCTCCGCGCGGTCTGCGCGCGGTCGCGCGCAGGGACGAGGACGGGCAGCCGATGGTGATACGCGTGGCCTCTCTGGTCGATAGCAAGCCATTTCCGACGCTGTTCTGGTTGATCGATCCGGGCCTTACGCTGCGCATTGATCGCGAAGAGGCCTCGGGAACCATCGCCGATTTGCAGTCCCGCGTGGACACCGAGCCCGCGCTTCTTGAGGCGATGGGCGCGGAACATCGGCGGCACATTGAGCTGCGCGAGTCATTTCTTCTACCCGGAGAAAGGGAGCTGCTTGAGGCGCGGGGACAGTGGTCGGCGCTGGCCACCCGGGGGATCGGGGGTATCGCCGATTTCGGGCGAATCCGCTGCCTGCATACCTGGTATGCGGCACACCTTGTCCACGCGAATACTATCGGCCGTTTGCTGGATGAACGCTGGGCATCGCTGCGGGCGGCCGGAGATTAGAGCTCCTGCGTCCGCTGCGGCGTCGGGATCATGTCTGCCCGCTTGCGCGGGCGGAGAACCACAAGCGCGATTGTCGCGTAAGGAATGCATGTCACGAAATCCCCATAAAAACCCAAATCCACAGGGCAAGGGCCTGGTTCGCGTCCTGTCTGACTGGCAGGACACGCGCCCGGCCTGTGTTGTGCGCAAGGAGCCGGCTGAACTGCTGTTTGACTGGTTCGTTTCAGCGCTGGTTCTCTCAGCGCGCTTTCAGTTCAAACCGGTGGTGGGGCAGCGGTATTATCTCTACTCCCACAGCGATGAGTGGCGTCTTTCACTCGTGGGGCCGCAGGAGTGGGGGAGGCAGTCTATGGGCGTTTGTCTGGGTTGCTGCGAGCTGCGGGAGGATATGACCTGGTCTATGCAGGCGGTCGACGGTCTCGCTGAGAGCCCAGCCCTGCAGGCAGCACTTGCTGGACTGGCTGAGAGCTTTGTGGGCCAACTGGACAGCGATGCACCTCTTGAGGGGTTGTTGCCCGGCTTCCGGCGGGACTTACCCTACTATCAGTGCATGCTCGCCACCGGTCTGGGCGTCTCGCTGCGTCAATCGCTCGGCGAGGGCAAGGCGTTGCAGGAGCCAGTCCGGTGCATGCTCTCAGAGCTCAGTGAGAGCCTGCCAAAGCGTTTATTATCTATGCGTTCCTAAGGCTCGCGCGCGGCGATAAAGGCCCGCACATCTTTGAGGAAGCCAATTCTCGCTTCTTCGTTCAGATACATCATGTGCCCGCCGCCGTAGTAGCGGAATTCCACGCGGCCCGGCGCAATACCGTAGCGATTAAGGGTGAATTCGGCGTCGAAAAACGGCGTGACAAGGTCGTAATAGCCGGCGGCAACAAATATATTCAGGGTGGGTCCACTCCTATGGCCTTGACCAGTGCGGGGGTAATGTCGACCCAGTAGGGCTCCCAACTGGTATCCCGCCCCTTCGGGATCCAGTTCCATCGCTTGCCCAGTTCCGGGTCCGCCGGCGACAGATAGCTGCGCTTCCAGTCCACTTTGAGATCGTCATGCAAAAAGGCGAGCAGACCGGCTTTGTAGGCGCCAGAGGGCCGGCAGCAGCTGATCAGTAGCGAAGTTGCGGGCCGCGTCTACCCACTCTTCCAGAGACAAGCCCTGTGCATCCACCTTGCCGTGGTAATAGGCCGTGGCAGCCATGGTCGGCACATAGGTGATGTGCGAGATCAGGTTGTCGCGGACGTAGGGAGTGGAGCCGGCGTAATTGAGAGCCTGGGAGACGAAGATGATGCCGTTGAGGCTGACCATGTGTTGGTCTTCCAGCAACTCGGCGACCAAGGCGGCGCGGGTTGTGCCAAAGCTTTCGCCGAGGAGGTAGCGCGGTGAATTCCAGCGCCCGTGGTCACTCAGCCATTGGCGGATAAACGCGGCCATGGACTCCGCGTCTTCGCTCAGCCC
Source organism: Halieaceae bacterium (assembly GCA_047635315.1). Taxonomy (GTDB): domain Bacteria; phylum Pseudomonadota; class Gammaproteobacteria; order Pseudomonadales; family Halieaceae; genus Congregibacter. The sequence goes on along the minus strand of JBLIIW010000254.1, from coordinate 3 downwards.
CCA
>JBLIIW010000253.1:0-4231 GCA_047635315.1 Halieaceae bacterium | reverse complement strand
AGGACCGCAGCGGAATAACACTGAGCGTCGGCACCTCCCCATGGACTTCCGGAGAGCCCATGGACGTCTGGCGTGCGCGAACGCTCGAAGCCATGCACCAGGCGCGGCAAGGGGGCGGAGACCAGACTCTGGTGTTGCGCGGCGAGAGCGGGGACTAGTCGAGCAGACGATAACGCCTGCCTCTTACGGTGAGCTCCGTGCAGGCACCGTCCACAACAGCCGGGCGCAGGTGCGAATCGCGCAGCATTCTGGAGATACGTCCGGCGAAGGCGGAGCTCCCCTCACCTTCAGGGCTGACCTTTAGGCGCGACACGTCGCCGCGCCTGGACACTCGATACTCGGCGCTTATCACCGCGCGCACGGGAACGTCCACCGCCTGCAGGGACTGCCACAGGGCTGGATCTTCCGGAAGTACCGCGGGCTCTGCAATGCGCGCGCGCAACAAACCGGCCGTGCTTTGGCCTTGCGCAGCGGTTGGCTGCGCAGAGGCGTTCACGGAGGGATCATCGAGCGCCCAGGCCTGCGCATAGGCCTCGCAGGCGCTCTGCCACTTGCCATTCCACTGGTGCCAGTTGCCAAGACGCAGGGACAACACGGCCCTCACCGGGACAGCCTCCTGCCCGGCGCGCTCCCGCAATACCTCGAGGATATCGAGGCCCTTGCCGTAGGCGAGCATCTGCGTGCGGCGCATAAGATCGTGAGCCGCCGTCCCAGCGTCACCGCTCAAGTCGGAGGATAAGTCCGTACCCAGCAAGACGTAGAGATTGTAGAGCTGGCTCAACGCTACAGCCTCCAGCCGCCCATAGTTCAGGGTGCTGCTGGCGAGCTGCGCTTTTAGCATCTCCTGGTTGTCATGAAATGCCTGGGAGAAAAGTCGGTCTACGGCGCGGCCGCGCGGATCGATGTAGTTATCGCGGGCGCGCCTGAAATACTCGAGGCTATCCCTCAGGGCGTCCTCACTGAGCGCCGCGCGGCCCATCGCATGAATGCGCAGAATATAGCGCCAGGTCAGCTGCTCCGATTGTCGGTCACCGATGGCTGCAGAGCTATCGGCCAGGGCGCGCAGTATAGGCAGCTGCGATGGGTGAAGAAGCCCCTCATTGATGCGCTGCAGATGCAGTGCGCGACGCAGCTTGCCCAGAGCGGCGGGATGATTCCCCAGGCGTGCGTAAAGCAGTCCCAGCTCCGCCAGCGGATCGCTGAGGCCCAGGCTGTAAACGTCCTGTTCAGCCTCGCTCTCGCGCAGGGCCGACTCCAGACTGTCGGCCAGTGCCCGATCCGCCGCGCGATCCTCAGGCGGCCCCGGCTGTACCGCCGCTGGCGCATCCGGTTCAGGGACATAGCGACGCCCGAACAGTTCCGGCAGATGGCCGTAGGCTGGCATCGTGACGCAGGGCAGGAGTACGAAAAGGAGCGCGCAGACCGCGGAACGACCCGTCGCCAGCAATGCGCTTAGACAGGATTGACGAGAAAACACCAACAGCACGCGCGACGCCCAGTTGCTTGAGTGAGGAAACGTTACCACGACCGCGAGGACGAGCCATTGCCGATGGCCGCCTGGCCGGGACCCAAAAAAGTGAGTCGCGGGCGCGACACAGTGGTGCTAGGGTGGTTACAAACACCTATGGGAGATACGCATTATGAGTATTCGCAGCACCAGCGGCCGAGGCCGCCTCTACGACAGTATTCTCGATACGGTGGGTGATACGCCCTGTGTGCGCATCAACCGCATCGCGCCGCAACATGTCAGTGTGTACGTCAAAGTAGAGTCCTTTAATCCGACCGCATCCGTAAAAGACCGTCTGGCGCTGAACATCATCGAGGCGGCGGAGCGCGAGGGCCGGCTCCAGCCCGGGCAGACTGTCGTCGAAGCCACATCCGGTAACACGGGCATAGGCCTGGCCATGGTGTGCGCGGCCAAGGGCTATCCCCTGGTGGTCACCATGGCAGAGAGTTTTTCCATGGAGCGCCGCAAGCTGATGCGCTTTCTCGGCGCGCAGGTGGTGCTGACCCCAAAGGAGAGTAAAGGACTGGGCATGTACCACAAGGCGATGGAACTCGCCGAAGCGAACAACTGGTTCCTCGCCCGGCAGTTCGAAACCCGGGACAACGCCGATGCCCACGAGCATACAACGGCCCGGGAGATTCTTGCTGACTTCGACGGCCAGCGCCTCGACTACTGGGTGACCGGCTATGGCACTGGCGGCACACTCACCGGCGTTGCGCGCGTGCTTCGCGAGGCAAGACCCGAGGTGAAGATTATTCTTACGGAGCCCGATAACGCCGCGATCGTGTCTTCCGGGCATGCACAGGAACGCGACGGGGCCGGCTCTCCCGCGGTCAGTCATCCGGACTTCCAACCGCATCCTATACAGGGTTGGACGCCGGATTTCATCCCATTGGTGCTGCAGGAATCGATAGACAAGGGGTTCTACGACGAGCTGCTACCGGTGGCAGGAGCCGATGGCATGGCCTGGTCGCGCAGGCTCGCCGCGGAGGAAGGCATCTTCACGGGTGTGTCCGGCGGCTCAACCTTTGCCATCGCCATGCAGGTCGCGGCGAGCGCGCCGGAAGGCTCGGTGCTGTTGGTAATGCTTCCAGACACGGGCGAACGCTATCTTTCCACGCCGCTCTTCGACGGCGTAGCCGAAAGTATGACCGAGGAGGAACGGGCCCTGTCCCAGTCCACGCCGGGTTACCAACTGGCGTGATCCCGCGAGCAGAGCATTACCATCAGCCCCTGCGACCCTGAAAATACCGGCTCTTGAAAAGATGCAGGCCAGATCATGAATGCAGGTGTCCTCTCCGCACTAGTTCTCTCCATCGGAATCGCGCTGGGGGGCTGGTTTGTTGGCTCCGGCTTGCAGGAATTCCGCATGGCGGATCGCTCTATCCTTATCAAGGGTCTGGCGGAACAGAACGCCGATAGCGACTACGCAACCTGGTCGCTCACGGTGCGACGCGCCGGCAATACCTTCGACATGGTTCAGGGAGCCCTGCAAGCTGACCGCGACAAACTCGTCGCCTTTCTCACAGACATAGGCTTTTCCGCAGGGGAGTTCGAAATTCGCCCGCTCAGGGTTGACGATGTTTACTCCCGGGAATACGCCTCGGCGAACAGTCCGACGCGCTACAACGGCTCCGCCCTCGTGCTGGTGAAGACCGATCGGGTGGATGCAGTCGCGGCCGCGGCACTGGCTACAGACCCGCTCATCGCCGACGGCGTGCAACTGGACGCCGGTAATGGGCCGCGCTATGAACTGCGCGCCTTCAACGATGCGAAAGCCGCGCTGCTGCAAGCCGCCACGAAGAACGCCCGCAGCCAGGCGCGCAGATTCGCGGCCGAGGCCGGCGCCACACTGGGTGAGCTCAAAAGCGCCAACCAGGGCATCATCCAGATCAGCGGTTCTGCCGGGAACAGCTACGACAGCGCCACTTCAAGGGGCAAGAGATTGCGCGTCGTAAGCACCTTCGTGTACTACCTCGACTAGACGCCAGACCGATCCTCTCGCGAGATGGGAAGTCCTTGCGCGGATCGTCCACAGGCTCCGCGTTTTCAACGAGTAGAGACCACGTCAGACCCCGGCGGATGTGCCCCTGCAGGTAGCTAACCCCAGTCGCTGAAATCGACTTTGGAAAGCGGCAGTTCCCGAACACGAAGGCCCTTAGCACTAAACACGGCGCTCACCAACGCCGGTGCGACACCCGGTGTGCCCGGCTCACCAGCACCGCCACTCTGCGCCGGAGTTGATAATGTGGGTCTATATCCAGCACGCGCTCTTCGCCGTTTACTCCGATACGAATCATTCTATTGCTTTCCTGAGCGGTAGTGCCTCTCAGTATTCAGACCCTTATCGCGGGGATACCGGACAGCCCTTGCCCGGCGGCTCATTCCTCGGCTGGCTGGAAATACGCGCGCAGGGCAAGCAGGACCTTTTTGGGAGTTTCCACCACCCGCGCGTTCGCCAGGCTGCTCGGTATCCTGCCACCGGGTTCCAGATGGAATTCCCAGTGGACCCGCGTAGCACCGCTATCCAGGGCCCGAAGCTCCCAGAACCCCTGCGCCTCGCGGACTCTTACGGCATCATCAACCTCAGGCAACCCGTCGGGCACCGCGATCACATTGATGCGAATGAGGGTTTCACTCCAATCCAGGGACTGCTCGTAGATCGCGTCGCGATCTTTTACCGGCCAGGGTGCATCGGTGCGCACATACTGCCGCCAGCGTTCC
>JBLIIW010000252.1:0-4466 GCA_047635315.1 Halieaceae bacterium | reverse complement strand
GTCGGATCCCGAGGGACGTTACGGGGTAGTACTGGCTGACATGGGCAGGGATCGCGAGTTGCTCGAATTGCTGTTGCGACGCGAGTTTGACTGTCTTACCCAGGACTACGAGAGCCTGCCTGTTAACTTTTCTACCGGCTTCTCCCTGGAGGCTGCGCCCCTGGTGCGCGACGGACTGACGTTGCTGGCACTGTGCGCCGAGCAGGTCGCCGTTGAAGACCTGGGGCTGCCCTTTCACTCCCGGTTCGTGACGCCCCTGCCGCTGCGCCGGGATCGACTTGAGAAATTTCTTCAGCGCCTGCATGAACTTAATCGGGATCGAATTCCCAGAGCCGTATTTCTGCAACTGGCTGAGGGACTGCTTGAGCAGACGGACAGCGCACCCTGGGAGAGCGCTGCACAGCTTGATGTCCGCATGCATCTGAGCCGCCGCCGGCGCGCGCCATCGCAGTGGCTGGAGCCCTTTGCTGCCCTGCTTGATATCTGGGGCTGGCCCCGGGGCAGGGCGCTGGATTCCCTCGAGTACCAGCAACTGCAACACTGGCAGACCGCACTGGAAAGCTACGCGCGTCTGGACCCGATATTGGGTGAGCTGTCCTTTGAGCAGGCACTGCAAAGCCTGCGCGGACACATCGCCGAACAGCAGTTCCAGCCGCACACCCAGGATCGGGCGATTCAGATTCTGGGCCCTCTGGAGACCACCGGTCTACATTTTGACGCACTGTGGATTTCCGGGATGGATGCCTCGCGCTGGCCCTCAGCCCCGCGGCCCAACCCCTATTTGCCACACAGCATCCAGCGTCAGCAGCGCATGCCGCATTGTGATGCACCGTGGGAATGGGAATGGGCGAGGAATCGCTGGGAGCTCTGGCGTAGCTCGGCGCTACAGCTGCACAGCAGCTACGTAAATCAAAGCGACGGGGCAGAAAGTGCGCGCAGCCCACTGTTGGGCGATATGGACGCAGAGGATAGCGACAGCGTTTACCAGGTTGATCCTCGCTGGCAGCAACAGGGGGATAGCGCTGTTTTTGTGGAGCCGCGCCTGCTGGCGGTGCCCATTCAAGAACAGGAAAGGGCGTCTGACGGTGTTTCTGCATCGGCCCTGGACCAGCAGTCACAGTGTCCCTTTCAGGCATTCGCCGCGCAGCGCCTTCGTGTGCAAGCACCCTCAACGACTACCGCAGGACTCACCCCCGCGGAGCGTGGCACCTGGCTGCACAGCGCGCTTTTCTGCCTTTTTGCCGACCTGCCAGACAGTGCGGCCCTGGCGCTTGATAATGCACCGGCCATTGCTGCCGCAATCGAGCGGGCGCTGCAGGAGGCAGAGAGCGGTCTTGGGGCATTGCGACGGGATGTGCTCGGCACGGCGATTGTCGCCCTGGAGCGGAGACGTCTGGAAAACCTGCTAAAGGAGTGGCTTGATATTGAGCGTTCCCGAGGAGAACCCTTTCTCGTAGTGCGCCGAGAATGGGCGCGGGAGCTGCTGATCGGCCCGCTGCGGCTGCGACTTCGGCTCGACCGGGTGGATCGCATGGCGGATGGCAGCGAGCTGGTGATCGACTATAAAAGTGGGGTCGCGGACAGCCCGGGTCGCTGGTTTGAAAGTCCACCGAGAAAACTACAGTTGCCTCTTTATGCGCTTCTTGAGCCACCCCCTGCGGGCATCAGCTACGCCTCTTTGAAACCCGGAAAGCTGGGATTTCGAGGCGTGGGTGAAAGATCCTTCACCGCTGGCGTAGACGATATTTCTTCGCACAGCCCCGATGGAAGCGGCGGCGCTGCGGGAATGAATACCGTGCGGGCCTTCTGGCGAGCCGAGCTGAGCACACTGGCGGAGCATTTTGTGGCGGGGGAAAACCAGGTCGACCCGCTGGTAGGCGCCTGCCGTTATTGCGGCCGGCAGTCTCTCTGCCGCGTCGGGGATGGGCAGCAGTGACGCTCCCGGACGCCGGTGCCCGGCAGCAGGCTCTGGATCCGCTCCTGTCCTTTTGTATCAGTGCGCCGGCCGGTTCCGGCAAAACGGGCCTACTGGTTCAGCGTTTTCTGTGCCTGCTGTCGCGAGTGGCGGAGCCCGAGCGGGTGGTGGCCATAACGTTTACCCGCAAGGCCGCCGCCGAGATGCGCGCGCGGGTGTTGGCGGCACTTCGCCTTGAAGCAGAGGATATTGCCCCGCAAAGCGATCACGAACAGCGCTCCCGGGAACTGGCCCGCGCGGTTCTCGAGGTCGACAGGCGAGCCTCCTGGGACCTGCTGGCCAACCCCTCACGGCTGCGTATCCAGACCATTGACAGCTTTTGTGGGGAACTGGCCCGTCAAATGCCCGTGCTGAGTGGCTTTGGCGGGCCCCTGGCCGCCAGTGATAACGCGACCGCACTCTATCGAGAGGCTATCGAACGGTTCCTGCAACGGGAGCTGGGCGCCTCTGCGGGTGCGACGAAGGGCGCTGGAACGGATAGCGACCTGAGTAATCTGCTGCTGCATCTGGACAACCAGTGGGAAGTTGCGGTTGATTTGCTAACCCGTCTTCTGCAGCGGCGGGAGCAGTGGCAACCGGTTCTTGGCAGTAGTGGTCTGGACGACGGCGAGCGCAGCGGCCTGCAGGCGGTTACGGCGTCGCTGGTCGCCTTCAGAATCGAACAGCTCGGGAACTTGCTGGCGCCGGAGATGTTGGAGCTTGGCGAGCTGATGGACTTTAGCCGCGAGAACCACCCATCGGGGAGTGTAGGTACGGCGCCAAACGATGCCCTGGAAGACTGGCGGGGGGTCGCCGGGTTGCTGCTAACCTCAACCGGCGTCTGGCGCAAGAGTGTCAATAAGCGCGACGGCTTTCCAGCGGGCTCTGGCAGAGCGGCACAGATGAAGAACGCGGCGAAGTCGCTGTTATCCCGCTTAACCGAGCGCAACGATCCCGCCTTGTTGCAGGCCCTGCGGCAGCTTCTGACCCTGCCCGATCCGGCGGGAGAGCCGGAGCACTGGAATGTGCTCGCATCCCTCACGCGCCTGCTGCCGCGCCTGGGCGCCGAGCTGTTGCTGGTGTTCCAACAGGCCGGGGAGGTCGATCACGCGCAGGTCGCTATGGCGGCCAATGCAGCGCTGGGCAGTGACGAGGCACCGACGGATATAGCCCTGCGGCTCGATCACAACGTCGAGCACCTGCTGGTGGATGAATTTCAGGACACATCATCTGGACAGTTTGAGCTGATTCGACGCTTGACGCGTGGCTGGGCTGAACAGAACGCTGAAAACCCCGAGGCTCCGCGCACCCTGCTGCTGGTCGGCGACCCCATGCAGTCGATTTACGGATTCCGCGATGCCAACGTGGGCCTGTTCATCAAGGCACGAGATGAGGGGCTGGGGGAGCTGCCCCTGGAGGCGCTGGACCTGTCGGTGAACTTTCGCTCTCAGTCATCACTCGTAGACTGGGTGAACGCACATTTCCAAGGTGCGTTCCCGCCGCTAGACGACGCGCAGCTGGCGGCGGTCGCCTATCGTGCCTCCAGTTGGGCCCGCGAGGGGCCGGTGGCGCCGGAGCTCAGGCTGTTTTCCGGGGATGGGGCAGAGCAGGCCGAGGCGGACGCGCTGTGCGATAGCCTGGAAGAGGGTCTCAGTGACGACAAGGTAACGAGCATTGCGGTGCTGGGCCGCTCCAGAAGCCAGCTGCGGCCTGTCCTGGAGGTTATGCGCGAGCGTGGCATACCCTATGCCGCGCGGGATCTGGAGACACTCCAGCATCGCCCTCTAATCCGCGATCTTGTGTCACTTTGCGCGGTGCTTAGCGACCATTTCGATCGTTTTGCCTGGCTCTCGCTGCTGCGTAGCCCGGGCATTGCACTGGATAACGAAGATCTTCTGCACATGGCGCTGCAGGCCCCGTTGGCTATCGATGTGCTGGCCGAAGAGCGGGTGCTGCCAATCCTCGAGGGCTTGTCCCCGGCGGGGCGTGAACGGGTAGCACATCTGTTGTCGCTGCTGCGCTGGGCAGAGCATTACCGCGATCGTCTTGCTGTGCGGGTATGGGTGGAGGAGTGTTGGCTGCGCCTCGGTGGTGCTGCACCGCTTGCGGATATTGGCGACCGGGATGACGCTGAGCAATTCTTCCAATGTCTTGAGCAACTTGCGGCGGGGCAGCATCGACTCACGGCGAGGCGCTTGCAAGAAGCGGTTGCGGCCCTGTTTGCGGCTCCGGGTGACGAGCTCGCCAAGGTGCAGGTCATGACCTTGCATAAGGCCAAAGGGCTTGAGTTCGACTGGGTGTTTATTCCTGCTCTGGGAAAAACCACGGTCCATCGTGACAGTGAATTACTACTCTGGGACGAGTTCGCCCTACCGGGTCAGGCACCGAGCTTTCTCCTCGATATTCGTGGCAGCGCCAGCGCAAGAGCTGCGCCAAGACTTTACGATTATCTTAAGGAGCAGGCCCGGCAGAAGGGCAAGATGGAGGCAACGCGACTGTTCTACGTGGGCTG
>JBLIIW010000251.1:0-4473 GCA_047635315.1 Halieaceae bacterium | reverse complement strand
CAGCGGCGCAATGCCGTGCAGCGCTATCGCTGGATCAGCATCGCCGAGCGGTAGCGCCAAATGCGCCGCCAGTTCGCCGAGGGTTACCACGGGGGGCCCTAGTTTGCAGTGGCCATCTGATTCAATTTATCGGTCACCTTGGCGGTAATGCTGTAACCGGGGTCCGAATGAATGACCGAGGCGCGCTGCAGCAGTAGGCCGATGCCCTCGGTTGCAATAAGCTCGCGTAGCACTTCCTGCACCATGGGTGACATTTCCTGCAAGATTGTCTGTCCCGCCTGCTGTTCAGCCGTCTGCAGTTTTCCGGTGACGTGCTCCAGGTCCGCCTGCTTGCTGGCAAGGCGCTTGCGGGCGGCCAACTGCTGCTCTTGGCTCATCACTGCCGCATCTTTCTGGAAGTCCTTAACGAGACCATCGAATTCCTCTTGCAGTCGGTCAAACTCGGCCTTGTCGGCCTTGTAGCCCTCCTCATTACGAACATCGTTCAGCCGTGTCTGTGCGGGGTCGGACTGCAGGATAGCCTCCTGCAGGTTCACCACAGCAACCTTGCCCTGTGCGACGGCCAGCCCGGGACCCGCCGCCAGTACCAGGGTAAGAATAGTCATCAATCGTTTCATCACGTACCTAACTCCTTCTACAAAAAATCTAGAAACTCTGTCCCAAGGTGAACTGGAACGCTTCCTCGCGATCCTCCGGCGTTCCGTTAATCGGCTTCGCAAGGCTGAAGGTCAGGGGCCCAAAGCCGCTGAGCCAGGTAACCCCGATTCCCGCGGAATAGCGCAGTTCAGCCGCGTCGACATCGAAACAGTTCAGCTGGTCAAAGCCACACTGCGTCTGGAAAACGTTGCCCACATCAATAAAGAATGCGGAGCGCAAACGGCTCCGGTCCTTGATAAAAGGCAGCGGGAAAAGCATCTCAGCGCTGCCCTCTACGAGTACGTTGCCGCCAAAGGGCGGCGCGCGGCGATTCTGCTGAATGGTGTCAAAATCCAGCTTGCCGGTGTCCGGATTGAGCTGATAACCAAACTGCCGACCATCCGGCCCGCCCCCGTCCGTGGGATTACCCGCATCGTCCACGGCGCTGCGTGGCTGATCGACTGTATAGATGGCCGGGGGCGTGCTGCGCGGTCCCAGCGTGTTCGCCTCGAAACCGCGGACGGAGCCAAAGCCGCCGGCAAAAAAGTGCTCATAGAACGGCAGCTCTGTAGTTTTGCCGTAACCGTCCCCGTAGCCCAGCTCTGTCCTGAAATGCATAATCCAGTTATTGGTGATTGGGTAAAATAACTCACCGCGATAAGTGAGTTTGTAGAACTCCAGATCCGAGCCCGGCATGGAGACTTCTAGAGCTACGGATTGCGATGAACCGCGGGTGGCCATCTGGCCGCGGTTGAGCGTCGACGAGCTCCAACTGCTGGTAACAGTCCAGTTGAGATACTCATCACCATTCTCGTCGAGAAAGCCCAGATCCGCCGGAATAGACAGGGCGCCAAGAGGCAGTTCGCTGATTGGCTGGATAAGTTCAGGGCCCGAATAAGTGCCGTTTGCCTGGCGCGTGCTCTCATAGAAGTCGTCGACGCCCTGGATCAGGCGCGGACTGGCCTTGATCTCCTGCACGGCAAAGCGACCGGCAGTGATCTCCGTATTCGACACGCCAAAGCTGAAACCAAGCCGGGCCGTTTCCTTGATCGGATAGCCAAAATTGATCGCCGCGCCCAGGGTATCCGTGGTGTAGCTCGCCACGTTCACCTCGGCTAGATCCGTGGAGCGGAAAAACACGTTAAAGCCACGGCTTACCCCGTCCTCCGTGAAATAGGGATTGGTATAGCTGAAGTTGTACAGGTCCTGAAACTGGGACGAGGAGAGATTAATGCCTACCCGCTTGCCAGTGCCCAGAAAGTTGTTCTGCTGCAGGTTGAGGCTGAGAATAAGACCGGCGGCTTGCGCAAAACCCAGGCTCGCACCGATACTGCCGGAGGTTTGCTCCTCCACAGTAAACTCCACGTCGATAAGGTCGTCGTGCCCTGGTACTTCCGGCGTCTCGACTTCGGCCTTACTGAAAAAGCCGAGGCGCTGCAGACGGATTCGTGACTGCTCAATCGCCGCCGCGGAGGCCGGTGCACTTTCCATCTGCCGCATCTCACGGCGCAACACTTCGTCAGCTGTGCGGGTGTTGCCATCGAAGCTGATGCGGCGCACATAGGTACGCTTGCCGGGATCTACGAAGAATTTCAGGGCGACCGTACTGTCTTCTTCATTGAGCTCCGGAATCCCCGTGACCTTGGCAAAGTTATAGCCCTCGTTGCCCAGGCGTCGGGTTATATAGTCTTCGCTGGCCGTGACCAGTTGCTGGGAGAAGGTCTGTCCACCGGTAACTAGCACATAGCGAAGCAGATCCGATTCGGGCAGCACGAGGTCTCCGGAGAGATCTACAGTGCTGACGACGAATTTCTCGCCCTCCGTAACGTTGGCCGTTATGTACACTTCTTCCTTGCTCGGCGACACGGAAACCTGCGTCGAATCAATCGCAAACTGCAGGTAGCCCCGATCCAGATAGTATGAGTTCAGGTTCTCAAGATCCCCGGTGAGCTTTTCCCGCGAGTACTTGTCGTCGTTGGTGAAAAACGATATCCAGCCGGTAGTCTTTAGTTCAAATATTTCCGTGAGCTCTTCGTCGCTGAACACCTTGTTGCCCACCACATTCACGTGTTTGATACTGGCAACCGTACCTTCATCGACATCGATATTGATGGCCACGCGATTACGTGGCTCGGGGATGACCTCCGTGTCGATGGCCGCGTCGTAACGTCCCTGGGTCACGTACTGGCGTTGCAACTCGAGCTGCATGCCTTCAAGAGTCGAGCGCTGAAACACCTGCCCGATAGCCAGGCCCGCGCCCTTGAGTCCGTCCAGCAGGGCCTCCGTCTCAATCGCCTTATTACCCTCAATGGTGATCTCACTGATACTCGGCCGCTCCGCGACCACCACGACCAGCACAGTGCCGTCCCGACCGATGCGGATGTCATCGAAGTTGCCGGTGGCAAACAGGCTGCGAGCCGCCGCCCGGATCGACTGCGCATCCGCAAGGTCACCCACAGCGACCGGCATGGCCGCAAAGACGGAGCCGGCAGCAATACGCTGTAGCCCCTCCACACGGATATCAGAAACCCTGAAGCCGCCCTGCGCATTGGCATAGGCAGCAAGCAACATGGCTGCGCACAGTAAGGCTGTAGTCGTTAGTCGTCTAAACACAATCGTGATCAAATCTCTTCCACCGCAGGTATCAGACGCCCCTGCGGCAAGCCTCTGGAAGCGCCCTCAGGAAAGGCGCGAAAAATCGTTATATAGCGCGAACGCCATCAAACTGACAACCATCACCAGACCAATCTGGTACCCAACCATCTGCACACGCTCCGGTACCGGCCTGCCCGCCACCAGCTCAATGGTGTAGTACAGCAGATGGCCCCCATCCAGCACGGGAATAGGCAACAGATTCAGCACGCCAAGACTGACGCTGAGCAGCGCAAGAAAACTGATATAGGAGCCCAGGCCGGACTTGGCCGAAGTCGCCGCCACTTTAGCAATCGTGATGGGCCCGCTCAAGTTTTTCGGCGAAATCAGGCCCTGCACCATCTTCACCATAGACTTGACAGTGAAGGACACCATGTCGCCGGTACGCTGTACGCTCGCCGTCAGCGACTCAATGGGGCCTCGATGAAACTCCCGGAGCTGCTCCTCGGGCATATCAGGCAACTGAACACCCACACCCACACGACCGATGGTCTCTCCCTGGTCGTCTGTCACCGATTCAGGCGTGAGGGCCAGCGTTATCTGTGTACCGTCCCGCTCCAGCAGCACCCTGAGGGTTTCGCCGGGCCGGGCCCGCACATATTCAACCCACTCTTCCCACAGCTGCATGGGGATACCATCGGTGGCGAGGACACGATCCCCGGCCTGCATACCAACCTGCGCTGCCGGACTACCAGGCACAACCTCGCTAATAAGCGGCGCAATAGGCGGCATGTATAGCGTCAGCCCGAGCCCCCCGAGCAGATCCGGCTGATCGTCACCAACCAGCCATCTGTCCAGTTGCCCGCTAGACTCGTAGATTACATCCGAGCCCGGGTATCGCACCGCGAAGCCGATAGTGCCCGTATCACCCATACGCTCAAGCAACTGGAAAGAGAGCGCTTGCCAAGTCGGTGTGTCCCGACCATCAACAGCAACGATTTCCTGTCCCGCTTCCAGCCCGGCGACTTCCGCAACAGAACCCGTTTCCACTTTGCCGATCACTGGCGCGTAGCCGGTCTCCCCAGCCATAAATAGTGCCCAGTAGGCGAAAATCGCAAGGATAAAATTGGCCAGCGGGCCGGCCACCACAACCGCGATACGTGACAGTACAGGCTTGCGATTAAAAGCCAGATGCTGCTGTTCGGGATCCACGGGGCCCTCGCGCTCGTCCAGCATCTTTACATA
>JBLIIW010000250.1:0-4593 GCA_047635315.1 Halieaceae bacterium | reverse complement strand
GCATTAACGTAGTACTCAATGGTCTCCAGCTTGCGGATGCCGCCACCGATCTGGATCGGCAGCTCCGGAAAGCGTGCAGCAATCGCCGTAACCGCGTCCCCGTTAACCGGTTCACCGGCAAAGGCACCGTTCAGATCAACCAGATGCAGACGCCGGCAGCCGGCATCGACCCAGCGCTGGGCGGTGGCTACCGGATCGTCGGAGAACACCGTGCTGTCGTCCATTTCGCCCTGGCGCAGGCGAACACAGTGGCCGTCCTTGAGATCAATGGCGGGAATAATCAGCATGTTCCGTCCCAGTCCAAAAAGTTGCGTAGTAGTTGCAGGCCGGCGCGATGGCTCTTCTCCGGGTGAAACTGCACCGCGAAGAGGTTGTCCCGGGCCAGCGCCGCATCGGCGTCGACCCCGTAATCGACGCTACCGGCGACCAGGGCGCGATCGACCGCATGTACGTAGTAGCTGTGCACGAAATAAAAGCGCTCGCCATCTGCGATATCGCGCCACAGCGGGTGTGCCCGCGCCTGCTGTACCTGATTCCAGCCCATATGCGGGACCTTCAGTCGCTGCCCCGCCGCATCGAGCAGGGGTGCGCCAAAGTACCGCACCTCACCCTCAATCAAGCCCAGGCAGTTCACACCGCCGCTTTCTTCCGAGCTTTGCATGAGTGCCTGCATACCCACGCAGATCGCCAATACCGGCTTGTGCTGCTCAAGCAGGGCCGTGTGCAACAGTTCATCGCAGTGCATACGGCGGATTTCATCCATGCAATCGCCAATCGCGCCCACACCGGGGAACACCACGCGGTCGGCCTTGCGCAGCAATGCGGCATCGTGGGTGACCAGAACCTCGTCTGCTCCCACGTGCTGCAGGGCACTCTCCACAGAGTGCAGATTGCCCATGCCGTAATCGATGACCGCAACCGTACCGCTCATATGGATGAGCCTCGACGTTGCCGTGGAGCTAAAGCTCGCGTCACAGCACGCCCTTGGTGGAGGGCGTCATGCCGGCCATGGCCGGATCAGCCGAGAGCGCCATACGGAGCGCCCGGCCAAAGGCCTTGAATACGGTCTCAATCTGGTGATGGCTATTATCGCCGCGCAGATTGTCCACGTGCAGCGTCACCATGGCGTGATTCACAAAGCCCTGAAAAAACTCATAAAACAGGTCTACATCGAAGTTACCGACCGAGGCGCGGGTAAAAGGCACCTGAAACTCCAGGCCAGGCCGACCGGAAAAATCGATAATCACCCGGGACAGGGCCTCGTCCAGGGGTACGTAGGCATGCCCATAGCGCTGAATCCCCTTGCGGTCGCCGACGGCTTTTGCCACCGCCTGCCCGAGGGTAATGCCAATATCCTCAACCGTGTGGTGCGCATCGATATGCAGATCACCAACAGCCTTGATAGTGAGATCCAGCATGCCGTGACGGACTATCTGATCCAACATGTGCTCGAGAAAGGGCACACCCGTATCAAAATCGGCCCGGCCACTGCCATCGAGATTTACCGTCACAGTGATCTGCGACTCCAGCGTATCGCGGCTGACTGTCGCGCTGCGTTCTATCATGGTTCACTCCTGTTCTCCGGCGGCGCCGCATTATAGGTGAGCGCGCCGACCAATTCATTGGCAATTCTGCGCTGGGCTCGTTAGGCTCGCCGCCTGCAATGGATTACTTCACAAAACGCCTGCTGACCTGGTTCGATCAACACGGTCGCCACAACCTCCCCTGGCAGCGCGACGCCACGCCCTATCACGTCTGGCTTTCGGAGATCATGCTGCAGCAGACGCAAGTGGCCACGGTAATCCCCTACTACGAGCGCTTTGTCGCCGCCTTCCCCACCCTGGACAGTCTAGCGAATGCGCCAGAGGATGCGGTACTGCATCGCTGGAGCGGGCTCGGCTACTACGCGCGGGCGCGCAACCTGCACCGCGCCGCCAAGGTACTGATGGAGGAACACGGCGGCCTGTTCCCCGCTAATCTGGATGCACTCATAAGCCTACCGGGCGTTGGCCGCTCTACCGCCGGGGCGATTCTGTGCATCGCGCTGGGTGGCAGGGCACCGATTCTGGACGGCAATGTTAAACGCGTACTGGCCCGCTATCACAGTATCGGCGGCTGGCCCGGAAGCAGCGCCGTGGCCGGCCAGCTCTGGGAAAAAGCGGAGTTGCACACACCGCAGGAACGCGTCGCAGACTATACGCAGGCGATCATGGATCTTGGCGCCACCCTTTGCACGCGCGGCAAACCCGCCTGCAAGCGCTGCCCGCAGATGGAGAACTGCACAGCACACGCCGCCGGCAGTCAGGCTGAATTCCCGGGTCGCAAGGCAAAAAAAGTGCTGCCTATCCGGCAGACCACACTGCTCATTGCCTGCACGCCGCAGGGCGAGCTGTTTCTGGAACGACGCCCACCGTCGGGAATCTGGGGCGGTCTGTGGTGTTTTCCTGAGGCCGCCAGCGAGCAAGCGGCAGAGAACTTCTGCCTGGACGTGCTCGGCACTCACAGCAGCGGTAGCCTTGCACTGCCCCTGCTGCGCCACAGTTTCAGTCACTATCACCTTGAGATTAGCCCGTTGCTGCTTACACTGTCGACCAGCCCCAAGGCCATTGGCGAGGGTGAGCGACTGTGCGCCTGGCCCGCTCATAGCCTGCCGGAAGTCGGCCTGGCCAGCCCGGTCAAACGATTGTGGCTGGCGGCCGCAGAGACACTGACCAACGCAGCAACCCACCGAGGAGAATACACCGCATGAGCCGCACCGTTTTCTGTCGCAAATATCAGCAAGAACTGCCGGGGCTGGCCAAGGCCCCCTACCCGGGCGCCAAGGGCCAGGACCTCTTCGAGAATGTCTCGCAGCGCGCCTGGGATGAATGGCAGGCCCATCAGACCATGCTCATCAACGAAAAACAGCTGAGCCTGATCGACCCGCAATCGCGCAAATACCTGCAGCAGGAGATGGGCAAATTTCTGCTGGGCGAAGAATACGACAAAGCCGAGGGCTACGTGCCCCCGGAATCCTGAACACCCCGCGACTGGTCGTCGGTAGCCCGACGGCCCACAATAGCCAAAGTTATCGCTATAGGAAAAGTCATGGCCTTTTATCGATTGCTGTTCCTGTCAGTAATCACCGCCATTTTGCTCACTGGCTGCGCCAGCGTCGGGATGAGCGACTACGACGAGCCGGAGGTCGAACTGCTGGCGCTGGAGCCTATGGCCAGCCAGGGTATGGAAGCGCGCTTTCTGCTGCGACTGCGTATCGTCAATCCAAACTCCATACCCCTGGCCATAGAGGGGATGGCCTACGAGGTCTATATCCGTGACTCGAAAGTACTCTCCGGGGTAAGCAACCAGGCCCTGAATGTTGAGCCCTACAGCGAAAGCATCGCCGAGCTTGAAGTGGCCGCCGGCATGCTCGGCTCTTTGGCGCTGATCCGCGACCTGATGTCGAACCCGGTAGATGGCGGCCTGCCCTACCGGCTCAAGGCAAAGTTATCCCGCAAAGGGCTGGGCGGCGCAATCCGTGTGAGTCGGGAGGGAAGCATAGACCTTAGCGGGGGCTGAGCTGTAAAACGACGCAAAGTCGGCTGCTCGCCCTTGACTGTGGGCGGTGCTGTGGGTTTAATACGCGGCCCTTGCATAGTCGATATGTAACGGTCCGTGCCCAGATAGCTCAGTCGGTAGAGCAGGGGATTGAAAATCCCCGTGTCGGCAGTTCGATTCTGTCTCTGGGCACCATTCTTCAACGATCGTCTCTTGCCAACAACCCATCAATAGCCATTCCCAGATCCATACGTTCCCCTTGCCAGTGCGGCGGTAGCGATTGCGGACCGATTTGCAGCTGCGCGCGCCGGTGCGCCACCTGTAATGCAAGAACGTTTCCGCAAAAACGCGTCTCCGCACCCCTTGCGATGGCGCTGCCATCGGGATAGCTGAAGCGCTTCTCGCCCGCGGCACTCAGGCTCACACCAAAGCCACCCTCATGTACCAGCCGGTGATGGTAGCGGCACAGCAGCACCAGATTATCGAGTTTTGTCTCGCCGCCATCTGCCCAGTGGATCACGTGGTGAGCATCAACATGGCGATGCGCTGTACAGCCGGGAAAGGTGCAGCTCCCGTCGCGGTGTTTCAGTGCTCGACGGATGGCCGGTGTGATATTGCGGCTGCGACGACTGATATCCAGCGCTTGCCCGCGCCCATTTTCGAGCCAGTGCACCACGCCGCAATCACAGGATTCGCGTCGGGGCGTTTCCGCGGAAACGTCTGCTGCCTCCTCGAGCTCTTCTACCCGCGTGTGCACATGAACCGTGTAGCGATCTCCACCGTTGCTGTCGGTGGTGCCGGTGGATAGGAAGCTCTCGGCGAGGGACTCCAGGGCATCGGCGCGGCGCATGGCGGATGTCTGTTCCTCGTCGCGGGGTAGTTCTTCCGCCGCCGTATCCAATGCCTGAACCAACCGCTCGCCCTGCTCCCGGGTCAGTCGGGCGCGGATAACGTAAGAGCCGTCATCATCTATGTAGTAGGACAGCTCACGCCGCGACAGCTGCTGCATGGCCTCGGGGCGCCCTATACGTCGATAGCTCCGAACCAACCGCTCCA
>JBLIIW010000249.1:0-4723 GCA_047635315.1 Halieaceae bacterium | reverse complement strand
CGGTCCCCGATAGATCCCGACCGAGGGTTAGCGGGAAATCGAAACCCCGTTTTTTCTCCATCAGCGCACGGCCGTAGCCACCGCGCACGTGAGTATCAATCGGGTTGACCGAGGCGGCGTGAACCCGGACAAGCAGCTCGTTATCTGCAGGCACAGGTGTGTCGATCTCCGCCACGGTCAATACCTCCTTGGCAGGACCGTAGCGATGCTGATATACAACCTTCATATCAGTGCTCCCTCTCATTTGTCACTAAGTCAGCGGGCCGCCAAAACCGACCCGATACAGGACCATGGCCGAAAATCATCAGTAACCCGGCGATAATGGCGGACTTCAAAAACCATTGGTGAATCTGCACGTTTGGCGGATAAGGCGCCGTGGCTGACAGATCGCCATGAACCATGATGGTGGATGCGGCAGTCAACAGCACCAATAGAGGTATGGCGACGCGCACCAGCACGCCGCAGCTAACGAGCAATCCGCCAAAGAAATTGATGGCTATGGCCACAGGCAACACGCTCGGGTTACCACCCGTCTGAAGAATGTGCTCAACCCGAATTTCGTAGTAATACAGTTGCCAGGCGGCGTTGCTCATATAGTACGCCCCCAGCAGTAAGCGACCCGCCAAAAGGAACTGCTGCCCCCGTAGCATGGCAGCACCCATATTGCTGGCAGGCACGCCGTGCCCATGCACCAGCAACAGAGCGCCGATAATGGCCAGGCTGACCAGCGTGGCTTTGAAGTTCACCTCGCCATGCAGTTCTGCCGGGTATTCGCCTATGCCCCCGGGTGTGTAGCTGGAATACAAAATTACGGTACTCAGAATCAGCAAACCAACCAGCGGTACCGCCGCGAGAGTCGGCTTGTAGCCTGCGACTAGGGCGGCGCCCCCTAGAGCGTATAAAGGGGCAATGATGATGGTTAGCAGGGCCGGGGCGCCGGCGAGTTCCCAATAAGCCGCACGGATATCATACGACCACAACATCCAGCCAGCTTCGCAGATGAAGCACAGTCCGAGCAATATCCGCCCGTGAGTGATCAGGTTTTGCATGTTGTTAGCTCCGTTTTTGTTATGGTCATTAAACCGGTACCGCCAGCCGCACTATCGAAGCGCTCTGGTGAAATTGGTCCAGAAGCTTACGCTCCTCAATGCGCGCCTGCTCCAAATGACGCAGCTTGACGTGGCCGAAACCACGGATTCGTTCTGGGATGCGGGCGATGGCGATGGCAACGACCGTGTACTTGTCGTCCAAGTGAATCGAGTTTGACTGCGGCATCAACGCCCCCACTTATACTTTATGGTAAAAATATTTAATATTATAGATATAATATTATTAACCTCAAGGTATATCAATCTCAAGGTATATGTATAGCTAAAAATAAATATATACCGCATGGTAAACTTTTATTGACTTTAAAGTATATTTATTTGTATGTTGGTGTTGGTCCGCGCACCGCGTCACCAAAGTTTGAACGGAGACACAATAAGATGGGAAGCCTTCAGCCAAAACCTGCAACCACCCACGACGCAAAGCCATACGGAGACGACGCGTTCTGCGCCGCAAGCATGCCGCCGACTGCCCGTTCGCGCGGCAAGATCGCACCGGCAAAACTGGCGCATGTGGTTATGCGCTGTCGGCGTTATGACGATATGGTGCGCTGGTACCGAACTGTCCTGGAGGCCGAATTTTTGTACGCAAACGACATGATCAGTTTCCTTACCTACGACGAGGAACATCATCGTATTGCACTGACACGCATGCCCGGCCTACTACCCAAATTCAAGCAAATGGCGGGCGTGGATCATATCGCCTTCACCTACGCTTCTCTGACCGAGCTGCTGCAGACTTATAGCCGTCTTAAACTTGAGGGCATTGAACCGCATTGGTGCATCAACCATGGCGGCACCACTTCGCTCTACTATGAGGATCCGGATGGCAACCAGATCGAACTGCAAGTGGATGCGTTTAAAACCGACCAAGAGATGCTGAGCTGGCTGGAATCCGACAGCTTCAACCAAAACCCAATCGGCGTCGACTTCAATCCCCAGGAACTGATCCGCCGCATGGACGCGGGGGAGTCCGAGCTAGACCTGCTCAAGCGCCCCCCGAGTGGCCCACGAGCACTAGATTCCCTACCCAAAAAGTATCTCGGCCGCGTGATGTATTTCATGGCCAAGATGGCGACAAGACTAAGGATTCAGACATGAACTGGCAGAGCGCGCTCCGCCAACGGCGGGTCGCTATTGCGGTGGGCCTCATCTTTGGGCTAGCAGCGGCTCCGATGGCCGAAGAGTTCCCCACCCGAGTTGATGCCCGCGAGAAGCGACCCGCAGCATCGTCAACACGCAGCCCAGTTATTGAAGAGATTATCATCACCGCACAAAAACGCAGCGAAAGCATCCGTGATGTACCACTGTCCATCTCCGCTCTGAGTGGTGAATTCCTAGCCGATGTGGGTATCGCAGATCTTAACGATCTTGCCCTATATACACCCAATCTCAAGGTGACTTCTTCGCCGGGCCTTAGTTTCATCAATATCCGCGGACTGGGCTCGGGCAACAACAAAGGCTTCGAGCAGTCGGTCGGCCTAATCATCGACGGCGTGTTTTACGGTCGCGCCAGCTACCTCTCCGACGGCCTACTTGATCTGGAGCGGGTGGAAGTCCTGCGCGGTCCGCAAGGTACCCTCTTCGGCAAAAACACCGTTGCCGGAGCGATGAATATCACGACCACAGCCCCATCTGACGAGTTCACCGGCTTTGCCGATGTAGCTTTCGGCGAACTGGGGATGCAGCGTCAACGTGTTGGCATCGGCGGACCCCTAATTGAGGACACGCTGAATTACCGCATAGCCGCCAGCCGCGATCAGCAGGACGGCCACATCCGCAATCGCACAGCGCAGCTGGACCCACAGGACTTTCCTCAAGCAATGACTGCCCGCCCCTTCTTTGGGGATCGGGATAATGACAATGCGCGCATCAAGCTGACCATGCCAGCGCTAAGCAAAAACCTGAATCTGACGATACAGTACGAGGAATCCGAGGTGTACAGCAACCATGTCGGCAATCAGCTCAGCCAAGCCACTGCCGAAACACTGGAGTTTTACTCCTTCTACGACCCTAACGTTGAGGCAAACTCACGCGATCACAACACCTCGCTGGACGCACCCGAATTCGCTCATCGGGTGACCAAAACCGTCGTAGTGACCGCGAATCTCGACCTGTCCGACTACCTTTTTACTGCTATTGCCGGTCACTCACGCTTCGCGGAAACGAGCCTGCAGGATCTGGATTTCGGACCCGCGCCAATGCTGTTCCGCACAGTAGACGACCGTTACGAGCAAAACAGCCTAGAGTTGCGGGTAACTTCTCCCACCGGCCCTTTCGAGTATGTAGCCGGACTGTACTATTTCGACAACACACTGGATGGCTTCAGCAAACTGAGCATCGACCAGGTCATCGTCGCCAATATGCTGGCCCATCAACGGATAGCAGGCATGATACCGCCTTCACCGCTGTCTGGGGCTCCTGCCGGAGCGGTGTCGCCGCAAGGCGCCCCGGCGCAACAAGACGGCAGCAACAAGCGCTTCCTGCAGGCCAGCGAAGCGCAGGCGCTGTTCGGCCAGGCCACCTGGCACGCCACCAGCCGACTAAGTCTGATCGGAGGCATGCGCTACTCACGGGAAACCAAGTCTTTGGATACCGAACTGTTCTTCGACCAGACTGGCACCCTGTTCCAGGCGTTTCTCGGTCAGAAGGCCTTCATGGCTCAGAGGCAGCAAGAAGAGGAGGACTTTTCGCCCAAGCTGAGCCTGATGTACAAACTCAATGATGCGGTCAACCTGTATGGCACTTTTGCACGAGCCTTTAAAGCCGGCGGCTACAACGAAGCGGCGGGTAACCCCGAAGGACTCGAGTTCGAGCCGGAGCAGGCGACGACCTATGAGGCGGGCGCCAAGCTGCGCCTGCTGGATGGTGGGGCGACTTTAAATATCAGTCTGTACGAGACCGAATTCGATAATCTGCAGGTCAGCACCTTTGACGGCACCTCCTTTGTGGTGGGCAACGCCGCCGAGGCAATCACACGCGGGGTAGAAATTGATGCGATGTACATGCCTTGGTATAGCCTGGCCATAGGCGCGTCAATGGGCTTCAATGACGCCTATTACAAAGCCTATCCTGACGCCCAGTGTCCCTCTAACGACTCGGCCAACAGCTGCGATCTCAAGGACCGCGAACTGGTGCGGGCGCCGCGCTGGACTGGCAGCCTGAGCGCCAACCTCACGCTACCGCTATGGCCGAGCAAAAATTTGGTCTTACTTGCCGGAGCAGACGCGCTATATCAACACGATACCTTTCTGACCACCGACTTGGATCCAATGGATATGCAACCTGCCTACGTTCTTTACAACCTTCGCATGGGCATAGCCAGCAGCGAACGCAGCTGGCAACTCACAGCATTTTTACAAAATCTGAGCGATGAGATCGTCAAGCAGGGTGGAGCAGATGTCCCGCTGCAATCGGGCAGCCATTTCGCTGCTATGGATCCCGGGCGGCGGATATTTGCTGAATTCCGGCTCAGCTGGTAGCCGTGGGAGTGTTGGTTTC
The DNA here is from genome assembly GCA_047635315.1 of Halieaceae bacterium. Classification (GTDB taxonomy): domain Bacteria; phylum Pseudomonadota; class Gammaproteobacteria; order Pseudomonadales; family Halieaceae; genus Congregibacter. Next base: position 116 of record JBLIIW010000249.1, on the reverse strand, counting down.
CGAATTCCGCACCATCAACCCGCCCATAATGGTATCCACGACGATGTCGGCATGCTCCTGGATCTGCTCTTCTGACAGGGCATCTATGCCGAACAGCTGCATTAGGAAGGGTGCAT
>JBLIIW010000248.1:0-4737 GCA_047635315.1 Halieaceae bacterium | reverse complement strand
GGCTGTTCAGTGCGGGAACCATGTCTTCCCGCCCGGCGACGTGAACGCGGGTCTCACTGCCATTGAGTATGTCGCGTAGTTCCTCGGCGCGCTCCGCCAGGGCCGTTTCGATCGCGATCGGGTCGGACCACTGCGGCCGCGGACTCAGCGCTTCGAAGGCCGCAAAGGTCTCTTGGTGGTAGTACTGGGTGAAGTCGTCTTTCTGCTCGTTTCGATACAGCAGTTCGAGACCGCTGCGCGCGCCGTGAAACAGGCGCACGCGGCCGCGCCAGTCGCTGACTTCCTCGTAAATGTGCGTCACCAGGGCGCGGAAGGGGGCGATGCCCGTACTCATTCCGATCAGCAGGCGGTCGGCATCGCGATCCCCCGGAACTTCGAAGGGCATGCCGAAGGGACCGTTGATCTCGATGAAATCACCGGGGGCGCGGTCGCCCGTGGTCACCGATCTGTGGCGTGTCCGCGATCGTGTACAGGCGAAAATGCTGGCGATGTCCCTGCGCGTGTTGACCCGGCACGATCACGCCGATGCTCTGGCCCGGCGCACAGAGCAGGCCTGGCGCGTCAACTTCGATCAGTATTTCACGCACCTCCTCAGTTTCCGCCGGGGTGATGCGCTCGCTCGTCACTATGCGGGCCGCGTAACTGTTGGCGCTTTCATAATGCGGCAGTCGCATGATCAGGGTCCTCTCTTGCTATTACAGTGAGGGCTGCCGCATGTCGCGCAGCCTTCGTTAGCTTCGTTATTTGCACCGAGTTTGCACCGGGTTTGCGCCGTTGCAAAAAATCTTTGGGAGCCTCATGGAAAAAACAAGCCGAAAGAGCGAGTCGGGGAATTTCCGGGACGGATTACTTAAACGGAGGGGACCACACCCCCTGGCTGACGGCCGTCGATATGGGTCGCAGCTGGTACTCCAGTAAAAGGGTTTTCCCATCCATAGGCAGCAGCGCTATTGAAAATCGCATCGAAACTCGACGTCGCACTTATCCGTAACAGTTGCCACAGCCGTGAATCAACCGGCGATCAATCCGCTGGCGAGTAGTCGTTCCGTGGCCTGCAGGTAAGCGCTATCGTCGTGGCAGACACCGTCACTGTCACGATTGACGTAGCTAGCACAGAGGTTAAGAGCGCACAGCGCCTCGCCGTGGCCGTGCTGTAGTTGGTCTAGCGCCGCACCACCGCCGTGCAGCACATCGCGCATGGCAAGTGGCGACAACATGCCCACGCGCTCCTCCACGTTAAAGTTGACGATGTTGTGCAGGGCGCTGAGCAGCTTCGGCCCAATGAACTGCGGCACCACCGGCATACGTACCTGCTGCAGCATTGCCATGGCGCGGTCAATGTAGAAAGGCAGGATCGCACTGCCGGCCTCGAATACGAGCCAGGCATTATGAATACGCCGGTAGCTGCGCAGGCCTTCGCCGCGCCTCTGCACCCAAAATTCCCGTCCGAAAGCGTGATCAATGGGCACCTGGTCAAAATGCTGGAAGATCAGCAGGTCGGCATCACACCAGATCGCGCGCTCGTATCCGGATTGCAGGCAATCGCGCATCCACAGCAGACGCGCCAGATCAGCGGCGACTACCGGCTGCCCCTGCAGCTTCTCTCGCAGTCTCGGCGGCAGCCGTTCGAATAGCTCATCGCCGCAAAACTGGTACTCAAACGCCTGCGACTTCGCCCAGGCGCACACCGATTCGCAGCAGTGCTGCTGCCATGTGGGGAGCGTACCGGGACGCTGGGACTGGAGAACGACTGTGCGCATGGCTAAAGCTTACACGCTCCGCACCGGTGCGGGCGAAACCAGCTATCGGCGATCCGCTGTGCTGGCACGCGTAGGCGCATCCGTAGTTGCGATCCAAGTGCACGGATTTCGCTATGATGCATCCTTGCTTGGGGATCGAGGGGTTTATGCCACGTTTTTTATCCTGTATTTGCGCCCTGCTGTTTGCGCTGCCGGCACTTGCGGTCGACGCGGAGGGCTTTGCCAGCTGTATCGCCGGGCTCGGGGAGCGTGCCCGCGTCGCCGGCGTTGATGCCGCACTCGTCGACCGCGTGCTCCCTACGCTTGCGGTGGTGGAGCGGGTTATTGAGCTGGATCGTAAACAGCCCGAATTTCTGCAGACCTTCGGCGAGTATGTCGCCGCCCGTGTCACGGATGCGCGCGTGGAGCAGGGCCGCAAGCTTCTGGCTGGTCGCGGCGAGTTTCTTGAGGGTTTACTTAAACGCTACGGTGTGCCGCCGCGTTACCTGGTCGCCTTCTGGGGGCTGGAAACGAACTATGGAAGCTACCTGGGCAACGTGTCCACCCTCGACGCGCTCGCTACCCTGGCCTGTGACCGCCGCCGCAGCGAATTTTTCGCCGGCGAGTTCGTTGACGCGTTGCAGCTCGTCCAGCGTGAGGCGCTGCCGCTCGAGGGTCTGCGCGGGTCCTGGGCGGGTGCCGTCGGGCACACGCAATTTATGCCCTCGTCCTATCTGCGTTACGCCGTGGACGGAGACGGCGATGGGCAGGTGGATCTTTGGGGAAGCGAGCGCGATGCGCTCGCCTCTGGCGCCAATTTTCTAAGTAGCCTCAGCTGGGTGCCGGGGTTGCGCTGGGGTCGGCGCGTGGAGTTACCCGCGGGGTTTCCCTACGAGTTGGCTGGGCTTGATCAGACGCGGAGTCTGCGAGCCTGGGCATCACTGGGGATGTTGCGAGCCGGCGGTGGCGCGTTGTCGATTCTGGAACTCGATGCATCGCTGTTGCTGCCCGCCGGTCACCGCGGCCCTGCTTTTCTTGTCTACGACAACTTCCGTGTGATCATGCGCTGGAACCAGTCGCAGTCCTATGCGTTGTCCGTTGGCCTCCTCGCCGACCGATTGGCCGGCGCTGGGCCTTTAGTCCTGCCGACAGCGGCGTCTGGCCGCCTGCGCCAGGACGCTGTCGCTAGTGCGCAGCGAGCGCTCAACGCGCTGGGACACGAAGTGGGCGCTGCGGACGGGGTAGTGGGGAGTCGCACACGTGCGGCCCTTCGTGCTTTTCAGCTTGAGCTCGGTTTACCCGCCGACGGGTACCCGGATCCGGTGACGCTGAAGGCCCTGGATGCCGCTGCGCTCGCCATGAAGCCATGAAAGGAACTCGCTATGGTGTGCTGGTCACTGCGACATTTGGAGTTCTGATCCTCGGCGGATGCATTGCTCGTCTTGGTGAGCTGCCTGATTTTGCGTCCATAAAGGACGCGGCGCGGATGAAGCAGACATTCTATGACTATCTGCTGCCGGCTGTGGCACAAGAGAACGCGCGAATTCTTGAGCAGCGCAGGGAGCTAACGGTGATCCGCTCGCGCCTTGCGGCCGGGGAGCGGCCCGGCTGGTTCCAGCGCCGTAAGCTCAAGGCGCTCGCAGAAGAATACGAGGTTGACTGGAACCGGGATGAACTCGCCCTGATCGCTGACCGTCTTTGGGGGCGGGTCGACGTGATTCCCGAAGAACTGACGCTTGTCCAGGCCGTGAAGGAATCCGGCTGGGGCCGCTCCCGCTTTGCCGTCGAGGGTAATAACCTGTTTGGCCAGTGGTGCTACGAGCCCGGTTGTGGCGTGGTGCCCAAGCAGCGCTCCGCGGGCGCCACCCATGAGGTGGAGGCCTTCGACAGTGTGTCCGAGTCCATTCGCCGCTACATGAACAACCTTAACACCCATGAACGTTATGCGACGCTGCGCCGCCTGCGAGCAGACCGCCGTCGCAAGGACCACGCGCTGACAGGGGCAGCGCTTGCCCCAGGCCTGTTGGGCTACTCCGAGCGCGGCGGGCCCTACGTCGATGAAATACTGTCGATGATGCGGCAGAATCGGGAGCTGCTCGGCGACGCTGCTGCAACGTGATGCGACGCTGGCTGTGCGCCGCCAGAGGTCTTCTAAAAGCCACTGGCCGTCTGTGTGTGGCGGCCCATACTTTGTCGTAGGAAGGTATTCGAGCGAAGGAGGGCATCATTACTAATACGCACCCCATAGCGCCGCGCGTTGTGCGTTTGCGATATTGCCATCGTGTGGTCCAATGCAGCTACCCGAAGCGGCTACTGATGTGCTTTCTGGCCTTGGTACTGTCCTGTCTGGGGGTTATCGGTGAGCGATCTTAGGCACAAGCCGCCCAGCCCGAAGTGTGGGTTTTCACGGTCGCTGACGCCATTAGTCCGGCAACCATGGACTACCTCCAGCGTGGCATCGAACGTGCGGAAGACACGCAAGCCGAGCTGCTCATTGTTGAGTTGGATACTCCCGGCGGGCTTATGGCCTCGACCCACGATCTGATCAAGTCGACCTGGATGCGTCGATGATCCGTGCTATCGGCCGGTAAGCCGAGGCCGAGCGGGAGCGACGTGCGAAGGTCATTCACGCCGAGGGTGAACTTCAGGCCTCGGAAAAACTCCTGGAGGCCGCTCAGGTTATGGCCGCAAGCCCGGGCTCTATGCAACTGCGCTATCTGCAAACTCTTGCCGATATGAGCAACCAGAATGCATCGACGATCGTCTTCCCACTGCCGATCGAAATCATGGAAAGCTTTTCTCGTGTGGCGCGAAACACCACAGGAGATGTTGCCGACTGATAGCCCTGCCTGCGCAACCAATTGGTGCCAATGGCCAATTTGGCCCGCTAACAGAGCTTTGTTCACACCCTATAGCATCTTTGATGCGGCCCCAGATTGAATCTGGCCAGGTTTTTCTGTGGTGGGGGTCAGGATTCAGGTCTCAGGATCTGATGGCG
>JBLIIW010000247.1:0-4887 GCA_047635315.1 Halieaceae bacterium | reverse complement strand
TTCGCCAAGTAGCGCATCGGCGCCCAGGGTCACATCCGCAAAGACAATATTGGCAACCTTCTGGCCATCCATCAGCTTATAGCTAACCCGCTCCACACCTGGCGCGTCACAGGACACCAGGAACAGGCTGATACCGGCGCGATCAAATTGCTCCCCACTGGTGCGGGCGGCAACTATTAGCGTGTCGGCATTGGCACCGTTTGAAACCACGACCTTCTCGCCATTCAGCACAAAACCGTCACCGCTGGCCAACGCGCTGGTCTTGATGTCCGCGAGCTCATAGCGACTCTGGCGCTCAAGATAGGCGAAGGCACCCAACACGGATCCGTCAATGATGCCCGGGATGTACCGGGACTGCTGCGCATCGTTAGCCGCAGCGCGCAAAAGCCCGCCAAACAGCACGACCGTGGCAAAATATGGCTCCACCACCAGGCCCTTGCCAAACTCCTCCATCATGACCATAAGGTCAACCGGTCCGCCCCCAAAACCGCCGTGCTCCTCGGCAAAGGGAACACTCAGCCATCCCAGCTCCGCAAAGGTGCTCCACTGCTGGCGACCGATGCCTTCCTCTGAAGCAACAATGCCGCGTCGCGTATCAAAGTCGTAGTCATCCTGTATAAAACGCGCAACGCTATCGCGCAACATGCCCTGTTCTTCGGAAAAATCAAAATTCATGGTTATTCCTCTCCCTGCGTAGCCAGGCCCTAGAGGCCCAGCACCGCCTTGGCGATGATATTCTTCTGGATTTCGTTGGAGCCGCCGTAGATGGTGGCCGCCCGGCCGTACATGTATCGCTGCCGCGCAGCCATGCCGAAATCATGTCCGATAACGTTACTATCCAGCTCCGTAGGCAGGACGCCCTGATAGTAGGCCGCCACATCCATGCCCAGCTCCTGAATCTGCTGCTGGATCTCGGTGCCCTTGATCTTGAGCAGGGAGGACTCGGCGCCGGGCGCTCCGCCGGAAGCGACCGAGGCGAGCACACGCAGATCCGTAAACTCCAGCGCCATGAGCTCTATTTCCACATCGGACAGGCGCTTTTGGAAAAGCGGGTCATCAATCAGGGCTCTACCGCCGTTCAGCTCGCCTTCCGCGCGCCGCCGAACTTCAGCCAGTCCGCGCTTGGAGTCGGCGACACCCGCAATCGAGGTGCGCTCATGTGCCAGCAGGGCCTTCGCATAGGTCCAGCCCTTGTCCTGTTCGCCGATGCGATTGGCCACGGGAACTCGCACGTTCTCAAACACAACCTCATTGAGGCTGTGGTGACTGTCGATGGTATCGATCGCGTTAACCGTCACCCCCTCAGAACGCATGTCGATCAGCAGGAAAGTGATTCCGTGCTGCTTCTTACCTTCGCTACTGGTGCGCACCAGACAGAAAATCCAGTCCGAATACTGCGCGTACGTAGTCCAGACCTTGGCGCCATTAACCACGTAGTCGTCCCCATCCAGTTCCGCTCTGGTTTTAAGCGACGCCAGGTCAGAACCAGACCCGGACTCTGAATAGCCCTGGCACCACCAATCGTCACTCTGGAGAACGCGCGGGAGAAAGCGCGCTTTCTGCTCGTCGTTGCCGAAGGTGTAAATAACCGGGGCGACCATTTTCAGGCCGAAGGGCACTACATCGCGTATGCCGGCCGCGGAGCGCTCGCTGTCGTAAATGAAATTCTGCGTCGGCGTCCATCCGGTGCCGCCATGCTCCACGGGCCAGTTGGGCGCAACCCATCCCTTCGCGTATAGCTTCTTCTGCCATTCAACGACGGCCTCGCGATAACCCTTGCCGTCATCCATGCGCGCGCGTAGCTCATCGGTGTATGCCTCAGCAAAAAACGCGCGAACTTCGTCGCGGAAGGCAACATCTTCGGGGGCAAAACTGGTATCCACAGTACTGTCTCCTGTCGGTCGACCTGTAGCGGCCGAATCACGTTGGCGCGGGGTTTTAGCCGATCGCCCGCAGTGTTTCATGAACTAGTGTTGTACTAGCTATATTTGAATCTTGGGTATGTTTTTCCTAGCCGCAGTACTCTAGCGCGCTGGCAGCGCTAAAACAAGCGTATCCAATAGTCTGAAAATGCCTCGGAGATGACGGCAACAAGACCGCAATAGCCGACCACAGCCGGCTCCGGCGGGTTGCTCAGTAGAGCAGGGAAAACAGCTTGCGCTGGTACTCCGCAGCCAGCGGATCGCCCTTGCCGAGGGAGGCAATGGTATCCAGGAGTGCTTTTTTACTGGCCCCGTTCTGGTGATTAATGTCTTTTTTCAGAATGAACAACAGGCTTTCCAGCGCTTCGCGATACTGCCCCGCAGCGCTGTAATGCACCGCTATCTGCTCGCGCAGGTCAAGGCTTTCAGGATCTGCCGCCAGCTGCGCTTCCAGGGCCAGCAACTCCGGAGAACGGGCGGCTTCGCGGGCGAGACTTAGCTGTGCCAGGACCTGATCATAGAGCGGGTCCTGATCGACCATGGGCACCGCGTCCAGAACCCCTTGCGCATCGTCCAGGCGCCGCGCAGCGATCAGGGCGTGGACATAGGCCATGGCGATATCGTGCCGTCCACTGCTGTCCTCGTAGAGGCCCCGCAGTATGGCCACAGCCCCAGCCTCGTCGCCACTTTGCAGCTTTTGCTCGGCCTCTGCCAGCGCCGCCTCGTAGGGAGACGGGAGATACTTCTCGAGCATCTCGCGCACGGCAGTCTCCGGCTGGGCCCCGGCAAAACCGTCTACCGGCTGGCCGTTCTGCATGACCATCACCGTGGGCAGGCTTTGTACGCCAAACTGCTGCGCAATCATCTGCTGCTCATCGGCATTCACCTTGGCAAGCAGGAAGGCACCGGCATACTCGTTCGCCAGTTTTTCAAGAATCGGCGTAAGCGTCTTGCAGGGACCACACCAATCAGCCCAGAAATCGGCCAGCACGAGCCGCTGCGTGGACTCATCTATAAGATAACGCGCGGCGTTATCTTCATTAATATCAACGATCGTTTCCAGTGCCGCATCCATCATTATTTGTTTCCCTCTTCGCGCAGTCCCAATACATCCTGCATATCGTACAAGCCCGGCGCCCGACCCTCCAGCCACAGCGCCGCCCGGCAGGCACCCCGGGCGAAAGCCTCTCGCGTCCCCGCGCGGTGTGTAATTTCCAGGCGCTCCCCATCGCTGGCAAACAGCGCCGTGTGTTCCCCAACGATATCGCCCGCGCGCACGGTCGCGAAACCGATCGCACCCTCTGGGCGCGGGCCAGTGATCCCCTGGCGGCTCATCACCGCATGCTCATCCAGGGTCACGCCGCGGGCTCTGGCCATAGCCTCGCCAATAGCGAGCGCCGTGCCGGAAGGCGCATCAACCTTATGCCGGTGATGTGCCTCCATGACTTCCAGATCCGTGTCCTCATCGACGGCCCCAGCCGCCAGTTCAACCAACCGCAGCATGAGATTGACTCCGGTACTGAAATTCGCTGCCTGACAGATGGGAATGTGCTGTGCGGCGCTCTGAACCGCCTCCTGCTGCGCGGTGTCCAGCCCGGTCGTACCGAGCACCCAGCCTACGTCAGCCGCGGCACAGGCACGCGCATGCGCAGCAATGGTATCCGGCGTTGTGAAATCAATAAAAACCTGACTACCAGAGAGCGCGTCCGCGAGATCATGGGTGTATAGCTCTGCAGCGACAGCACTCTGGGTGGGTGCGACTTCCTGCGGCCCCAGCGTGGCGCCGGCCACAGAGAGCGTCGGCGATGCACTGACAAGATCCACCAGCGTGCTCCCCATCCGCCCCCGGGCCCCGGCAATGGTAACCGGGAGGGTCACGACTTCATGTCATCAAAGAAGTGTTTCACGCCCTCAAACCAGCTCGATTGGCGCGGGCTCTGCGCATGGCCGCCCTCGCCCAGACTCTCCTGAAATTCTCGCAGAAGCTCTTTCTGGCGCTTGCCCAGATTAACCGGGGTCTCCACCACCGCGCGGCAGAGCAGATCACCAATACTGCCCCCGCGCACCGGCTGCACGCCCTTACCACGCAGGCGGAACAGCTTACCGGTCTGCGTTTCAGACGGAATCTTCAGCTTGACCCGGCCATCCAGCGTCGGTACCTCGAGCTCCCCCCCCAGCGCCGCGTCCACGAAGGTAATGGGTACCTCGCAATAGAGATGCTTGCCGTCGCGTTCGAATATGGGGTGCTGTTTCACGGACATCTGCACGAACAGATCACCCGCCGGGCCACCCTCCGCGCCCGCCTCGCCTTCGCCCGCGAGACGAATACGGTCGCCCGTATCAACGCCTGGTGGCACTTTCACAGACAGCTTCTTGGTTTTCTCCACACGACCCTGGCCGCGACAGGAGGTACAGGGATCAGAGATGGTGTTGCCACGTCCGCGACAGGTCGGGCACGTTTGCTGCACCTGGAAAAAGCCCTGCTGCATGCGCACCTGACCCGCACCACCACAGGTTCCACAGGTGGTTGGGCTACTGCCCTTGCGGGAGCCCGAACCCGCGCAGGTAGAGCAGCTGACCAGCGTCGGCACACGTATCTCTGCGGTGGTGCCACGCACAGCATCCTCAAGGGCGATATCGAGCGTGTAGCGAAGGTCCGAGCCGCGCTGGGCGCCGCCACGGCCGCGGCCGCCACCGGCACCGCCGAAAATATCACCGAAGACATCACCGAAAATGTCAGAGAAGTTACCGCCGGAAAAACCACCGCCACCCATCTGGCCCTCTACGCCGGCATGACCAAATTGATCGTAGGCCTGGCGTTTCTCCGCATCGGTCAGAACCTCGTAGGCCTCGGTGGCCTCCTTGAACTTCTCATCCGCCTTGGGATCGTCGGGGTTGCGATCCGGGTGAAACTTCATCGCGACACGGCGATAAGCCTTCTTGACATCTTTCCCTTCGACTGAGC
>JBLIIW010000246.1:0-4952 GCA_047635315.1 Halieaceae bacterium | reverse complement strand
ATCTAACCGATCCGTATTCCCCCCTGATTCAGCGAACTCCGCCAAGGAGATCTCGACCACCGGTATAAAAATTGACAGAATTAACCCCGCAATGGGGCAGGTCTGAACATGCTTTTTGGTCATAGGTGGTCTGCGTCAATGTACTATTTAGCGCGAACTTTAATAAAATTAGTTGCTTTTTTCTACTTAAGTAAAGACCAAAGGTAGAGGTGAGAGTAAAACGTCAGGGGGCGGGATCAGTGCCAGTAGTAGCGAGCTTCTTCAAAACACGCTGGCAAGCTAGAATATTGCGATAATCTTTCAAGGGTCCGATAGCTTGTTCGCATTTTGCACACACCGTTGAGCCGCAGCAGAACCACAACCGAAGCAGAGATAATTATGAATGCGGCCATCAAACTACCCCGAGAAGAATCCGCCGCCCAACGCTGGAGTCGTTTTGCGCCAATCGTGAGCGGAGAAGACTACGCTGGGAGTTTGCGAAACCGTCCCGTCGACTTGTATATGTTCGGCGAAAAGATAAACGAGCCTGTACCACCCCATCAATAGTCCCTCTATTAACGCTCTGAAGCGAACCTACAAGTTGGCCCTGGAGGATCTGGAGCTGGCCACCGCTCACTCACCGCTTATCGATGCGAAAGTAAACCGCTTCTTGCATATCGTCGAGTCCCCAGAAGACCTGGTGATGAAAAACAAGATGCAACGTCGCCTTGGGCAGCTCACCGGAACCTCTTTTCAGCGCTGCGCCGGTCTGGACACAATCAGTGTGCTCCACTCAATTACTTAGGACATCGATCAAAAGCATGGCACGCGTTATCACCCGCGTTACCTGGACTTTCTCAAGCTGGTACAACTGAACAACGTCAATATCGACGCAGGTATGACCGACCCCAAAGAGGATCGCAGTAAACGCGCAAGCGAACAGACAGGTCCCGATTGGTTCATGCATGTAACGAAGCGGACTGAGCAGGGACTTTATGTTACCGGCGCAAAGGCCCACATGACTGGCGGCTTAAACTCGCACTGGATCTGCGTCATGCCCACCATGAATATGACTGAGGCGGATAAAGATTATGCGGTAGTCGCTATGGTGCCGGCGGATGCCGTCGGGATGACCTATATTTACAGCCGTCAATCCTGCGATATGCGCGCCATGGAAGTGGGCGATCTTAACAGGGGCAACGCGCAGTTCGGCGGGCGGGAAGTCCTGGTAATTTTCGACAACGTATTCATTCCTTGGAAACACGTACTGATGGACGGCGAATATAGATATGGCAATCCATGGCGTCCGGATTTACTGCCTGTCATCGTGCCAACTACGGGTGTAAAACCGGATTGGGTGATGTGCTTGTGAGTGGCCTGATGGTAACGCTGCCCTCGCAGCAGGATTTTGAGCACGAACTCACCGGCCCCTTGCTGCAAAAGTATTTGCGCGGACGAGAAGACGTATTAACAGAAGACCGGGCGAGAATGCTGCGACTCATAGAGCACATGACCCTGGGTCGCAATGCTGCTGGATATCTGACCGAGTGTTATAAGTCTGCATGTTATTCGGAGATAGGATAAATCTACCTCCGTGGTACATTATCGGTCTCGAAGTACGTAAATTCGGTCCGACAGTAACCTGCGGGAGTCGTACCATGATCGCTGTAGACCCCATCGAAGCCCTTGCCAACCTGCGCCACGAATTCGGTGAGCACGGCGGCGTCAACATGTCCATTGAAGCGAGCTCAACTTTCACGGTCGTCGACCCGGCGACGATGCCGGAGATCTTTGCCGGGCGCAAAGGACCTGAGAGCGGTGGCTGCTATCTCTACGGCCGGCACTTCAACCCCACGGTCTACAATCTCGGGCGACAGCTTGCGGCGCTGGAAGGGACAGAAGCGGCCTACTGCAGCGCCAGCGGCATGGGTGCAATCTCCGCCGTCATACTCGCCCTTTGCAATGCCGGGGATCATGTTGTGGCGAGCAACACGATCTACGGGGGCACCTGGGCACTGCTCAATGACTTCATGCCCGCAAAGACCGGCGTGCGTACCAGTTTCATCGACAGCACCGACCTCGACGCAGTGGCCGCTGCCATCACACCGCAAACGCGACTGCTCTATGTAGAGAGTGTTTCCAACCCGACGCTACGCATCGCCGATATACCCGCGCTACGCCGCATCGCAAAAGATGCTGGAATCCCCCTCGTGGTCGACAACACTTTTGCGCCGCTGGTGCTGTCAGCCGCGCGGCTCGGTGCCGATATCGTCGTGCACAGCCTTACCAAGTTTATCGGTGGGGCGTCGGACCTGATTGGCGGAGCGGTCTGTGCCAGTGCCGACTTCATCGCCAGCCTGATGGACCTGCACACTGGACCACTGATGATCCTTGGCCCCACCATGGACCCCACGGTCGCGGCGAGCGTCGCCCTCCGTGTGCCCCATCTACCGCTGCGCATGGCGGCGCACGGGGAGCGTGCCCTCGCCCTCGCGCGGCGCACGGCCGAGCTCGGTGTGCCGGTCAGCTACCCGGGCTTGCCAGAGCATCCGGATCACGCCTTGATCGAGCGCCTGCGGCACCCGGACTACGGTTACGGCGGGCTACTCGTCATCGATGCCGGCAGCGAGGCAAAGGCGATGGCCCTGATGAACACGCTGCAGAACGAACACCAGTTCGGCTATGTGGCCGTCAGCCTCGGCTACTTCGACACGTTGATGTCCTGTTCGGCATCCAGTACCTCCAGCGAAATGCCGGCGGAAGCGCTCGCAACAGCCGCCATCAGTCCCGGCTTGGTGCGGATGGCCGTGGGCTATACGGGTACGCTGGAGCAGCGCTCGGCGCAGCTGGAAGCGGCGCTGCGGACTACCGGGCTGGCTTAGCAAAGCCCTCGCGCCATAGCCGCGCTCTGGGCACTCAGCCGAAAACGTATTCCCCCGGCGCGTCACGAAGCGGCTTCAATCCCTTCCGGGGAGCACCCATAGACGGTGGTGCAAGCTTCCCACTCATACGCTGCTCAAGCCATTCATTCCAGGCGGGCCACCAAGGGCCCTGATTGACTGACGTGGACTCCATCCAGGCGTCCGGATCCATGTACCTGGCGCCATCAACTCGCGTATTGATCCTATAACGCCGGCGCTGCGACCCACTGACCACACCGGCATTGTGCCCGCCGCTGGTGAGCGCAAACGGTAATTCGTTGTGGGTCAGCCCCAGCAGCTTATAGACGGATTTCCATGGGGCCACGTGATCGGTTTCGGTCCCAAGTACAAACATGGGGGCCTGCACATCCGACAGGGACACAACTCGCCCACCCACCTTGAACTTGTTGCCAGCCAGTTGATTGTGCAGGTACAGCTGCTCGAGGTACTCCGTGTGCATCTGGTAGGGCATGCGCGTGCCGTCGGCGTTCCAGGACATGAGGTTATTCAGCTCGACCTGCTTGCCGAGTAAATAGCGGTCTACGGTACCCGCGTAAATGAGGTCCGAGGAGCGCAGCGCGGAGAAGGCCCCGCCCATGTTGTCGCTGCCCAGATAGCCGCGCTTCCACATGAGCTTCTCAAGACGCGCACGCCCTCGATGCCAACGGTCGCCTCTTTCCACCAGTCCTTGCTGAGCTGATGCGCTTGCGCAAACACAGTGAAGGGCGAGCGCCGCCAGACCTCGGAGCTCATGCGCCGCTCTATGGCGCTGGCTGGACCCTCGGCGTCCTTCTTCACAAGGGGCTGCAGGCTGTAGATCCCGACCTCGCCCAGCTTCTGAAAAAAGCTCTGCGTCAGCTGCAAGCGCTTACCGGGAGATATGGACAGATGCGCCAGCCAGTCCAGGGTAGCGAGGGACAGTTCCAGGGGTGGGGTGCCACCGCTTATCTGTGCCAGGGCAGTACAAAACTCGCGATCCATGATCGCTGCCTGATTGTCATCGACGATGTTCACGCTGCTTGCACCACCCAAAAAAAACCCCTCATCTCTCTAACATCCCCCGACGACTGGCCAGCTTTCGGGTCGCTCTCGCGCCGCTGCGATCAGTACATGTGCTGACCGCCCGCACCCTATCGGTCGCCACGTAGCCGGGCGCTATCGCATTCACCGTTATGCCCTTGGGCGCGCATTCCTAAGCCAGCGCCTTGGTGAAACCGTGAATACCGCTCTTGGCCACCGGGTAATTCACCTGGCCATACTGACCGGCCTGACCATTCATCGAACCAATATTAACGATAGGTCCAAAGTCGCGCTCGCGCATGCCATTAATAACGCAGCGTGACACATAAAAGCAGGAGCCAAGATTGGTGCGCACCACGTTATACGACGGCTCATAGCTCATTTTGTGCATGGTACCGTCCCGGGTAATACCGGCGTTGTTGACCAGCACCTCAATGGGACCCACCTCTTCCTCGATCCTCGCGACCGCCTCCTCGCAGGCAGATAAGCAATCTACGTCGAACTTGTAAACGGGAATGCCGCTGTCCTCGCTAAAGGCCTGCGCCTTCTCGTCGGTGCCACCGTAGTTGGCGACCACCGGATATCCCTCTTGCTTGAGCATCCGGCAAATAGATTCACCGATGCCACGGCTTCCGCCGGTAACCAGCGCAACTCGGCCCATGACTGGTACACCTTGTTGTTAGTCGCTGTAAAGTTAATAGCTGTAAAGTTGCCAGCTGTCGATTCCAGATGTCGGTCGCGCATTTCCTGCGTCTACACCTTTACGAGCAATGCGACCGCGAAAAGTCCCCGCCGCAATCAATAACTTCTAAAGTATCAGCCATGAACGCCAGCCCGGGGTAGAGTCCTTTAGTCGCAGATATGGCCACCGCTGCAATCCGGGTCGACCAAGGTCGGCTGATTCGTGGGTATTTATTTGCTCTACTTTATTTCAACGCCCGTTGAATTATTCGGTGTCAGTTATTCCCCGACCGGTATCAAGCCGGCGCGCATAACAAAGCCCCCAGTGAACAGTCGCTCCGGTCGCGCAAA
>JBLIIW010000245.1:0-4972 GCA_047635315.1 Halieaceae bacterium | reverse complement strand
GGTTGGAGCTGGAGATCATGGGGGGGGTGGCCTTTAGTGTCGACGGGCAGGACTTCGATTTTCCCGCGAGTTGGTCCTACCGGGGCATGATGTACTCGGGGCTGCCCAACCTGGTGACGATCTTTGGCTACATTAATGCTTCCTGGACCTTGCGCTCCGATATTGTTGGCGAGTGGTTCTGTCGACTACTCCAGCACATGGACCGCAAGGGGCATAGGGTGGTGGTGCCGCAGCCAAGCGTGGAGGAGGCCAACAGTATGCAGCCCCGCCCGTGGATCGAAGGCTTCTCGGCCGGGTATATGCAGCGGCTAATACATCTGTTCCCGCGTCAGGGGGACCGCAGTCCGTGGATCAATTCGCAGGATTATCGACGCGAGAAGTCGGAATTCACGGCAATGTCCATGGATGAAGCAGCGCTGCATTACCCGCACAGCGAGGCTGTTGAGCCCTAGCATTCCGGGTGAATCGCATCAGCGGCGGGCGCCCGGCAGCCTGAGTTCTCCGCTCTGATCGATAAACAAGATCATCAACTACGGAAAATATCATTTTGCCGATTATCGGGCCGGGCGTATCATCTCTACAACGGCCGATGTGCCTTCGTGCAATGCATAGCAAGGGGGTGTTTCTGTGCCCGGTGGCGCGTTATTCTCGCCACGGTCTATCAGCACGGGCATCCACCAGCCGGTCGATTCGACGATTCTACTGACGTCCCTACTGACGTCCCTACCAAGAGGTAACACAAGCATGACTACAACGGTCCCACAGGTTACATTCAAGACGCGCGTGCGCGATGAGTCGGTTGGCGGTGACAATCCCTACCGCTGGGAAGACAAGACCTCGGACGACATTTTTGCTGGTCGCAAGGTTGTGGTTTTCTCGCTTCCGGGCGCCTTTACACCGACTTGCTCCTCAAACCATCTACCGCGCTACGACGAGCTCTTTGCGGAATTTAAGGCACAGGGTGTTGACGAGATTGTCTGTGTTTCAGTGAATGATGCATTCGTTATGTTCAAGTGGGGAAAAGAGCAGGGTAACCAGAACATCACCCTGCTGCCGGATGGCAACGGCGAGTTCACCCGCAAGATGGGCATGCTCGTAGACAAGTCCAATATTGGTTTTGGCATGCGCTCCTGGCGTTATTCCATGGTGGTTAACGACGGCACTGTTGAAAAGCTGTTTGCTGAGGCCGGTTTCAGTGATAACTGCGGCAGCGATCCCTTCGAGGTATCAGATGCAGACACCATTCTGGCGTACCTGAATGGCACAGAGTCTGCCGGTGTTTCCGAGCCGCGCAAAGCCTTCGTCGGCTGATAAGAGGCGCTGGAAGCCGCTTATCTGAAAGCCCGCGGTGTGCCGGTTGGCAGCGTGGGCTTTTTTGTATCTGTTGCCTGGCCTGTGGGCGCTGAGCGAGCGTTGCACAATCTACGGAGCTAAGTGAATGCCCTGGCCCGAACCCGTCGCCCTGCAGGGTCCACATGCGAGTCTTGTGCCGCTGGCCCCGGAGCACGCTGATGCTCTGCGTGTGGCGAGTGATGATGGTGAAATCTGGAGGCGCTGGTTTACCAACGTACCCGATCCCGAGGGCATGGATGAGGAGATCAGGCGTCGTTTGGGGCTGCAGCAGGCCGGTACTATGCTGCCCTTTACTGTGCTGGATGCTCAGGGTTGTCCCGCTGGCATGACGACCTATATGGCTATCGATAGCGCTACTCCACGCGTGGAGATCGGCTCCACCTGGTATGCCCGACGGGTTCAGCGCACGGCCTTGAATACACAGTGCAAGTTACTACTCCTTGGCCACGCCTTCGATGCGCTGGGCTGTATTGCCGTGGAATTTCGGACATCGTCCTTCAATCGCCAGAGCCGTCACGCCATAGAGCGCCTGGGCGCCCGTCTCGACGGAATATTGCGCAACCACAGCCACCACAGTAACGGCACCCTGCGCGACACCTGTGTTTACTCAATCATCGCGCCGGAGTGGCCCGCGGTGCGCAGTCAGTTGCTGTTCATGCTCGGCCAGCAGGGCTGACTGCGACGGCTTGTCCCGGTGCTATGCGGTGATGTCATACGATGATGAATGATCTCTTTGCGGACGCAGACCCACAGCGTATCGAGGTTCCCGATGCGGACCTGCTGTACTTTCGCCAGCCCGATCTGGGCGCAGATGCCGCGCTTCTCTTTAGCAGGCTGCGCCAGGATCTCGCCTGGCGCGAGGGCTTCGTGCAGCTGTTTGGCAAACGCTATCGGCAGCCGCGCCTGCTGGCCTGGTACGGAGACCCGGAGGCGGTTTACGGTTATTCGGGCACGCGCTACCAACCGCTGCCGTGGATTTCCGTTCTGGCATCCCTGCGCGAGCGCATTGCCGCGATCGCCCAGACCCCCTTCAATAGTGTGCTGGCCAATCTGTATCGCGATAACGAAGACAGTATGGGCCTGCATGCGGACGATGAGCCGGAGCTGGGCGCGCAGCCAGTGATCGCCTCCCTGAGCCTCGGGGAGGAACGGCTGTTCCGCCTGAAACACCGGCACCGCCGGGATCTGCCCGCCGCGCGTATTCACCTTGAGCACGGCAGCCTGCTGCTCATGGGCGGCCAAACCCAGGCCAACTGGAAACATGAGTTGCCCAAGCAGCGTGCCGCTTGCGGCGCTCGTATCAACCTGACTTTTCGCTATGTGAATCCGCGCTAATGCGTGGTTGCCGAAGATCTGCGCGCGCCGCCGTCGCGGCAGCGGGTTATAATCGTGCGCATGACGGCTGAATCGAATGTTCCCGAGTGTGATGACCGTGAAAGTGGTGAGGTATCGCCAGCGCGCGTGGCCCGGGCTTCCGTGCGTCCCGTGCAGACCCTCGATCTTTTATCCCAGCGTGAGATGGCCAGTCTTGCGACCGCTGACGCGAGTATTCACGAGCTTTTTCGTCGCTGCGCACTGGCTATTCTCAACACCGACGGTTTTATTGATGACGCCCGGGAGGTCTATGAGGCCTATGCGGATTTCAGCGTGCGTGTGGTGCCCGAGCCGCGAGGGCTGAAGCTGGAGCTGTTCAATGCGCCGGCGGAGGCCTTCGTCGACGGTCGCATGATTGAGGGTATTCGCAATCACTTGTTTTCTGCGCTGCGCGACATCGTCTTCACAGAACACAAACTGGTCCAGCAGCAGGCATTTGACCTTTCCAGCAGCGAGGGCATTACCGATACGGTGTTTCGTATTCTGCGCAATGCCAACGTGGTGCGCAGCAACGTTCAGCCACGGCTCGTGGTGTGCTGGGGTGGGCACTCGATTTTGCGCAAGGAGTACGATTACTGTAAGACCGTAGGTTATTCCCTGGGTCTGCGAGGCTTTGACATCTGCACCGGCTGTGGTGCCGGTGCCATGAAGGGGCCCATGAAAGGCGCGGCGATCGCGCATGCCAAACAGCTCAACCGGGAAAGCCGCTACGTGGGTGTTTCCGAGCCCGGGATTATCGCCGCCGAGTCGCCGAACGCCATCGTCAACGAGCTGGCAATCCTGCCCGATATCGAAAAACGCCTGGAAGCTTTCGTGCGCATTGCCCACGGTGTAATCGTCTTTCCGGGCGGCGTGGGTACCGCGGAAGAGATTCTTTTTCTGCTGGGTATCAAGCTGCATCCGGACAACGCGGACATCGAGATGCCGCTGGTCTTTACCGGGCCCGCCGAGAGTGGCGCTTACTTCGAACAGATCGACGGTTTTCTGCGCAGCTGCCTCGGCGACGAGGTGGCGCAGCACTACCGGATTATCAATGGCGACGCCCCCGCGGTGGCGCGCGCGATGAAACAGTCTATTAAGTCCGTACGCCGCCAGCGTATCGAGCACAGTGAGTCCTTCAGCTACAACTGGAATCTGCACATACCCCCGGAGCTGCAGCAGCCTTTTCTCCCTACACACGAGAATATGGCAGCGCTGGCGCTACACCGGGATCAGCCGCGCCACCAGCTGATTGCCGAACTGCGTCGAGCGTTCTCCGGCATCGTGACGGGCAATGTAAAGGATTTTGGCGTACGCGCGATCGAGAAGCACGGGCCCTACCAACTGCACGGGGAGGGCGAGATAATCAATGGACTCGCCGACCTGCTCAACGGATTCGTCCGCGACGGACGCATGAAAATCGACCCTTCCAGTTACCGGCCCTGTTTTGAGCTGGCCGATAGCTGACGTCCACCCCCAAGCGACAAACGGACCTCCTATGATGCAACGATTTATGACTATCCTCGCGGCGAGCTTTTTCCTCGCCGCTGGCTTTGTGCGGGCGGAGTTACCGTTTTCTGTCGATGCGGTTGCTGACTTTGATGAGCCTTGGGCTGTCGCCTTCATGCCCGATGGCCGGATGCTGGTGACTGAACGCAAAGGTAGTCTGTTTATCGTATCGACAGAGGGTAAGAAAACGCCTGTGCGCGGCATGTTGCCAGACGTCGACTACGGTGGGCAGGGTGGCTTGGGTGATGTGCGTCCCCATCCGGATTTCGCCAATAATCAGCTGGTGTACCTGAGCTACGCAGAGGCGGGAATGGGCAACACGCGCGGTGCAGCCGTGGCGAGAGGTGTGCTGGACGAATCGGGTCGCCGGCCTGTGCTGCGTGATATGGAGGTGATCTGGCGCCAGTATCCCAAGGTCATGGGGCGTGGACACCTGAGCCATCGTCTGCTTTTCGACAACGAGGGCTACCTGTGGATATCGTCCGGTGACCGACAGAAGTTCACCCCCGCGCAGGACATGCAGTCCAGCATCGGCAAGTTACTGCGGCTGAATGATGATGGCTCTATACCGTCCGATAACCCTTTCCTCAAACATTCGGAAAATAATCCGCTGGTCGATAACGAGGGGGTGTACGGACAGATCTGGTCTCTCGGACATCGCAATCTGCTGGGCCTGGCGCTGGATCTCGACGGCAGGCTCTGGGAGGTCGAGATGGGCCCCTCCGGTGGTGATGAGCTGAACCTGATTGAGCGCGGC
>JBLIIW010000244.1:0-5012 GCA_047635315.1 Halieaceae bacterium | reverse complement strand
ACAACTGAGTCATCGACGCTATCTCGTCATCACTCATATTTTCAGCGGCTAAACGGCAGGCTAGTCCTTCTAATGCTTCGCGGACTTGATAGATTTCTAGTAATTCATTGAGATTGAGGGATACAACTCGCGTGCCTACGTGGGGGATTCGTTCAATTAACCCTCGGCCTTCAAGTCGCTGCAGCGCTTCGCGTAAAGGGCCTCTGCTGGTCCCGTATCGGGCAGCAAGCTCAGTTTCGCTGATTTTACTGCCGGGCTTAATGACACCCTTGGTAATATCGCTTTGTAACATCTGAAAGGCTCGATCAGCATGCGTTAGCGACTCAGTCTTAATCGCGATTTCTGCTGTTGATTCGGTCTGGATTGTCATTATTGTCAACAATATTACTGAAATCAGACCGAAATGTAAGATATATGGGGTTTTTAGTCAAGTATTTATCAAGATTGTAAACAATGTGGTGCTTTAAGTGAGATATCGTGAACTGTGCGATGAAGTGGGTACAAAGAGAGTTCTGAGCATCGATTTATGCTGAGCTAGCGCCTCATTCGCAATCAACTTGGCTCGGACAGTGTCTGAGAACACGCTTTTCACACCACGCAATCGATTAAATGGACTACTCACTGCTCATATTTTTGGTAGCCAACAGCGGGTTTGTAGTGGAGTCAATTGATCATGCCGGGGGTCTGATAGACACCAGGTCGAATCTGAGCCTATCGACAGCAATCCACCAAATCACCACCATGATCGCTTCATGATGCGATGATCCAGTGATAGCGTTTCGCAGCCTGCGTTGATTGATGAAAGCCAAATAGCTCACGAGCCAGAAGATGTAGCCTTTGAAGATATCTGCTGTGTAAGCTCGGCCAATGTTTTGGCCTCAGCGTCTGATGCCGCTACAATTCCAAGCGACTTCCTTTCACTGCTGATTCCGCAGTTTTATCGCTCTATTGAGCTCGACCTGCCCGGCCCTCGACCTAAGCACGAGCACACTCTATTACTTTCCATTTATTTATCCTTTTTATAAGTAGAAAAAGGGTGCTGAGCAGCAGGACGGGGCGGTGAAGTCTCGTACACGGTCAGACTGACTGTCTGAAGCCAAAATCCGAGTTATTACACGGCCTCGGCCAATACCGGAACGTCGTATGAATCGTTGGTGCGATCAGAACACCCCAAACGCTATGCCAAGGGGCTGTTAATCAGTCGTTCGCCAAGCAGGCGCCTATCGCAGAGCAGCTCGGCGACGATACGGCCCCCTACCTCGCTGTCACCAACAACTTCAACGCGAAGCGCTCCGGCAGCGTCGGTGTCCCGCTTGAGGAGGTACTGAAAAACGCGGCGCACTAATATCGATTGTCTCAGGGCAGCAGCACCCGAACGCTGGCCCCGCCCAGGGCGCTGTCCCCGAGACTGATCTCGCCACGCTGCGCCGCGACAATCTCCAGAACAACCGCCAGGCCAATGCCCTGCCCCTCGCGGCGGGTGTCGGCCCGCGCGCCGCGCTGCAGGAGCGTGTCACGGAGCTCCGGAGAGACGCCTTCACCATCATCCTCCACGCACAGCTCAAGCGACTGGGTCGGGGTACCGCCGGTGACAATCACCTGCACCCGATGCCCGGCATACTTGCAGGCGTTATCGAGGAGATTCCCCAGCAGTTCCATGAGGTCGCGTTCGTCGCCGCGGAAGCGTGCAGCCTCAGGGCAGTCGATGACAAGATCCAGTTCACGCTGCGCATACACCTTGAGCAAGGTGCGGCGCAGGCGTTCCAGCGCCGGCCCCAGGGCCACCCGCTGCAGCAAGCGGGAATTGCCACCGCTGGCCCGCTGCAAGTGCCAGCCGATCACTTCCTCCATACGCTCGAGTTGCTCTGACTGCAGACTGGGGTAGTCCGCTGCCGCCGGGTCCGCACTGCGCAGCACCGCCAGCGGTGTCTTCAGGCTGTGGGCGAGATCCGACAAGGTATTGCGCATGCGCTCGCGGCGCTGCTGCTCTCCCTCGAGCAGGGCCTGCAGGCTGTCGGCCAGGGGCTGCACTTCCAGTGGCCAGGGCCCGGGAAGGTTTGAGCCTTCGCCGGCCTCAATGCGCTCTATATCCGCGGTCAAACGCCGGAGCGGCAATAAACCCCAGCGAAAGATCAACAGCTGCACGGCGAGCAGAAGAATAAGTGTCACACCCAGCCAGAGCAGGAGGTTCTTGCGGTAGGCCAGAATATCCGCCTCCCGGGGCGCGGTGCTCTCAGCGACAAGAAAGCGCAGGGGTAGAGCCGCTCCCTGGCCGGTTTCCCAGAGCACCTGATAGGCGTGGCGAAGCAGTCCCCCACGCTCACTCGTGTGTCGCTCACCGGGAGCCAGCGCCGGCACGCCCAACATCAGGCTTTGCAGCGGCTGTTGCAGCAGCAATGCTGATGGAGACAGCCAAACTGTGTCGTCGCCGTCACCCGTCACCAGCGCATACAGCCCGGAGTTGGTCTGTATCAAGCGGGGCTCCAGCGGTATCAAGGGCAAGCTGAATTCCTCGCTGAAATCGGCCTGCGCAAGCAGTGCAAGAACCTGTAGCTGCAGTCGCTCGGTCATAGCCGCATCCAGCGATTCACGGTGCGCCCGCTCGAGGTAGCCACCGGTGACACCGAGAGCCAGTGGTAGCAGCAGCATCGCTGCCAGCACCATGCGCGCGGTAATGCTGCCGGGTATCAGGCTCACGCGCCGGCCCGCTCGAGGGTAAATCGGTATCCAGCCCCGCGCACGGTTTCTATGGGTGTGAGTACACCGTCCGGATCCAGCTTGCGCCTGAGACGGCCCACAAAGACCTCAATCACATTGCTGTCCCGATCGCTATCGCGTTCGTAGAGGTGGTCCAGCAACTCGCTGCGCGTAACAACATCCCCCGCGCGATGGACCAGATAGGCCAGGGTGTTGTACTCATAGGCTGTAAGAGACAGTTCCTCGTCCGCGCGGTAGACGCGACGACCACCGAAATCGATACGCAGCTCACCGTAGTCGGCCACCGCCGTGCGCCGGCCCTCTACGCGGCGCAGCAGGGCGTGTACGCGCGCCTCCACCTCCTCGAGGTAAAAGGGTTTGGTCACGTAATCGTCGGCGCCGGCTTCGAGTCCGCCGACCTTGTCCTGCCAGTCGGCGCGAGCGGTCAGAATAAGAATCGGCATGCTTTTAGTTTCTGAGCGCCAGCCGGCGATCAGGTCTATGCCGGGAATGTCCGGGAGTCCCAAATCGACAATGGCGACGTCACAGGGATATTCGCTGGCGAGGTAACGCGCCTCTACCCCATCGGCGGCTTCATCAACTACCCAGGAAGCGCTCCGGAAGTGCTTTGCGAGACGCTCGCGCAGTCGCCGATCGTCTTCCACAATAAGCAGTCGCATGAGTCAGTCCTGAATTTCCACGGTAGTCACCCGTCCGTTCTCGAGCAGGAGCCGTACCCGGTAGCCGTCCCCGGAGCGCGCCACGGCCAGTACACGTCCGCCATAGCGCTTGCTGGCGCGAGTCGCGGCCTCGCTGGCACCGGAGTCGCGTCTCCGCGGCTCGGCCAGGGATTCGCCGCGCTGAGAGTCTTCCTTATCCACGTCGTCGCGCTTTTGCTCCTGGCGCTCCAGGGTCCGCAGAATGCGCTCCTGCCATGCCTCGAGCTCACTTTGATCGATCGCCCACAGCGGCGCGGCCGGCAGGCACAGAGCCAGCCAAACAAGGGGTATGAACAAAGTTCGCAGGGTCAAATGCAGTCTCCACCGGGCTGCCCGGCATCAAGCTCAGGGCAGCGGCTCAAGATTAACGCGCACGGCGATGGTTTCCCCGGGCTCCGTGGAACTGCGCGTTTCGTAGATGGTATCTCCGAAGCGGTAGCTGACGCGATAGCCGTTAACACGCTCGCCGTCGCGCAACTCATACTCCACGGAACAAACGTCCTCTGTCACGTAGTACACCGCGTCGTTCTGCTGACGGTTACCCGCATCATGCCCCACGGATGCGCCTAGAACCGCGCCCGCGCCCGCAATAAGATCCTTATTGCGGGAGTTATCCCCGAGCACTGCACCGATGGCGCCGCCAGCTACCGCCCCGAGTATGGTGGCTGTGGCGGAGGATTCCCGGCCACGCTCCACTACCCGAACCCGTTCCTGGCGGCAGGTCTCGTGAGGAATCCGCTCCCTGAATACTTCCACGACAGGCTCTGTTGCCACCACGGGCATCTCAATTACAGTGCTCTGCGTGCCACCCAGGGCCAGGCCTGAACCCACCAGTAGTGCGCCGGCAAATAGTTCTTTCACGATATTCTCCTTTACTTGTTAAGTCCTCCAACTGGCTTTCAGCTTACTGAGCGCTACCTGAACCCCCGCTGAACACAGGGGCAAAACTTTCTGAGCGGTGTTCAGCTTGGGTTCAGTAGCGCCGCCTTACTCTGGTTTCGTGCACTAGCAAAGGAGGAGCACACCATGTTCAGGAAACTACTGCTTATTGGATCCACCGCCAGTCTTCTGGCGCTCACATCAACTCAGGGCCTCGCGGGAGACGAGCGTTGGGATAAGGGCGATCGCCGGGAGTACCGCAATGAACACCGCAACGACAATCGAAAGGGCTATCGCAATGAACACCGCAGAAATGATCGCAAGGCGCATAATAAATCCCACCGCAAGGCGGTAAAAAAAGCGCACCGCAACGGCTACCAGCAGACCCATTACAAATCTCACCGCAACGGGCAGCGCTGGGATCGCGGCAGGGGGAATGCCTACCGGGGTGGCTACTGGCGTCACGGGCGCTACTACAACCCACGCTACTCCTACTATGGCCCCTACGGGGGCTGGGGCCAGGCCTATCTGGGCGGCGCTTTGCTGGGCTCGGCGATCACTTACGGGCTTAGCCATAACCACGCCACCTGTAACGACTCCAGTCACAACCATGATCCAGATGGCTATCGCGAGGGGCCCCGCTACGAGATTGAGGGATGCTATCGCATAGAGAAATTGCCCGACGGGAGCGAGCGTCGCGTGGAACTGCCGCTCTCA
>JBLIIW010000243.1:0-5022 GCA_047635315.1 Halieaceae bacterium | reverse complement strand
CTCGCTGATCCCTCCATTCACGGGTTCGGGGATAGCGGTTTCGATCGGGGTTGCGCTAACGGCCAACGGCTCACCGGAATAATTGACTTGGCCGTAATAGTCTTCGGCGCCAGCGTGATAAAAGGCTAGTAACAGAACCGCAAGAATGGGAAAAAGTGATGCCAGTGTGACGATGCCAAAGCCGGCGTCCTTTACGTCACCGGCGCCGACAATTCTGCAGACCCCCACACCCAACGCGAGGACCAGAGGAACCGTCACCGGCCCCGTCGTCACGGCACCGCAATCCCAGGCCAGGCCGAGAATGGGTAGTAAAATCGGATCCTGGCTGGCAATGAGCGTGAGGCTGATCAGTATTGTCAGCGTGGGAAGAATCAGTAGCTTCAAAGACCAGCCGTAGAAAAAGCGCAGGACGCCAAGCATCACCGCGACGCCAACCCCCAGGCCAACCGCAGTAACCAGTTGATCGGCAAAGTCATTGAGCAGACTGAAAAGTAGTGGGGCGTCCAGAGGGCGCACGTTGGCGCCCGCCGCACGTAGTACTGCAATCGCCGGTTCCGCAAAAGTTGCGCCGAGTCCCAGCAGGAAGGAGAAGGCCAGGATCATGGGCAAGGTGGAGTTGCGGGGCAGTACAGCGCCCAGGGTTTCACCCAGGGGCATCAATCCTACGCGCAGGCCTTCCATGAAGAAGGTCAGACCAATGGCTACTACGGCAATACCGGTGGCTATCATCCCGGCGTACACAATGGGGAGTCCGAGCACGACAATCTGGAAAAACAGTAGGTAGAAGACAATAAACCAGACGGACTTCACCTGTTCCGTCAATTTCTCCCGCAGGTACGGAAGAATAATTGCCCAGGTTCCCCGGAACCCGAGCTGCACCGTGTGAGGAGCGTTGTTGCTGCTTGGCATGTGTAGTGTGAGCTTCCTGAATTCCTGATGCCCTAGTCTACCTTCTGCAGCGCCCGGGCGGCAGCAAGCCCACCCTCACAAACCCCTTTAAATGAAGCTCATGAGCGCGGGCGAGAGCACATCCATGCTGCGCAGCTGTCGGCTTATTTGATAAAGAGCATCTCCTGGTACTTGGGCAGGGGCCATAGTGCGTCCGCGACTTGCGCTTCGAGCGAATCTGCATAAGAGCGAACCTCGTCCATCAGGCTGCGTACGGTGCTGGCATAGAACTGCATATGCTCTTCCGTCGACTCGAAGGTATGTTGAGTCAGTGCCTCCTTGAGTCCGGATACCGCAGCCATCATTGCGCTGGTATCGCTGGCAATCGATTTTGCAATAGCGGCGTCTATATCGACACCCATGTCCTTGAGGTTGATGCTGGTTGCGGAGATATCTGACAGATAGCTGATAGCCGCCGGGTAGATCAGCGTAGTCGCCATATCAACAACCAGCTTGGCCTCTACCTCGATTGACAGCAGGTACTGCTCTGCGTAGACCTCGAAACGGCTTGCGAGCTCCACATTGGAAAGTACGCCGGTCTGCTCAAAGAGGTCGATCACGGCCGGGTCCTTGAAGGCCGGCAGGGCGTCGGCCGTGGTCGGGATGTTCTTGAGCCCACGTTCCTCCACCGCTATGCGGTGCCATTCGCTCGAGTAGCCGTCACCGCCGAAGACCACGTTACCGTGCTCCTCCATCAGTTCCTTCAGAACGCTGATGACAGCTGCAGCCTGACTGGCGCCGCCCTGCAGCTCCGCTTCCAGCTTGCCGGCGATCCAATTGAGGGAATCTGCCAGCATGGTATTCATCGCAACCAGGGGGCCGGAGACCGATTGGGAAGAGCCGACAGCGCGAAATTCAAAACGATTGCCGGTGAACGCAAAGGGCGAGGTTCTGTTTCTATCACCAGGATCGCGCTCAAAGCTCAGTATTTGCGCCAAGCCAAGGTCCATGTCGCCGCCGTCTGAGGAGCCCGTCAGTTTGCCTTGCTTGATGTCTTCGAACACCGCTTCGAGCTGATCGCCGAGATAAACCGACAGGATGGCCGGTGGCGCCTCGTTGGCACCCAGGCGATGATCGTTGGCGGCGCTGGCTATTACCGCGCGCAATAATGGCCCATAAAGGTGAACTCCCCGAATTACTGCACCACAAAAGAGCAGGAAGTTGAGGTTGTCGTGAGGGGTTTTGCCCGGATCCAGCAGGTTGCCCTGCGTTGAGTTGCCCACAGACCAGTTGACATGCTTACCCGAACCGTTGATTCCGGCGAAGGGCTTTTCATGTAGCAGACACATAAAGCCGTGCTTCCTGGCGGTGGCTTTCATGACCGTCATCAGCAGTTGCTGATGATCTGCGGCCACGTTGGCGGCTTCGTAATACGGAGCTATCTCAAACTGCCCGGGGGCTACTTCGTTGTGGTGGGTCTTGGCCGGAATGCCCAGTTTGTAGAGCTGATCCTCAAAGTCCTGCATGAAAATCTGGATACGTTCGGGGATCGCCCCGAAATAGTGGTCATCAAATTCCTGTCCCTTGGCAGGTGCAGCGCCAAACAGTGTGCGCCCAGCGAGCAGCAGGTCGGGTCTTGCATTGGCAAAGTTCAGATCTACGAGGAAATATTCCTGCTCCGCGCCGCAGCTGGAGTTCAGAGTCGCTACGTCAGTCTCGCCCATAAGGGCCAGCACTTTCTGTGCGGCGTCATTCATGGCGGAATTTGAGCGCAACAGCGGTATCTTCTTGTCCAGCGCCTCCCCGGTCCAGGACATGAAGACACTGGGGATCATGAGCGTGGCGCCATTCGCCGTTCGCATGACGTAAGCGGGGCTGGTGGGGTCCCAGGCTGTATAGCCTCGCGCCGCATTGGTCATGCGCAGGCTGCCGTTCGGGAAGGATGAACCGTCGGGCTCACCCTTGATCAGCAGGCTCCCGGTAAAGGTGCTGATTGAACCGCCGTCCGCATCGCTGATGATAAAGGAATCATGTTTTTCCGCGGTAGCGTTAGTCATCGGGTAGAAGATGTGCGAGAAAAACTTCACGCCTTTTGATAGCGCCCAGGCCTTCATTGCTGCAGCCACCATGTCGGCGGTGGCGGCGTCCAGCGGTGAGCCGGTGTGTACGGTCTTCTTGACGGCCTTGAAGGCGACTTTGGACAGGGATTCCTCCATCTTGGAGAGGCCGTAAACATCAGTCGCCCAGATATCGATCAAGGGATCCGGGAACGGGACCTTGGTGGGCTCCCGATTGCTTATCTGGTGAATTGCCTGCAGGCGCGCTTCGTTTCCACTCACTCTGGTGTCCTTTCGGTCAGTTAATCGTGCTTGTGGGTTGTCTTGACTTCGAGGTCCGTGAAGCAAAAAGCGGGCCAATATGATTCTTGCTCGCCCGCAGCCACTCCGGGCTTGCGCTTGGGATCGAGTCTGGTCCTGGACGTTCGGCAGGGCAGGGCGAATGCACGCGGAGCCGGCGCTCCGTTCGATACCTCGCCGATTGCGCAGCGTGAGAGAATACGCAAGATCCCCCGCGCAAGGACCCAGTTGAAATCGCATGAATAAGACCGCTGATACACTCACATCAATAGTGGCTTCGACCGCCAGTTTATGGCGTGGCACAAAGGCCAGCCCGGCGCCAATACAGCCCCTGCAGCTGCTGGAACTCTACGATATGGAGAACTGCCCATACTGCCGCGTTGTGCGTGAGCTGTTAACGGTGCTCGATATTGACGCGATGATCTATCCCTGCCCCAAGGGGGGTAAGCGCTATAGAGCGGTCGTCATGGAAATGGGCGGGAAGGCGCAGTTTCCATTCCTGGTGGATAAAAATACCGGAGCGCAGATGTATGAGTCCGCGGACATAGTGGCTTATCTGGGCAAGACCTACGGCAAGCAAGGCGCCATGAGTAGCTTCCGTGCCTTCAAGCTGGCGGGCTCGATGATGTCATCACTGAGCCGGCCGGGGAGGGGTAATCGTGTCAGGGCTTCGCGGGAGCCGGAGCAGCCTCTGGTGCTATACAGCTTTGAGTCCAGCCCCTTTTCGCGGCCGGTGAGGGAATTGCTCTGCGAACTGGAGTTGCCCTACGAACTGCGCAGTACGGGCAAGGCGATGATGAAAGACATGGGGCCGCCGGCCTTACGCGCTGCGCTGTTTCCGGATGAACCCGTTCGTGGGCGCAATCGCGTTGCACTGTTGGAGCGGGCGGACAAGGTGCAGGTCCCCTACCTGATTGACCCCAATACCCGTGTCGACCTGTTTGAGTCGGCCGATATTGTGAAGTACCTGACGAGCACCTACGCTTACCCGTAGTCACGGAGCTACCCGCGCAGCGAAGCGCGGGGACGCGAGGCGGCGCAGGTACGCATGTACGGCTCTGCTGTCAGCAGAGAGAAGTTGACGTTAACGTAAACGTTATATAAGATCTTGCGCCACCTGACACGCAACACATGAGGTCGCCGGATAATGAGCACCTACAGCATCTCCGATTTGGCAAAAGAGTTCGACGTCACCACGCGCACCATTCGTTTTTACGAAGACAAAGGCATGTTGAGTCCCGCGCGACGCGGCCAGACCCGGGTTTACTCAGCGGGCGATCGCACCAGCCTGAAACTGATTTTGCGCGGTAAGCGCCTCGGATTTTCCCTGGAGCAGAGCCAGGAAATTATCAATATGTACGACCCATCCGGGAGCAACACAGAGCAGCTTCAGGTACTTCTGGAGAACGTTCGTTCAAAGCGCCGGCAGTTGCGGGAGCAGCAACATGACATTGAGATCATGATGCTCGAACTACAGGAGTCAGAGCAGCGCTGCCTCGACGCACTGCAAACGGCTGAGCCGCTGGCCGCAAAGTGAAGGCGCCGATGCCGCCATCTCCTTCGATCCTTTACTGAGAGCATTTCTGAGGACACAGCCATGAACACAAGCTACCCCACACTCAACTTCGATCTCGGCGAAGACATCGACATGCTGCGTGACAGCGTCTATCAGTTTGCGCAGGCAGAGCTGGCGCCAAGAGCGGAGGCAATAGACAGAGACAACGAATTTCCCGCGGATATGTGGCGCAAGATGGGAGACATGGGGCTGATGGGTATT
>JBLIIW010000242.1:0-5067 GCA_047635315.1 Halieaceae bacterium | reverse complement strand
CTGTTATTGCGCATGGACTGTGAAGCCCTAAGTCGCGCCGGATGCCCTCCCGCGCAGCTCACTGGGTGTGATGCCATACTGACGTTGAAACGCGATTCGCAGAGTACGCGCATCTGAAAAACCAATGCTGTCGGCTACTCCATCAAGAGATTGGCTTGAATACTTGACCAGTTGGTAGGCCTTGGCGATCCGCCATCGATTCAGGTAGGTGATGGGTGATATATCCAGCTCGCTCTTGAATTTTCGCTGTAGCGTTGCCCGTGACATGCCGACTTTCTCGCTGATCATATCCAGGGTCCAGTGCACCTGCGGATTTTTATGCAGCAGTTCCAGGGTTTTCCCTATTCTGGGTTCTCGAAGAGCCGCCAAAAATCCCGTGAGATGATCATTCTCGCTCATGTACTGATGCAATAACTGAATAAACAGTACTTCCGTCAGCCTGTCTATAATCGTGCTCTTCTTATTGCCACTGCGATTGATCTCCCGGTCAATCTGCTGAACCGTCATCCAAATGCTGTCTTCCCGATGGATATTTGCAAGATGAAATATCGAGGGCAAGGCGCTGGTAATGGGATGCGAAATCGCATGCTCATATTCGACAACGCCGCACATTAGCCTATTGGTGATTTCACCCTGCTGAAATAGCGGCTGGCCCAATTCACAGGCTTTCCCCGCGTCTTCGCTCGCCACCAACTTGCGGTTCTCCCGATCTGCTATCCAGTGCATATCACCTTTGGGCAGCATAACGATGTCCATGGCCTTCGCGGAAACATGGCTATCACTGGTGCCAACACAAAAGCCGCCTTCCAGTGCGACGTGGAAGCGTGGTGTAGCAGATGACACCAGCGACATACCCCAGGGTGCGGCAAGGCTGGAGTGGAAAAAAATGCTGCCGCGAAAACGCAGCGTGTCCAATACATCGTCCAGTACATCAGACTCCGTAGTGGACTGGATGAGCGGGTGGGACACATTTTTGAGCATTTCGAATACCTGCAGTGGCCATGCCTGAACGTATGATAGGTGACAATCGTTTGCCAAAATCACAGACCCGGACGGTATCACTATGACAGCGAAAAAAGCGTTATTAACAATAGCCACACTGTGTACACTCGCCCCGTTTTCGGGAATCGCGCAAGCGGAACAGGCGTACTCCATTGACGATGGTGAACTGCAGCGACCCACCGGTTACCGCGAATGGGTTTATGTCGGGACGCCGGTAACCCCCAATGAAATGAACAACGGCAAGGCGGCGTTCCCGGAGCATCACAATGTGTATATTGATCCGCAGAGCTGGGCGCACTGGAAGGAGACCGGGACATTTCGCGATGGCACGATTCTTATAAAGGAACTGGTCAGCGTTGGATCCAAGGCCGCCGTTAGCGGTCAGGGTTACTTCCAGGGAGAGTTTATCGGCCTGGAAGCCACGATCAAGAGTAAGGCAGAGTTTCCCGATGAGCCCGGCAACTGGGCCTACTTCAGCTTTTCCGGCGCAGGCCACAAGACCTTAACGACTGCCGCTACGGCATTTCCGTCGGCAGCCTGCAATGCCTGTCACCAGGGTGCGGCGGCTGATGATTTTGTTTTTACGCAATATTATCCCGTACTGAGTGCAGGTAAAGGCGCTGGCATGAACGCAACAGGTGGTCATTTGTCGGACCTGGGGAATCATTACATCGAACCAAAGGCCGACAAGTAGTGAAATTCACCCGCGTTTTTGCCCGGTCTCTCCTCGTCCCCGTGCTATATGTGACGGGCTCTGTTCTGGCCTTTGCCCAAGAGACCTTTTCTCCCTATGTAGATGCCGAAGGCGCGATTGCATTTCCGGAGGGATTCAGGACGTCTATGGCTCATCTGGGCTCCTGGTTTGTGCCCTCGGGCGGAGCCAGCGGGTTTCACGATGTATACACGGAAAAAGAGTCCGTAGAATATTATCTGGAAAACGCCCGCTTTCCAGATGGTGCGGTAATTGTAAAAGAGTTGCGCGCCTCCACTGCTGGCAACTACACAACCGGCGCCGGGGTTCATCATTCCACTGACGGACTCAAACAATGGTTTGTAATGGTGAAAGACACGCAGAATCGCTTTCCCACCAACCCACTATGGGGCGATGGCTGGGGTTGGGCCTTATTCAAGCCCGACCAACCCACTGTCAACGTGGCCGCGGACTATAAGGTTGATTGCCTGGGCTGTCACATTCCGGCAAAGGACAATGACTGGATATATACCGAGGCTTACCCTATTTTGACGAAATAGTGGCACCAGCCGTCCATCGGACACCCCGGCTCCCGGCCTGGAGCGGGTAGGCAAAGCCAATGGATTGTCCCTGCACGCAGGCGTGAGCTACCAGGGCCATCAAAAAGACCAGCGGGAACAGTTATGCCGGTACAGCGCCCGCCGGGCCGTGGCGGTTCCTCGCCTGTCGCTCGGGAAGACGTCTCCGCGGAGACGCTTTTCGGTTATAAGCGGCGGCAGGCAAGAACACTAGATTATAAGCATCATCTGGAAACTCAGCTGATGTATCACAGACTGAGATCTGGGCTTCACTGAAATTCGACCCGAAAGGTGATTACTCAAATCACCCTACGTACTCCTGATCGATATCGGGCCGCAATGGATCCTTGGCGATAGACGCAAGATGTCTCGCGGCCTCGATCGTCAGCTGCTCGGTTCTGGCCGCTTCTTCGTTAATGAGATTGAAGAACTCGAGTGGATCCTCGGCGAGGTTGTACAACTCCGTGGGGTTCTGATCGCGATCCAGTAGCAACTTCCAAGACCCGCTTCGCACAGCGAACTCGTTGTCAGAAACCGAATCGAGGGCCCAGAACAAGCTGCGCGCTAGCTATTCGCCGCCACTAAAAATAGCCTGTATATCGATGCCGTCAATCACCCGGTCATCGGGAACCTTGGCACCCGCGATATTCGCCAGTGTGACGAACAGGTCCATACCGATGACCTGCTCATCCGATTTGGCTACTGCATCGGCAGTCCCCGACGAACGCGAAGACTTATTAAAACGGTTGCGGAATATTTTAGACTTACAGTGGACTTACGACCTCATCCGTTAGTGTTTACTTACGGTGAAGCCTTTTTAAATTGGTACGCCCAGGAGGATTCGAACCCCCGACCGCCGGCTTAGAAGGCCGATGCTCTATCCAACTGAGCTATGGGCGCGGAACGCAAGATTAGCGCTGTATTGTAATGTGCCAGACAATAAACGCGAATTACGATGGGTGGGGTGGCCGACGGGTCTTGAACCCGCTACCTCCGGAGTCACAATCCGGTGCTCTACCTGGTGAGCTACGGCCACCACTAAACTGGTCCCGAGAGCCGCTCTCGAGGAAACGAAGGTCTGGAGGCTCCTGCGTAGGCCTCACACTTCCTTCCCGCTCTGCAAGCGGAGCTAACTGGCATAGAAGTTGGTCGGGGTAGAGAGATTCGAACTCCCGACATCCTGCTCCCAAAGCAGGCGCGCTACCAGACTGCGCTATACCCCGAATTTTGTTCCCATGCCACATCTTACCGTAGCGCTGCGCTTGGCAGCTGGCAAGCCCCCGAATCAGGGAGCGCGCATGGTACTGATCTGCCCTGTCTACGTCAACGAAGTCAGGGGCTTATGTGTTGGCGATGATTCAGCTATCGCAACGCCGCCAGAGCGTCCCCGCAGCGCCATCTTCCAGCACCACACCTGCAACCGTCAATTCTTCACGAATCTGGTCCGCACGAGCAAAATCCCTGGCTGTTTTGGCGGCGCCGCGTTCGGCGATCAGGCCCTCGATCGCGACCGCACCAAGCTCGCCCTCCCCACCCGCGCTGCCCTGCAGCCACTCGATCGGGTCCTGCTCGAGGATACCGAGCAGCTTGCCCGCTGCCAGCAGCCGGGCCTTCAGACGTGGCCTGGCTGCGTCATCGGCCTTGTTCAGATCCCGGGCCAGGGCGTGGACTTCACTGATCGCCAGGGGCGTGTTCAGGTCATCGTTGAGCGCTGCATAAAAGGCCTCGCCCTCGAGCGGCACGTCCACATCAGGTACTACGTGCTGCACCGCGCGCAGGGTATTGTAGAAGTTGCTCAGCGTATGCTGCGCCTGCTCCAAAAGATCGTGAGAGAAATTCACCGGCGAGCGGTAATGGGCCGAGAGCAGCGCAAAACGCAGCACCTCGCCCCGATACAGATCCAGAAGCTCGCGAATCGTGCTCATATTGCCGAGGGACTTGGACATTTTCTCGCCGTCCATATCCACGAAGGCGTTGTGCATCCAGTAGCGGACGAATTCGTCCCCATAGGCACAGCAGCTCTGCGCCAGCTCGTTCTCGTGGTGTGGAAAGATCAAATCGCGACCGCCCCCGTGGATGTCAATGGTCGGTCCCAGGTGCTCACGGATCATCGCTGAACATTCGAGATGCCAGCCAGGCCGCCCGCGACCCCAGGGACTGTCCCAGCCGGGCTCCTGGTCATTGGAAGGCTTCCAGAGCACAAAATCGCCGGGGTGGCGCTTGTAGTCAGCCACCTCCACCCTGGCGCCCGCCAACATATCGTCCAGGGAACGACCCGATAACTGGCCATAATCGGCCATGGACGTGACATCAAAAAGCACATGGGCTGCGCTCGCGTAGGCGTGGCCCCGATCAATTAGCGTCGCCATCAAGCTCAGCATTGCGGGAATGTTGTCCGTAGCACGCGGCTCCAGGCTGGGTGGCAGGGTGTTCAACTGCGCCATGTCTTCGCGGTATTTGGCGGTGAACTCCTGCGCTACGGCCTCGATGCCCTCGCTGCGCTCCCGCGCCGCCGCAATAATCTTGTCATCAATATCGGTGATGTTGCGCGCATAGACGACCTCACTGTATTGAGTTTTCAGGAGGCGAAAGAGCGTATCGAACACCACAACGGGCCGCGCATTGCCGATATGCGCCAGGTTATAGACCGTGGGCCCACACACATAGACAGTGACGCGATCCGCTATCACCGGGGAAAACGCCTCCTTCCTGCGGCTGCGCGTATTGTAGAGCTGCATTAGCTATTCCCCTGACCGGCAGCACCACCGGGCTGGCTTTTTGCGGCCCAGACATCCC
>JBLIIW010000241.1:0-5130 GCA_047635315.1 Halieaceae bacterium | reverse complement strand
GCCCAGGGCAGAGTGATCAAGGCGAGGTAAGTACCGATATCCCCGGCGCTGGCGCCCTCAGTAGCCAGCCAGGCCGGTATGGAGATCGCCAGCAGGCCATAGGGGATCCCCTGTGCAAAGTACATCAGCGCGCCGGTGGCGTAACGAACGCGGGCACTGTCCGCGAGAACGAAGGATGACGCTGTCATTATTATTTACCGAGCCTTGATCCTCCCCGATGTTAGCGCAACCTCGTCGGGAGTATGCGGGTTATAGGGCGGCGCGCCCGAAGTAATAGCGCAGCCATCGCGATGGTGAACCTGCTGGGGGTGCGGAACCAGGCTGAGTACGAAACCAATGTGAATAGCGCCGAAGGAAGTCTATTTGCCGCGGCCAAGCACCCGCAGCTAGCGCGGGAACGGTGTCGATGATAAGTTGAATATATGTTGGGATTAATACTGAGAACAGTGATCACCGGGCTGGGCATCTGGCTTGCGGCGTACCTCGTGCCCGGCGTCAGCGCCGCGTCAACCGGCGCCCTGATCTGGGCGGCGATAGCCCTGGGCGTGATTAACGCATTTGTGCGGCCTGTGCTGGTTCTTCTCACGCTACCTTTGACGATTTTAACTCTCGGTCTGTTTTTGCTTTTGCTCAACGCGGCCATGCTCAACCTGGCTGGCTGGTTTGTAGACGGGTTTGAGGTGGTAGGCGTGTGGAGTGCCGTATTCGGTGCCATCGTGGTCAGCCTGGTCAGCGGACTGTGCTCCCACTTCATCGGCCCTAAGGGAAGCTACGAGGTCCTGGTCATCCGGCGCGGCGACTAGCGTCGCAAGCTCAAGCAAAGCGCACCCTGCGCCTGAATAAACCTCTGTGGCCTGAGCGAACCCCTCAGAATTCACGAGTCTCCCCAATATTCAGTACCCACGCCCGCGCATCGCCGAGCGCAGTCTGCGCCGCCGCGTCCCTGAAACGTCGCGGCGGTTCGTCCAGCGGTTCGTCGGACAGGTCGAAGGTGCCAAAATGCATGGCGACCGCTTTCTCAGCCCCCAAGTCCTCTGCCGCCCGCACCGCCTCTTCAGGATTCATGTGCGACTCGCGCATCATCGCGCGGGGTTCGTAGGCACCTATGGGAACCGCGACCAAATCAAAGGGACCAAGCTTGCGCCCAATCTCCGCAAAGCCGGAAAAATAACCGGTATCGCCAGCGAAGTAGAAGCGCCGCTGGTCACCGGTAACCGCCCAGGAAGACCACAGAGTCCTGCGTTCGTCCCTCAGGCTGCGCTTGCTCCAATGCTGCGCAGGCAGGCAATGGATCGTAGCGTCCTTATAACGGGCGGTCTGTCCCCAGTCGAGTTCCTGTATCTGCGTGATGCCTTCGCTGCGCAGGAGATCGCCGTTGCCGAGGGGCACAAAAAACACGGTATCCGCATTGCGCTGGGCCAGAGCGCGCAATGTGGGTAGATCCAGATGGTCATAGTGGTTGTGTGAAATCAGCACGAAATCAATGGATGGTAGATCCTCGAAGGCAAGTCCTGGCTCGACAAAACGTCCGGGCCCGAACCCCGGCACAGGACTGGGCCGGCTTGACCAGGTAGGGTCGGTCAGGAAGGTGACATGCTCGACCTGTACCAACAGGGTTGCGTGACCGATCCAGGTCACAGTGGGTGTACCGTGGCGAGCGTTTTCGCGTAGAGAGGCACCGTCGTTGTCAACCCGAAGCGGCGCACCCTCGGCGCTGCGAAAGTAGGTTCCCAGGCGGCGCAGGAAAAAAGGCAAACGAACGCCAAGAGTGCCGTGGCTTAGCACCCCTGCCGGGTTGCTATAGCGCCCATCGTCATCTCGGGGTGCTGCGCTAAACAACAGTTCTGCCTCGCCGTGCAAAAAACTGATCGGCTGCAAGGTCAGAAGCAGTAATAACAAAATACTAAAGCGACGCATAGCTTGGTCTCGCTGGATACAGTCGTGGCACACAGGTGCGTACCTAAGCACCCGGGGTTGCATGTTGCGGGGAATCGATGGCCAATGCTACACCCCGATATATGTCTTCACTAACCACGTAGTAACCGCGCAGTAACCGCGCAGTAACCGCGCAGTAACCGCCGCCAATTTGACTGTCCGATATGGGGAAAAGCACCGGTTTTTTTGGTACCTTCGTTCTCTCAAATACAGGTCGCATCTTTGCGCTATTACGCACTGCAGATTCCGCGCAAAGATCGAGCGTGGTGTTCTTAACGCAGTACCAGGGGGAGGTGTCGTCAACCCATGCGCTTCATCCGCTCTACGCAGCTCGCGACACGCCTGGCGATACTGTGCTACCACGGTATCGAGGCGCTCGGAGCACTCCTGATCAAGTCCACTCAAAGACCTATTCGAATCAAAAAGCTCAGAGGAGAAAGGAGCGATGCAGGAACGCTTTGAACTGCTGTCAACAATGCCGGTGTTCGATGCCCTGGATGAGAGCACCCTCCAGTTGCTGACCGGACTGGTGTAGTCTGTTGCCGTGGAGGTGGGGCCGCATTTCTTTCGCGAGGGCGATGACAGTCAGTCCATGTATGTACTGCGCTCAGGTCGCGTAAAAATCTACAAGAGCTGGCGCGAGGAGTCCAAGCTCCTGCGCTGGATGGAGCCGGGTGAATGCTTTGGTGAAATGGCGCTCATCGATTTTTCTCCGCGCAGCGCATAAGTAATGGCCGCGGAGCGCTGCGAGGCACTATAGATCACCGTCCATATCCTGAGGAAGGTTCACAGCCATAGTCCGGAGCAGTACACCCTGCTGCAGATGAGTATCTGTCGGGAAGTCAGCCGAAGGGTGGACGAGCTACTCTTCCGCTCATTGATGGGTGAAGACTGGCCCGAGACTACATTTCACGATCTTTCCTGAGCCGGTAGCCGGCGCCACTCGCAGTGATTCTTTTGTTCACAGGCCGAAGGGCCAGCTGGTGTACACCCTGAAGAAGTCCGCTGACACCACCGACCGGCGTACTACCCAGGCTATTCATTTACCGCGGTACGCCTTAATAAAAGGGCCAAGACAGGCAATTTGGCTGCGCATCGCGCCCTGGAACTTGGGCAAAGTATCGTCAATGTCTTCGAGCCTTGATCCATAGTAGATATGCATACCTGGATCTACTTTTTCACAACTCTCACCAAATGCGTAGCTCGGGACAAAGGCAAGCCGGACACCGGGTAAAAGCTGAAAGAACCCCACAATGGGCCTATGGCATTCCACACATGAGCCGCGATCAAGAGCCGCTCCCTTTTTGTATTTTTTGAAGCCAATAGAATGATC
Source organism: Halieaceae bacterium (assembly GCA_047635315.1). Taxonomy (GTDB): domain Bacteria; phylum Pseudomonadota; class Gammaproteobacteria; order Pseudomonadales; family Halieaceae; genus Congregibacter. Next base: position 1,862 of record JBLIIW010000241.1, on the reverse strand, counting down.
GTCAGGAACTTTGACCGTGCTTGCATCCGTCATCATGACATCGGCAAAGGGTCGGTCGTACACCTGCTGACATATCGTGCAGTGGCACAACATCCGCTGCGTGGGCATCCGTGAAAGCTTGATACTACACAGGCCACAATCGCAAGCTGCTAAATAGACTGGCATTTAATGAGCTTTCCTTTGATCGACGAGTATCCATGTACTGAAAACCCCAGTCAACAAATCGTGCGGAGCTTAAGGGATAGCGGTTTCGACCAACGTTCGCACCCTGAATTCGGCTTGTCCGCCAAGCGGCGTGTGCGCCGGGCGGCCCTACAAGGTTCTCAGTTGTGCCCCGATAGGTCACAATCAATGACTTTCTTGTGAAGCACAGCGCTACAGGCGCGAGTTACCCATGGACAATGATTATTCGAGCGACGGCTTACTAATATTCCTTAGGGAAGCAACCCTCGCCGGGCGTATGGCACCGGCCCTGGCGCGGAGCCGTCGCGCGGCAGCGCAGGTGCTGTTTGCGAAGCTGACTGAAAGCGAGGCGGCGGACCTACGCCAACTGGAGATTGATGCACTGAAGTCCCGGTTCCTCGATATCCAGCGGGACGGCCTGCGCAGTGAGGTAGTCGAGTTGTATGCGGAGCGCCTGCACGGGGCGCTGGATGACTACTTCCGCTTCGTGGAAGCCCCGGACAGCTTTTTTTCAAGAGCCGCGCGCCCACAGACGCCGTCGCTACGGGACAAGCAGTCGCCTCGATCGAGAGAGGAGCGCGCCCTCGAAACGGTGCGCCTCAGTGCTCCCCGGCAACGGCCAGATGTCATCCCCATCCCCCTCAAACAGGGGCGCGTGGTTTACTTACATGGAATACCTGCTGACCTTAGCCCCCAGGAGGCGAGCAAAATCTCTAGGGTTGTTGAAGCACTGGCCAGCGAGCCGGAGGAAGACGATTGAACCGCTGGCTACTGGTACTGCCGCTGGCGGTTTTCGGGCTCGGTGGCCTCGCACTCTACGCACTTTTCGTCTCCCAGGCCGATGACGCTTCTTTTCGGGAGAACCTGCTTCCGGAGCTGATTGGTTTCTGTCTGGAGGGATTCTTCCTGGTGGGCCTGTTCACTTTCGTGCAGCAACTGCGCGACTATTATCACCGCCGGGAGCAATGGCTGAGCCTGCGCAGTGTCCTGCGCGATTTCCTGTCCCATCTGGATCTGGCATTCCTGGCACCGGACGCGGAGCCCGCCGCAACACATGATCTCGAATCGCAGCCACTGATGGTGCCGCAGCTGATGGGCTTGCTCAGCAAGACAGAGCTCGACATCGAAACCTTGGTCGCCCTGAAGCGCGTGGCGATTGCCACCCTGCCCCTGGCCCGCGATCTCATCAATATCGCTGCACAGCTGAGCACCCGTCATATGCGCTGCTGGATTGCTATCGTGGAGTCCATCGACGGCCTCGCCGAGGCAGACACCCGCGAGCAGGCGGAGCAACCACTGAACGAGCTGCTGATGCAACTGGCGGAGTTCGACACCCTCAAGCTATAAGCGCTGGTTGCGATGCACTTGTGTTGTTCAGCCGGGAGCGACGCGCGTCGGCGGGTTCGCGCCCGGATTCAATGCGCGCATAAGGGGCTCGCAGTTTATCCAAGGCCTATCAGGAAGCGACCTCCATAGCCGATGTTGGTGCGTGGTTCCGGGCGTCACCCAAGCTGTCGTGAACTTGCGAAATGATTTCGATCGAACGCAAGCGGGCTGCCTGATCAAAAATATGCGCCGTGACGATCAACTCGTCCGGCTGCAACGCGTCGAGGAATGTGCTGAGCCCGCTCGTGATGGTATCAGCGGAGCCGATAAACGACACCGCAAGAGACTGTTCA
>JBLIIW010000240.1:0-5134 GCA_047635315.1 Halieaceae bacterium | reverse complement strand
ACGCTTAACTCTGCCGGGCGCGCGGCCGATCTGCAGGCCCTGTTTGAGTCCTACTATGCCGATGAGCCCTTTGTGCAGGTGCTTCCAGCTGGCCACTACCCACAGACCAGAAGCGTTCGCGGCGCCAACCACTGCCAACTGGCCGTGACCGTACCGCAGGACCGGCCTACGGTGGTTGTGACTGCAGTCGAGGACAATCTCGTCAAGGGAGCGGCCGGCCAGGCCATTCAATGTATGAACCTTATGTTCGGCTTCGATGAAACGCGGGGTCTTGCCCACGCCGGGTTGTTGCCGTAGCGCTACCACCGCATCCCCGCTATACTTGACCTGCACGCTGGGTTTTGTGCGTGCCCCTGTGAAATTAGTTCCCAGAGAAAATTATGACGGTTGCAGAAGCATTTGATCCCAGCGCGATCACCCTCTCAGCGCGAGCTGCAGGGAGGGTGCAGCAGTTGATAAGTGAGGAGGAGAACCTCGATCTGAAGCTGCGCGTGTTTATTACCGGCGGTGGCTGTTCCGGCTTCCAGTACGGTTTTTCCTTCGATGAGGAAAGCGCGGACGACGACACCTTCATCGAGCGCGACGGGGTGACTGTTTTGGTCGATCCGCTGAGCTTTGGGTATCTGGCCGGATCCGAGGTGGATTACACGGAAGGACTCGAGGGATCGCGCTTTATTGTGAAAAACCCTAACGCCACGGCCACCTGCGGCTGCGGCGCCTCCTTCGCAATCTGAGCGGCACAGCAGTAGCGCCGCGCAGGCGGCAGCCGGCGCCAATCGCGAGCCGCAATCCCAGCTTCACACAAGCCGGGTTGCAACCAGAGCCAGACCTTAGCCGCTACCCGCCGGATAGATACCTCCCAATACCCGACTGCCTTTGGCGCCGGTCACCTGCGGTGAATTGCCGGGCAGTGACTGCAGCGTTCGACTTGCCAGCCAGGCGAAGGCACCGGCTTCAACCCACTCCGCTGCGACACCGAGTTCATCGGTGACACCGAGGCGAACCCCGTGCCCCAAAAGCAGCCCATGCAGGCGCCGCAGCAGGTCTGTATTCCTTGCGCCCCCACCGCAGACATATAGCGCCGCGGGGCCATAGGCGCCGCCCAGTATGCTGTCGGCGATGGCGCGAGCGCTGAGCTCGCTCAGGGTGGCCTGCACGGTACCCGGGTCGAGGCTTTCCTCCAGATGCTGCTGCAGCCAAGCGAGATTGAACAACTCGGGTCCGGTGCTGCGTGGGCCCAGGCGCTGGAAGAAGGGGTCAGATAGTAGTCGCCCCAGCAGTGCCTGGTTCACCGGGTGCTCCGCGGCCCAGGCCCCATGCGCGTCATAGGGTTCATGGCGGTGTTTCTGTACCCAGGCATCGAGCAAGGTGTTGCCGGGTCCACAATCAAAGCCGGCAACAACGTCCCTGCCGTGCAGCAGGGTTGCGTTGGCAATGCCGCCAATGTTGACCACGGCGCGGTCTTCGCTCTCACTGCCAAAGGCCTCGGCGTGGTACAGCGGTACCAGCGGCGCGCCTTCGCCCCCCGCGGCGATATCCCGTCGGCGAAAATCCGCGATGGTCGTTATGCCGGTAAGCTCGGCTATGGTCGATGGGTCACCGATCTGCAGGGTATAGCGGGTCTCTGCAAGCTCCCCGGGGAAATGGCGGATGGTTTGGCCGTGACAGCCTATGGCTGCGACCTGTGCGGCCGGGTACCCGGCCTTGTCGAGCAATGCCAGCGCCGCGCCGGCAAAAGCGAAGCCGAGTGCGCGGTCCAGTTGGCCGAGGCTGTGGATGGAGTCGTCGGTGCCGCGAGCCAGCGCGTACAAGCGCTTGCGCAGCGCCGGGTCGAAGGCGCTGCTGTGTGTGGCCTGTATTGTCAGGCCCTGGGCGTCGATAGCGGCCAGCACCGCGTCGATGCCATCGAGGCTGGTGCCAGACATTATTCCTATGAAGTGACCGGGTGGCATGGCGCTCAGAGGGCGCCGGTTGTTCCGTCTGTGCTTTGCTCGGCAAAGAGGCGCTCTTCGCGCAGGCGAGCCAGGCGTGTGGAAGCCTCGGCAATCGCGAGGCCGAAGCGCGGCATTTCACCCGCCGGCAGCGATTTGGCCTTGGGCAGGCTCTTGTGGATAGTGCGCGGATTGCGGTGGACGCCAGCGACCAGGAACTCGTAGTGCAGGTGCGGGCCGGTTGCGGCACCTGTTGAGCCAACCGTGCCAATAACCTGGCTCTGCACCACCCGCTGGCCGACTTTCACCTTGCGTTTGTGCAGGTGCAGGTACTTGGTGGTGTAGCGTTCCCCATGCTGGACGAATACGTAGTTGCCGTTCGCGCGGCTATAGCCGGCCTTTATGACATGTCCGTCGCCGGCGGCAAATACCGGCGTTCCCCGGGGAGCGGCGTAGTCGGTGCCATTGTGCGGGCGCACAGTCTTGTAGATAGGGTGCTTGCGACGGGGATTAAAGTTCGAGCTGATACGCGCGAAATCCACCGGGGCCATCAGGAAGGCCTTGCGCATACTCACGCCGCGTTCATTGTAGTAGCTCGTCAAGCCCTTTTCATCGACATAACGGAAGGCGTCGAAACGCTCGCCGCGGTTGGTGTAGGACGCGGCGATTACCTTGCCATCCGCATGCTTTTCGCCGTCGAGATAGAGTTCCTCGTAGAGAATCTCCAGGGTGTCACCCTTGCGCGGGTCCAGTACGAAGTCGACAACACCGCCCAGAATGTTGGCCACTTCCATAATCAGATTGCTGGACAGCCCCACTTCCCGGCCGGCGAGAAACAGCGAGGACTCGATCTTCGCGGACGCCCAGCTCTCGCGTACCTCCGGTTCCCGCACGTTGCGCTCCGAGGAGAAGCCGCCGTCCATGCGGCGGTAGGTTACCGACTGCAAAGCGTCGACCGTATGCGTTATCGCCGCCAGATCGCCGGTTTCGTCGCGCAGGAAAGTGAGGTTTTGTCCTGGGAAGATCCTCTCCAGACTGCGCCCCTGGGGAGCCGTGTGGACGATGCGGTATACATCCGCATTGCTAAAGCCCGCGCGCTTGAAGAGCAGGGATAGATTGTCGCCGCTGCGCACGACGAACTCCTCCCAGGGCTGCGTGGCCGGCGGCTCAGGCGCCTCGCTTAGCCCGTCGACGCTGGTACCGATGTCGACCTCTGCGGTTTCCGCGGCCGTTTCAATAAGCGCCAGTGGCTGGTCGATCGCGATGGGGAGGAGTCGTGTTTCCTCAGCAGAGCGTTTTGCCTTCACGTCACCCGAAGGCGTGACAATGGCGATCAGGGCGACCAGCGCCGAGATAGCCGCAACGGCGATCAGGTGATGGCGTGCAATGACCTGCTTGTTCTGCGTGGGTGTCGCTCCGCGCTGTGGTTTTGTCTGAAACATTGTGTCCCTGCCCAGTAGTCCCGCAGCGGATTATATAAAATATATGCGGTGCGCAGATAGTGGCGCAAATTTTCGCATTCTGACGCCTTGCAATCAGCCCCCGGTAATGTAATGTCCAACGCCTTTTCAGCGGTCATCATCAGCGCATTGCGCGAGCCGGGTCTGGCCTCTCACGGGGTGAGATCGGCGTTGTTGGTGGCGTGTCCAGGGATGTAGTCGTGGTACGGGTGACATGAGCAGTGCGTTAATTGAGGAGCTGAGGGAGCGTGGCCTGGTTTTCCAGATGGCCGGGGAGGAGCAGTTGCCCCAGTGGCTGGATGGTGGTTCGCGAACCCTTTATGCGGGTTTTGACCCAACAGCCGACAGCTTGCACATCGGATCCCTTGTGCCGCTACTGATGCTGCGTCGATTTCAGCTCGCGGGGCATCGCCCTATAGCGCTGCTCGGGGGCGCCACGGGGCTCATCGGCGACCCCAGTTTCAAGGCGCAGGAGCGGCAGCTCAATACGCCGGAAACTGTCGCCGGGTGGATCGAGAAACTGCGGGCGCAGGTCGGGCGCTTCATCGACTTTGATGCGGGGCCCTGTTCGGCCACCGTAGTGAACAATCTCGACTGGACCGCGGAGCTCGATGTGCTGTCCTTTCTACGCGATGTGGGCAAGCACTTCTCCATCAACGCGATGATTCAGAAAGAGTCCGTAAAGCAGCGCATTACCCGCGAGGGAAGCGGTATCAGCTTTACGGAGTTTAGCTATAGCATCCTGCAGAGCTTCGACTTCGCCGAGCTGTACCGCCGCTACGACTGTGGGCTGCAAATCGGCGGCTCGGATCAGTGGGGCAATATTACTGGCGGTATCGACCTGACCCGTCGTCTGCACGGGGCCCAGGTATTCGGTTTGACCATGCCGCTGATTACCAAGGCCGACGGCAGCAAGTTTGGCAAGACCGAGTCCGGTACGGTCTGGCTGGATCCGGCCAAGACCTCTCCTTACAGCTTTTACCAATTCTGGCTGGGAGTAGCCGACGAGGACGCCTACCGCTTCCTGCGCTACTTCACCTTTATAGATGTGGCAGAGATCGCCGCGCTCGAGCACGAGGACGCACAGCGCAGTGGCCGACCCGAGGCCCAGAGAGTGCTGGCAGCAGAGGTGACTGAGCTGGTGCATGGAGAAGAAGGGTTGTCAGCCGCGAGGCGTATTACCGAAAGCCTCTTTAGCGGTGATCCCGCGGCCCTCTCTGAAGCGGATCTTGAGCAGCTGCGACTGGACGGCCTACCGGCCAGTGCGCTGCCAATGAGTGAGGTATTGCCGGAGACGCTCACGCAGCTTCTCGCCGATTGCGGCCTGGCCACGTCCGGCAAACAGATAAAGGATGCGCTGCAGCGCGAGGCGGTACTCGTCAACGGTCGCCCCCTGGGCATGCAGGACAACTCCCGGCCGGCAACCGTGCTCAGCACTGAAACGGCGCTATACGGGCGTTTCCACCTGGTTCGCCTGGGCAAAAAGAAGTACCACCTGTTCGAGTGTTCCTGAGTTTCAGGCGGGTGATTTTGGGCCCCAGATAATTAATTGGAAATAGTTCTTGCACGGTCTTTCGCCGTGAGTATAATACGCCTCCCCGACATCCTGAGGGTTGTCCGGAAACGCCGAAGCCCAGCGCTTCAGCGAGTTATTTAACAGACAGATGAAGACAGAAGTGTGGGCACTTGTTGGGATAGTTGTTTAACGACTATTCAGACACAACAAGTGACTCATCGATTCAT
>JBLIIW010000239.1:0-5165 GCA_047635315.1 Halieaceae bacterium | reverse complement strand
GTCTGGTCTCCGCCCCCTTGCCGCGCCTGGTGCATGGCTTCGAGCGTTCGCGCACGCCAGACGTCCATGGGCTCTCCGGAAGTCCATGGGGAGGTGCCGACGCTCAGTGTTATTCCGCTGCGGTCCTCTGTGCGCGCCTTCAGGCGCCGCGTGTTGCGCTGGATGCGGTCGGCGACAGCCGAGGCCACAAATTCGTTGGCCGCGCCGACTAGCGCGGTGAACAGATTGTCACCGATGCGGGCGATGACATCGGATTGACGGATACAGCTTTTCGCGCGCTCCGTGGCCGCGCGCAGCAGGTCGTCGCTCGCCTCTATGCCAAGTGATGTCTGCAGTTGCGCATAGTCATCGATCTCCCAGGCCAGCATCCATAGTTCAACACCGCTGCGCCGTGCGTGCTTGATCTGATAGTCGGCGAGCTCGTTGAAAAGTGTTTCATTGGCGAGACCGGTCAGCGCATCGTGGGTGGCGTCGTAGTGGGCCTGCTCCTCGCGATACAGCAATGCCAGTCGCAGCTCGACGGTAGTCGCCAGCGTCTGCAACAGGGGCAGTAGTGATGCGCAGCGCTCCTCGCTTATTGCCTCCCTAAAGAGAATCGCGAAGGTGCCAAAGAGCTCCCCGTCGGGCCACTTAAGCAGGGCGCCCAGGTAGGCGCCTATGCCCGCGCGCCGCTCCGGTGAGGCGTCCCAGCGCGCCTCGGCAGCGATATCCGGAATCTGTAACAGATCGCCTTTTTCGAGCACCGCCTCGCAAAGATGACTGCCGTCGCGGTGCGCGCGCTCGCCGGCCGCGTAGGGCAGCGCGCCCTCCGGTGAGGCAATCAGGATGTCTAGACTGGTCGGGTAGGCGACCCGCAGCAGCATCTGATCTGCCCCGGACTGGTCGCGCAGCAGACGGCCAATGGTCTGCCACTCGTGCAGCGTGCGTTCGTCCGGGCGTGGGTAGGGCATCGCGGTGATAATTCTCGGGCCTGGATGCCCATCATGCTGCCACGCCTTTGATCCTCAGGGGACGCAGTTTGTCCGGCCGGCCGGCCCAGGGTTACTGGCCGTAGTTGTCTTCGAAGGCTTTGAGCCGGATCAGCTGATGCCGGGCGTTGCTGAGGCTGGCGCCAGCCAGAGCGTCGCGCAGCTTGTCGGCGCGCCCGGGTTTCGACGAGCGCCGTGCCCAGTCTACTGCCGCCAGTGTGCCAGCGGCGCCCATGAGGCCGAACACCAGGCTACCCCAGAGCCAGTCCCTGGGTTGCGTCGCATAGAGGTCGACCCCAAATAGCGCCGCAAAATAGAGCGCAAAGGGAATCCACATGACCCACCAGGGGAGCCCGAGTATCCAGCCACAGCCGATGTAGGTTTTCTCCAGAAGGAGAAGCTGCTCCTGCAACTTCAGGACCGGCGCACCGTACTCCACCTGATTCAGGCGATGCAGGACCACCAGGGCGCAGACGATTAGCGCGATACCGTAGACATGCAGGCTCAGGCCACTGAGGAGATAGTGCATTGCCCCCCTATGGCTCACCCAGAAAGACGCGCCCATGAGCGCCACGATAATGCCGCACAGCAGTACTGCAACATGCCACCCATAGAGCGGCCGCAGGGCACTGCGCACGCGGTCCTGCTTGCTGTCCTGAAACAACGCGATATCGAGAGCCTTTCTGTCCTTAAGCTCACTTTCGAATCCCTGCCATGCCAGTTTGAGGTCATCGAGCTCCATGGTTTGTTACTCCTTGGTAGTTTCGGACTGTTCGCTTTCGAGGCGAACACGTTTCTTGAGTCGGCTGATCTTGCTCGCCACGTTGGTTTCGCTGATACCCAGAACGTCCGCGATATCGCGGTAGCTTCGTTCCTCCAGGTAAAGCAGCATCAGCGCGCGGTTCAGCGGATCGAGTTGGCCGATGAATTCGAGTAGGAAATCCATTTTTTCGCTGCCAGCCGCATGGTTTCCGGCCGCCGGCAACTCGTCCGGGTCCGGCGAGTGCTGCACGTAGTAACGTTGTCGCTGGCTATGCTTGCGTACGTAGGAGATCGCCACATTCAGTGCGACGCGATACATCCAGGTAGAAAAGCTTCGATCCGGATCGTACTTCGGGAACGCGTACCAGAGCTGGGCGGCGATTTCCTGCATCAGCTCGGCGCGATCGTCGTCGTGCCAGCAATAGGTATTTGCCACCTTAACGATGATGCCGCGATGCGCCTCCAACAATTCGACAAATTGGCTTTTGCTGTCTGCAGCCCGGGTCATTGCTGTGCTCAGTGAATCCGTCATGTTGCGCCAGAATAAGTGTTCAGGGGGTTATTCGCGCAGCTTCAGCTTAAATCACAAAGGGGGGGAATTATTTTTGCAACGACCGGGGGCAGGGGCGGGAGTGTATGCGGTGCATGGAGCGGGTGATGGGAATCGAACCCACGTCATCAGCTTGGGAAGCTGAGGTTCTACCATTAAACTACACCCGCTTGGCAGGCCTTAGTGTAAACGTGGGCTTTGTACGCCCACAAGCCGTAATTGGCTGAAAAAAACACCCCGGCAAGCGCCGGCAGGCAAGTGCGTGGCAGCTCGGTTGGCAGTGCTCTCTGGTATTAGGTCACGCTTAGATCGCTCGTCCACGCTCCCTTTGACGCCTCTCACGCGGTATGATAGCGGCCCGCTCAGCACGCCTCGTGCACCGCTTCTTACGCCCCGAGTTTCACTATGTCTAACGAAAACAACACGGATGGGTCACTGACTTTCCGCGACCTGCAGCTCGCTGCGCCGCTCGTAACGGTCCTGGAAGAGATCGGCTATGAACAGCCCACACCCATCCAGCTGCGGGCGATTCCCCATCTGCTGCAGGGCCTCGACCTACTGGGTCATGCGCCTACGGGTACCGGCAAGACGGCGGCTTTCGCCCTGCCGCTGCTGTCGCGGATCGATATGCACAGCAAAGCGGTACAGGTGATGGCGCTGACACCCACGCGGGAGCTGGCTATACAGGTCGCTGAGGCCTTTCAGCGCTATGCCTCACACATCAAGGGGTTTCATGTGCTGCCTATCTACGGTGGGCAGGGCTATGGGGGGCAGATATCCGCGCTGAAGCGCGGTGTTCAGGTAGTGGTCGGTACGCCCGGTCGCGTCATGGATCATATGCGCAAAGGCACGCTCAAACTCGATTCACTGCAGGCACTGGTACTGGATGAAGCCGACGAAATGTTGCGAATGGGCTTTATTGAGGAAGTTGAATGGATCCTCGAACAGACGCCCGCCCAGCGGCAGATGGCCCTGTTTTCCGCAACCATGCCCAAGCAGGTTGAGCGTATTGCGCGACGTCATCTGAGAGATCCACAGACGGTTAGTATCGAATCGAAGACGGCGACCGCGGACACTATTCGCCAGCGCTACCTGCAAGTCAGTGGGTTTCAAAAGCTGGACGCGCTTACGCGTATTCTCGAGGTCGAGCCCTTTGACGCCGTGCTCATATTCGTCCGCACGAAAACCGCGACGGTGGATCTGGCGGAGCGACTCGAAGCGCGCGGTTACAGCGCCGCCGCCATGAACGGCGATATGATTCAGAAGCAGCGTGAGCAAATGGTGGAGCGGCTGAAGAATGGGACTCTTGATCTACTCGTTGCCACAGATGTTGCGGCCCGGGGGCTGGACGTAGAGCGCATCAGTCACGTCATCAACTTCGATATTCCCTACGACGCCGAGGCCTATATTCATCGCATTGGTCGTACCGGTCGCGCCGGGCGCGAGGGACAGGCCATTCTTTTTGTTGCGCCCCGGGAGCGGCGCATGCTGAGCGTCATTGAGCGGGTGACCCGGCAGAAGGTCGCGCCACTGGTGCTGCCGACTGCGGAGACGGTCAACAACAAACGTATTGCCGATTTCAAACAGAAGATCAGTGATACCGTGGCCTCGGGCGAGATCGCTTTCATGCAGGGGCTTATCGAGCAGTACCTGGAGGAGCATGAGGTACCGATTCTGGAGGTGGCGGCTGCCCTGGCGAAAATGGTGATTGGCGATAAGCCGCTGCTGCTGAAGGCCGATGCGGCCAAGTCGCCGCGAATTTCGAAGGCCGATCGGGCCGCGAAGCCGGCGGCGGACGGCGAGTCCCGGGGACGCAACCCGCGGCCCCAGCGCCGGGGTGATGAAGAAGTCGAGAGTGAGTGTTTTCGTCTGGAGGTGGGTACCACGCACGGTGTGAAGGCCGGCAATATCGTGGGGGCCATCGCCAACGAGGCGGGCCTCGACGGACATCTCATCAACATTGTTGAAATCAAGGATGAATTCAGCCTGGTTGAGCTGCCCAAGGGGATGCCTAAAGAGATATTTGCGGATCTGAAGAAGGTCCGCGTCTGCGGCATTCCAATACGCATCTCGCGGGCGGAAGGGAGTTCGGAGCCCGACCGCAAAGAGCATTCAAAGAAAGGGTCTGGCAAGCACCGGAGCGGTAAATCTGCAGCTGAAGCTGGCGCCAAAAAACCTGGCAAGGGAGCGAAGCGGCGAGATGCGCTGCCGGATAGCGGCTCAGCGGCGAAGAAAATGCCTGGGAAAAAGCCCAAGAAAGCCAAGAGCTAGGCCCTGGGTGTAAATCACTAGCTGCTGAGACCCGCCTGCCCGCTGAGGCTCAGCTAGCGATGGGTGATACTGACTGCGGCGATCACCTGAATCCGCGCCACCCATTCTTTTGCGGCGGCCCGATCGCCCTCAACAGCTATGAGGCTTTTTGGGCGAATTATCTTTCCGCGATGATTCAGGAGCAGCACCCCATCCGCGTTCAGTTTTGCGCCTTCCTCTCCCAGTAACTCGGCGACCGTTGCATAGTCGCCGTCTGTGAGTGCATCGGCCATCCAGTCGCGATCGATGTTGATAGTGCCAAGAACGGCGAAGGCTGCCGGATCGCGACTGAGCACCTCGACGGTGTCAGCCTGGGCTGCCGGCAGCACACCGACCGCCAGTCCGAACAGCGTTATTCTCACCCAGTGCGCTAATCTGCCTGCGCTGCGAACTCTGCTCATTTGCTCTCTCCGGGTACGTTTTTGTCAATCGTCATGAGTATACGCCTGTGCTCCGGTCGTGGGAGAGCAGGTTCAATGGCTCCCGGGAGCCGATTTAGCTGGCGCCGCCGGCGCTGACGGGCTAGATTTTGGACGGCACTACGCAGTAGAGTGGAACAAAGCCATGTGCCAGAC
>JBLIIW010000238.1:0-5189 GCA_047635315.1 Halieaceae bacterium | reverse complement strand
CCGCCAGCGCCATCATCGCATTGTTGTTGTGAAAGAGAGCCCGCGCATCGCGATCGCTGATCTGTCGCGTGCCGGCTACATCATGGCGATTAAGCGGATCGATATCGATCACATACTCCTCGCCCCCGGCACGGACATGGACATTGACATGCAAACGCACCGCCACGCGCTCACCGATACGCTGCCACTCCGGACGTATCTCCATCCACTGATAGCGCGCATCGAGGCCCGACTCGCGGGCCATAGCCACAAAAAGATGCGCATAACTCAGGCAGTTTGCGCGGCCCCGCGCAAACACCGTGCGGGCGTCCCCCTCGGCGTAGGGGTCGTACTGCATATCCAGTATCCCCGGGCTTTTGATGGCGGAGTGCAGGGCCAGCAGTCGGTTGCGGGAATTGGAGCTGTGGCTCGTATGCAGCGCTACGAATTCGCGCATCTCGTCATTCAGGGCCAACAGATCTGGCGTCTGCACCTGGGCGCGGGCGTCGCCCACCGTGTAAACGCGACCGTCGTACTGCAGCGACGGCACTTGAGCCGCGTCAAAGCGCCACTCGGGCAGAGCGGCGCAGCCGCACAACAGGGCGAACAGGAGCGGAAGAAGGCGTCCCCACGCGATCAACGGACAAAGAGCGCGGGGTACAAGCCGCGCCTCAGGCGAACTGAAGCCTGACAAACTCATCCACCAGGACCTCTACATAACGCTGGTCTTCAAGGCTGAAACGCCCCGCCAGGGGGCTATCCATATCGACTACCGCAACCACGGCCTCGCCCGCATACACAGGCACTACAAGCTCCGAGCGCGAGCGGATGTCACAGGCGATATGACCCGGGAATCTGTGCACATCGTCGACACGCTGGGTTGCACCAGTCGCGACACAGGTGCCGCATACGCCGCGGCCAATCGGAATGCGCACACAGGCCGGCATGCCCTGGAAAGGACCCAGTACCAGCTCATCGCCCCGCAGAAAATAGAAGCCGACCCAGTTCAGCTCGTCGAACAGTGTATTGAGGAACGCACTAAAGTTGGCGCTATTGGCCACCAGATCGCTCTCACCGGCCAGCAGGCCCGACAGCTGCTGGACCGCTTCATCCGGTGCGAGGCGCCGGGTACCGGCCACCGAAACCTGTAAAGCCATAGGGTCGTTCATAAACCCAGTATGATCCATGCGGCGGCGGCACGCCAACAGGGCGCTCGCCTGCTGTCAGCGCCGATCAAGTTCCGCGTGTAGATCCAGATACTGCCGGGTGAGTTTGTGCGACGGCGCCAGGTCCACCAGGGGACGATGAAGATAGTGTGATTCCCTCATCTTCACGGAACTGCTGAGGTAGCTGGACAGGACCGGATAACCCTCCTCCTCCAGCTCCGCCACCAGCTCGCCCGGCAACCGCGCCTGGCTGTTGAACTGGTTGATGACGATACCCTCCACCCTGAGGTCCTCGTTGTGATCTTCCTGCAACTCAGCAATATTCTCCATCAGCGCATACAGACTCTGACGTGCGAAACTGTCGCAATCGAAGGGGATAAGTACGCTATCTGCTGCGATCAACGCCGACTTTGAGTAGAAATTAAAGTTGGGCGGAGTATCGATATAGACCCGGTCATACTCCGTGTCCAGCTTTTGCAGGGCATCGCGGAGCTTATAGATTTTGTAGCGCGCCTCCAACTCACGCTCCAGCTCCGAGAGCAGCGGACTGGACGGCATGAGGAAGAGGTTTTCATGGGGCGTCTCCCAGACAAAAGCGTCCGGATTACGGCTCATCCGCCGAGAGCCCACGGTTTGCTTGAACAGCCCGCAAACCCCCTGAGCCTCTGCGGGAAAGGCTTCCGCATCGATTTCACCCACCAGATAATGCGTCGTGTTGCCCTGCACGTCCAGATCGATCACCAGGGTGCGACGCCCCTTCGCGGCATCGATCGCGGCGAGATTGCAGGTGATGCTGGTCTTGCCGACGCCACCTTTCTGGTTGAATACCACTCGCTTCATAAGAATCCTTCCTGCCTGCGACACAATAGGGAAATACCGTGCGAAGAGTGTAGCCAAGGCCCGCCGCGCTGTCAGCCAGCAGCGCGATTACCTTCCGGGCCTGCACTGCTATGCTATGTTTCCGCCGAGCGCCCATCGACTACCACGGAGATTCACTAGCGCATGTCTGAAAAAACAGTCCGCGTTCAGCTTCTGCTCACCGGTGATGAACTGATGAGCGGCGATACGGTGGACTCCAATTCCGCCATGATCGCGCAGCACCTCGCAAAGCAGGGTCTTGCCCCGAGCCGGCGCGTCACCCTGGGCGACGATCGACGGCGGCTGATCGCGGAGCTGGAGACCATCTGCGCCAGTGCCGATGTACTCCTGATTAACGGCGGCCTGGGACCCACGGTCGATGACCTGACCGCCCAGGTGGTCGCGGAAGCGGCTGGCATTGCGCTAGTGGAACACCCGCAAGCGCTGACTCAGCTGCGCGACTGGTGTGAGCAGCGCGGGCTGCAGGTCAACGCGGCGAACCGCAAGCAGGCGATCCTGCCGCAGGGCTGCGAGCTGATCGACAACCCGGTGGGCAGTGCGCCCGGGTTCAGTGCAGAGGTACAGGGATGCCTGGTGATTTGCACGCCCGGCGTACCCGGCGAGTTGCGCGCCATGCTGCCGGCCCTGAGTAGCTTGCTTGCCGCGCGCTTCCCGGTATCGCAGCAGCGACTGGTCCTGCGCCTGCAGACCTTCGGCATCGGGGAATCCACCGCGCAGCAGCTGGTTGACGATCACCATCCCGACTGGCCCGCGAGCGTGGCCTTGAGTTTCAGGGCTGGCGCACCGCAGCTGGAAATCAAGCTGAGCGTGGAAAACGAGGCGGCGCTACCGGAACGAGCCGCCTGTCGGGAAAAACTCGAGGCCCTGTTTGGCGATCATATTATCGGTGAGGGTGACATCCGACTGGCGGGTCGAGTGATTGAACTGGCGCGCGAACAGGGACGGCAGATCAGCTGCGCCGAGTCCTGCACCGGCGGCAGCATTGCGGCCATGATCACACAGATCGCGGGAGCTTCAGAGGTTTTTCCCGGCGGCATCGTCAGCTACTCCAACGCATTGAAAAAACGGCTGTTGGGAGTACGCGAATCGACCCTTGAACAACATGGCGCGGTCAGCGAGGAAACCGTCAGGGAAATGCTTCTCGGCGTGCTACAGGCCACAGACGCTGACCTGGCCGTGGCGGTCTCCGGCATAGCGGGCCCCGGCGGCGGCAGTGCAGACAAGCCGACCGGTACCGCGTGGCTGGCCTGGGGCGACGCCAACTCGATTGAAACCGTCTGCCTGTGCTGGCCGGTCGAGCGGATGTTGTTCCAGACCATGGTGTCGGCCGCAGGGCTGGACATGCTGCGGCGCCGACTGGCGGGTATTCCCGGCGAACCACACTACTTCGAACGACGCCGCGTACGCAGCTAGGACTGTCTCGTCACATCGGCGCGAGGCCTTACTAGGGCTGTAGTCGTCGTATATCCCAGCTGTCGGCAGCGGTGCGCTCGTAGCGAAAGCGATCATGTAAGCGATGCTCGCCCCCCTGCCAGAACTCAATGCGCTCTGGACGCACGCGGTAGCCACCCCAGAAATCAGGAAGCGGGACTTCGCCGTCGGCAAACTTGCGACGCAGCTTGCGTATTTCTTCCTCGAGCAGTGCACGCTTGGCAATGGGCCGACTCTGTCGCGATGCCCAGGCGGCGATCTGACTCTCTCTCGGGCGTGAAAGAAAATAACTGGCCGATTGCGCCAGACTCATACGCTCCGCACGCCCACCGACGATCACCTGTCGATCCAGCTCATTCCAGGGAAAAAGAAGGGAGACGCGCGGATCGCCGGCTATAGCCTGCGCCTTGTCGCTGCCAAAGTTGGTATAGAAAACGAAGCAGTCGTCGGAGAGACCTTTGAGCAGCACAATACGCTGCCAGGGGCGCCCTTCGGCGTCGACGGTCGACAGGGCCATTGCGGTGGGGTCAGCCAGGCCCGCGTTAAGTGCCTGCTCCAGCCATCGCTCAAACTGCCGCAGGGGCGAATCGTCCAGATCCGCCGCCTGCAGCCCGCCGGCGGTGTACTCGCGACGGTAGCTCTCGTAATGGGTGCTCACTCCGGCACCGGGGGAAAGGGCGCGAAAATGGCCTTGGCGGCCTTCGCCCGATTGCTCGCCGCCTTTTCCGGGTCCGGCTTTGCACTGAGCTGTGACTGAATCATCGAGCGCCAGACCGACCGACTACGCGCCGGGTCAATAAGGTCAACCACAAAGGTTCCCTCCGTGAACTGACGCACGCTGACATCGGAGACCGGCGGGCCGCAGCGCCAGCAGTTGTACGCGCTAGTGGCGTTATAGGAGCGGATGTCGGTTTTCTCCCGGGTAACCAGATGCCAGACGAGTTGCAGGTCCGCCTCAGAAGTCTGATCAACCACCCGGTAGCCGCGCGCCTCGAGCTCGACTTTTAGGGCGGTGTTGATCCGCGTCACCTGCATGTCACTGATCAGTTTCTCAGCGGGGGTGGTGCGGTCGATCGGTAGTATCACAACACTGCCCACCTCACTGAAGTCAAAGCGACTATCGAAGTCACTGGTTGCCGTCAGCGTGGTGCTGCAGGCGACCAGCCCCATTGCCCATACCACGGCGATAAGCCCTATTGTGCCGAGACGTGCGTTCAGTAACATGGCATGGGCTTCCTGATGGCTAAAGGTTGGACAGCGTGGCACCGGCGTCACGCCCCCGCGCCGAGGGCGAAATTATAGTCAATCCGCGCCGGCGGGCGATACGGGAGCGCACTGGGCAAAAGCGGGAATCTGTGGGAAGGGGTGCGCTTGCTCCCAGTCTTCGCCGAGTCGGGCCGCGAAGGTTTCTGCAAAAACCTCCAGATGCACTCGCGCCATGGCCGCACGTAGCTCTGCGACGTCGGCTGCACCCGTGAGCACCGCAGCCTCCATAAGTCCCTCAAGTCGCAGGCGCTGTGCCGGCGGCGCGTCATCACCGGCCGCCAGACGCTCAAAGAGTGCGCGCCAACGGTTTTGAATCTCATCAAACAGCGCATTCATGGAAACTCTCCGCAAAAACCCTTCTTTATACTGCGAAACAGCCCGCCTGTGCATTGAGCCGTCAGCAGCTATAGTGCGTAGACTTAAACTGGGCCCCACTGTAACTGAAACCGCACATCCCTATGGCGATAA
>JBLIIW010000237.1:0-5268 GCA_047635315.1 Halieaceae bacterium | reverse complement strand
ACGTCTGGCACGACCGGGCGCCCCAAGGGCGCTCAGCTGACGCACCGCGGGTGCGTGAACAACATCATGAACGTGGCCTTTATCAACACCGCGCAACCGATGGCGCTCGCCTATGCAGCGGGTTCTACACCGCAGGCCGCGGGCATCCCCGAACCCGTGCGGGCACTGGTAGCCACGCCCCTGTTTCATGTTACGGCAAATAACTGCGTGGCTCAGGTGACGACACTTGTCGGCGGGTGCCTGGTCCACATGTACAAGTGGGATGCTGCAGAAGCCTTGCGTCTGATCGAAAAGGAGAAGATATCGGCTTTTAGCGCCGTGCCGATGATGACCCGAGAGATAATGAATCACCCGGATTTCAGCAGTAGGGATGTGTCTTCTCTAAAGAGCATCGGCGGTGGCGGAGCAGCTATGCAGCCGGATCTGGTGGGCAAAGTGCCCAAGGCGATGCCCGGGACCCGCCCCAACACGGGCTACGGGATGACCGAGACCTGCGGCATTATTGCCGCGCTTGGGATGGAGTTTTTCCTGGATCGACCGACCAGCGTCGGGCCGGCGATGCCGACCTTCGAGGCAAAATGCGTCGATGCCCAGGGCGCTGCGCTGGGGCCAAAGGAAATCGGTGAACTACTGGTTCGCGGCGCACCGGTTATCGGCGGTTACCTCAATCGCCCGGAAGCCACCGCAGAGTCCATCGTTGACGGTTGGCTGCACACCGGAGATATCGGCTATCTCGACGAGGATGGATTTATCTACCTCGTGGACCGGGCCAAGGACATGGTACTGCGAGGTGGCGAAAACGTGTATTGCGCCGAAGTTGAGAACGCCATGTTTCACCACGATGCGGTGGCCGAGTGTGCCGCTTTCGCTGTCCCGGATGAACGTCTTGGGGAGGAGGTGGGTGCGGCCGTTTACGTAAAGCCGGGAGAGACCGTGGTCGCGGAATCGCTGCGGGCGCACTGCAAGCAGTATCTGGCGCCTTACAAGATTCCTCGCTACCTGTGGCTTCTCGACGAGCCCCTGCCGCGCAATGCCAACGGCAAGTTTGTAAAACGGGCTCTGCAAGATTCACTGAAGGTCGCCGACGCACAGTAGCTGGCCGGAAAAACCCGACTCCGGTCGGTTGCTGCTGGGGGCGGGGTCAGCCGTCCAACAGCATCTTGATCCCGGCGCTGCGTAGTTCCGGGTCGTAGCTTATGGCCACGCGGGCTGCGTCCACAGCGCCTGCGTTGACCAGTTCGCGCTTGGCCGCCGCGGCCCGAGCTGTCGCCAGTTCGGGAAGCGCGCCCGGCGTCAGGCTAACAAGCTCTTTTAGTTCAGCAATCTGCGCGACGATGTTTTGCGCAAGGCTCTGTTCATCTTCGCTCGCCGCCGGCAGGGGACGCCCCAGCTGCTGATAACGTTGGTCGAGCCAGCCTTTCAAAGATTCGTCCCGAGTGTCGATGGATACCTCTGTCAGACCATCGCTGAGCATGCTTTCTCGAAGCTGCTGCCACTGTAGTGCCGATCGATCTTCCACCGGGTCCGCGCCGCCGGCAACCTGTAGCCGTAGCTGCGGGCGCTCGGCGAGCGCGCCGGCGAGCGCGCCAAGGCTTTTCCGTGCATTGCCGGAGAGTGCTGCGGAGCCCGCTTCGTAGGCAATATTCTCCAGATCCTCATCACTGCCCACGAGACTGGCGAGCAGGCTGAAGGGGGCGGTGACCGCCTTGATGATCACATTGGCGATGGCTTTTCCGATGACACCGCCCAGTGAAAACTCAGGATCATCCACCGAGCCGCTGATGGGCACCGACAGGTCAATGACCCCTCGTGTGTCCGTAAGTAATGCAAGTCCCAGTTTCAGTGGGATGTCGAGTGCACGGTCGCTCTCTATGCGATCGCCCAACTGCATCTGGGAGATCACGATATGATTTTCGCCGTCGAGGCGCGACCCGTCGATGCGGTATCCCAGGGTCAGACTCAGGGAGCCGCTGTCGATCGCGTAGCCCGCGTAGGTGCCCGAATAGGCCGACATGGTCGCAATGTCGATCCCGCGGAAGCTGAAAGCCAGCTCCCCGTCCGGAGACTCGGCGAAGGGGTTGCCGCTGCCTTCGATCAGCACCGGCGCGTAGCCGTCCACAGCGCCGGTCAGTTTCACATTCAGGGGCTTTACGGCATTGCTGTCAAGATCGTTGAGGTCCGCATCGATGGACTCGATCATGACTTTGAAGGGTAGCGGCAGGGAATCATCGGCGAAGTCGAGTCGCCCTTCACGCAGCGCTGTGTGATCGATCTGTACCACCCAGCCCGGAGTTGAGGTCTCCTTCGAAGGATCCTGTGCAGTATTTTCGCCTTCCTCTTCGGCAACTGCATCCTGCGGCGAATCTGCTTCCTCGGCCCCGCGGATGACCCCGTTGATATTCACCCGGCCATCTTCAAGAATATGCAGGGAGCCCGCAGGTTTTTGCAACTCCACGGAAGCGATGCGCACGGTCTGTGCCGGTATGTCCACCTGAATCTTGTTCACGGCCAACTGCGCGAGGGCGAAGGCGATCTCCCCGGTTTCCTGAAGCTCGGTCGCCAGATCCAGTACCTGCAGCTCACCGTTAATCTGCTGCGGCGCAAATGCGTTCAGCTTCGCGGTGCCGTTCACAGACACTGAGCCGCGACGTATATCTGTTCTGGCCTGCTGGTTGACCAGTGGATTGAGCCACTCGAGCTGCCAGCGTTGCAGGTCCAGGGATAGGTCTCCGTCTCCGGATCCGATATGCAGGGTGCTGCTCAGGTCCAGCTCGCTCTCCCCATTGACTGCGAGGGCGAGCTCGAAGTCTGCCGGGGCCAGGGCTGGCCAGCGCAGTCCCCGGGCACTGAAGGTGATGGGTTCGATACGCATAACTTCCGGCGCGAGATGCATGGTGCGCCAGCTCACGGAACTGTCTGCCAATGTCATTGAGTCCAGGGTGAGGGTCCAGGTTCCCGCATCGTCACTTTGCGGGGGTTCCCCGGGCGCAGTGTCTGCTTCTTCTTCGCCGCCCCCTGGGGCCGGGGGCATGAACATCTCCACAAGACTGATATCGCTGTTCTCGTCATAGCCCTCAAGGTGCAGGCCTGCGATGCCCAGAGTGCTGATCGCCAGAGTTCTGTCGACCGTGCGCACGCTAATCCCGTCCAGGACGATTTCGTCCAGGGACACGCGGGTATTTGGCCGCGTATTCGCGTCCGCAGGAACAATATCCGTAGCGTGCAGGCGCAGGCGGCTGCCATCGATCTCGACCTGGGGCTCGCCACTCCAGGACACGCGGTAGTTCAGGTCCGCGTCGAAACGCGCGCTTTGGGTTACGAAGGCAAGATCGCCGGCGTTGTAGCGCCAGGCATGGGTGAGGTCGATATTCTTTAGCGTGAGCGATCCGCTGCTGCGTCCATCCGCTATATCCATGTCACCGCGCCAGCGCAGCTCCCCACCGGTTTCCCCAATAAGCAGCAGTTCCCCGTCACCCTGGTGTTCTGGCACCGTACTGAGGTCGTTGGTTCGGATGTTGATATCGCGCAGTGCCGTGCTGAACGGGCCCGGTCGAGTGGCATCCGTATAGCGCAGTGTGTGGGCGTCAATCTCGATGCGGCGGATGGTGATTCCCGGTACTGCTGCCGTTTCGCTGTGGATTTTGTCGTCATCCTCGCGCTCATCGGTGAGTAGATCATCGAAGTGGAACCGGCCGTCGGCGTGGCGCAGGAGATGTATGTCCAGTTCGTCCAGCAGCAATTCGTCCAGCACGATCCCCGGCTCCCAGAGGCTGGAGATTGACAGGTTGACGCGCAGGATTTTAAAGGCGAGGGGCTGGTGGCCTCCCTTCTCACTAAGGCTAGCCCGCCGGGCCTCCAGGGCAAGGCTAAAGGGGTTGAAGAGGATCAGCTCGCTGCGAAAATCTCGGTTGAACTGCTCCTTGATCAGGCGCGGGGCGAGCACGTTCAGCGCGGGTAGAATCAGAAAAAGAGCCAGCGTAAGGTAGAGCAGGTATGCCCAGCCGATCCAGCGCAGCGGGAATGAGAGCCAGCGTTTCATGGAAAATCCCTCCCTGGGCCATGTCATCACAATCCCTTACGGTAGGCGTATGGGGTAAGCCCCGTCCAGTTCTTGAAAGCACGTATAAACGCACTGGCCTCAGAGAAACCCGCGCGATGCGCCACTTCCTCGACGCTGAGCGAGCGTTTGCCGAGAAAGTGTAGAGCCGTGTCTCTGCGCATGTCACTCTTTATCTGCTTAAAAGTGGCGCCCTCGCTGGCGAGCCTGCGCCGCAGTGTTTGCGGATGCATCTCCAGGCGCTGGGCGACATCGGTCAACTCAGGCATCTGCAGCATATCCCGGCGTAACTGGACGCGCACCCGTCCGGTCCAGCTGACGTCGTAGTTCTGCGTAAGCATCAGCAGTGTGGGATGGCGCAGGTAGCGGCGCAGGGTTTCCGGTGTCTGGCTTAGCGGTTTGTCGAGCAGCGAGGGGGCCATGCTGATTCCCGTGTATTCCTGTTCAAAGCTGACCGGGTTGGCGAGGAACATGTGCCGATAGTCGAGGGCATCCGCGCTAGCGCGGTTGTGGAAGCAGACAGCTTTCAGGGGTAACTCTTCCTGAACCAGCCAACAGCCAAAGCGGTGGGTATTCAGCAAGGCCAGTTCCGCAAAATAGGAGCCGCGAGCGGCTGCGGCCGGGTTCATTGTGATTAGCGCGTCATCCTCCCGGTGCAGGAGCTGCAGCGGAAGGCCCCCATCCATGATCTGGAAAAAGCGACAGTAGCGGTGCAGTGCCTGTCCGAGCGTATGGCTGTGGATGACCGCGTGGCACATCATGTCCCAGGTGCCCAGCGGGATGGGCCTGGTGCTATAACCAAGGCTCTCATCGCCCATGGCGAGCATGGTGCTGGTTTGCAGGTCGGCAAACTGCTGGACGCTCACCCGGGCCCGCAGCTCACGCAATAGGCGCGGTGGTATGCGTTGACGGCGTAAGAGGGGCAGGGGGTCGACGCCCATACGCAGGCAGTGCCTGAGCACCGCGCGCACAAAATGCATGGACACAGAGATCTTGCTGTGTCCAGAGAGGTCTTTGGAGCTACGGCTCCCCGAAGCAGTGCCGGGGTTCTGCAGGCGTTGTCCGATGCTGCTATCTGTAACCATTCGCAATCGTACCGCTCCCGCCCGTTCTGGTCTTGCTATCTGCCTGCGCTTCTTTATTTCTTCGCCTGTCCTTTCGCCTGCGGGCGCGTTTGTTGCGCTGTCCAGATGCCGCCAGCTATTCGCTTG
>JBLIIW010000236.1:0-5292 GCA_047635315.1 Halieaceae bacterium | reverse complement strand
CCCTACCGGAAGTCGTGTCCTCACTGAAGTTCATATCCTGAATGACCAGATCGATAACCCTGGACTCCAGCGCAGCAAGACCCGCCTGGGGACTATGCACGACCACGCAGGAAAGATCGTACAGGGACAACAGAATTTCCAGTGCCGAACAAACGGCCTCATTGTCATCGATGATCAGAATTGAACTCACAGATTCACCTGGCTACACCGTTCTGGTGGCAATGGCAGGCGGAATCGAAGCCGCCCTCTGCGCCGGCCCGTAAACAGCGACCAGGCCCAGCACATAGAGCATAACAACCCCAACAGGGTAGTACAGGGGATCCAGGCGCTCGCCGCCAAATTGCGTTAACAGCAGGTAGCTTAGCAAGTAGGTTAAGGCACCGCCGATGACTACGCCGATGCTGGTTAGAAGCACGTTCTCCAGGAAAAAATAACGCAGTACATCGCGCTTGCGAGCACCAAGAGCGCGTCTGGTTCCAATTTGCCGGGTGCGCTGGCTCACTGAAAAAGACGCCAGGCCGACGATCCCAAGACCAGTAATCACTATCATCAAGCTCATAACCGTCACCAGGATCAACAGGGTCGCACGATCGCTGGAGTAGCTGCGCTCGAGCACTTCTGCCTGGGTGTAGACCGCGCTAATCAGGCGATTGGGCTCGGCTTGCAGCAGCGTCTTCTCCACCTCGGGAATCACCGAATCCAGCTGCCCCTCTTCGGCCCGAATCAAGTACCGGGCGGCGCCATCGTACTCAATGTAGGGCTGCAGCATGAAGTTGTAGTAGGTGTTCTCAAAAAAGGGAAGTTCTACGGCCATCCACGCGGCAGCAACATCTGAGATCACGCCAATAATAGTAATTGCCTGGGCCGAGGTGCTGTAATAAATAGTCTTACCCACCATATCTCCCTCGGGGAAAAACTTTCTGCCCATTGACTCAGAAACCACCACCTTATCCGGCATACCTCTGAAGCCCTCTGTGATGTACTGGATTTCATCGGCTCTGAAAAAGCGTCCGGCGATTAACCGGGCACCCAGAGCTTCAAGCCCCCGTTCATCGACGAAATTGATATTG
Organism: Halieaceae bacterium; assembly: GCA_047635315.1. GTDB lineage: Bacteria > Pseudomonadota > Gammaproteobacteria > Pseudomonadales > Halieaceae > Congregibacter. The sequence goes on along the minus strand of JBLIIW010000236.1, from coordinate 4,222 downwards.
GCCAAAACCTCCATATCGTCGTTCTTCTCCGGCATCGCCCGGTAGGAACTCATTCTGGAACTGCCGCTTTGTAAATAGGTGAGAATCGGCGTGACTTCCAATACACCCGGTAGTGCGCGAATCTCCCTCAAGTCATTCCTGATGAAGTTTTCTACATTAAGATCATTGGCCAGGGGCACCGTGCGCATGGAAAAAATATTCTCCGCGTCGACACCAACCGGGCGCTGCATTTTCTCTATACGGCCGTTAATGATAAACAGGGAGTTCACGACTACTGCCAGGGTAAGCGCAATCTGCAGCGCAATCAGGCACGCGCCCGTTTTGTTGCGCCACATGGCGCGTAAGATGGGTCCAATTTCCATGAGATAGTCCTGTCTATTGGTCTTTTAAGTAGCGGGAAACGGGTAATCGACATATTCGCCAGGCGGGATACAGGCCCGCCAGCAGCGTAGAGCCCACCGCGAGCACGATCGCCAGCAGTACCAAATCAATATTCAAGTGCGTTAGTTGCTCATAATTGCGATAGAGCCCGCGAATACCGACCAGACCCGCCAGCGCGAGGGCAAGGCCTACGGCACCACCCAGAAGTCCGATCAGGGACACCTCTACCAGGTGCTGCCTGAAGATCATTTTTCGTGAGCCACCGACTGCCCGGCGCAAACTCATCTCCCCGACCTTACCGAGAAACTTCGCCAGTAAAAGGCCGATGCAATTCAGCAAACAGACCAGCAAAAAGAGAAATGCCACGCCCAACAGAATCTTATAGTCCTCGTTGACCACTTGCTGGTCGCGGAGCCAGCCAGGCACGTCGTGAATCTCATTCTCAAAGGGCCCCATAAATCGATTGTATTGGCGCTGGCTCATTGCATAGTTGTCCAGAAATTCAGTGTATGCGCTCACACTGCCTTCATCCTCCAGCTCTACCCAGTGATGAATCCAGCGGCATTCCGCCTCTAGAAACGACTGCCAGTCGTCTCCATCCGGGTCGCCACTACAGGAAGTGCTACCGCCCTTTTTATTCATGCCTAATTCGGACGTGAGCGAGAAGGGGATAAACGCACCGGACATTTCCCTAAAGCTACCGCCGTCGAGCTCCATGTACAGGGGCGTCGGTTTGAAGTGATCCATGACACCCACCACCTTGAAGATATGCTCGCCGATACGAAGCTCTTCACCGATGCTGCTCCTGCCTTCGAATAGCTGTTCGTTTAACTCCCGGGTCAGTACAACCTGATAGACACCGCGTTGCTCGTCGCTCGCGGACCAGTGGCTACCGTACAGAAAGGGGACCCGGTGCGTAGCAAAGAACCCCGCGGTTGCCAGACGGACTTCATCACTGAAGGGCGTTTGTTGCGCCCCAGCGGGATAGAAAACCGCCGCCGTTTGGTAGTGAAGGCTCTGGCGCACCGGTATATCTGAAGACAGGAGATTCAGCGCATCTCTATAGCCGACCATCTCTGTCGCTTCGTCAGCACTCTGGCCATCCATCAAGGCTGCCTGGTTATGCAACTTGTAGGTGAACAAGCGATGGGATATTGCCGGAGCGGGATCGGTATTCATCAACGAATAAACGGTCAGGATACTGATGCAAACCCCGATGCCGAGGCCAATAGCACTGACAATCAGGGCGGACAATACCGGGGTTTTCCTGAGCGAGAGCCAGGCCATCCGAAAGTGATAGGCGAACATGCTAGGCCCCCGCTTGAGAACGAAGTTGCTCGACGGATTGGACCGACTCGGCCGTGGCGCTATGGGTCTTTTCCAGGCTGTCGTACACCGTGTAGTCGTCTACCCGACCATCCAGCACGTGAACATTGCGGCGTGCGCGGCGCGCCAGATCGGCATCGTGGGTTACCATGATAATGGTCGCACCCGCCTCATTGAGGCTTTCCAGTAGCTCCATCACCTGCCGCGCCATCAGCGAGTCCAGGTTACCGGTCGGCTCATCTGCCAACAGTATCTTTGGCTCCCCAGCCAGGGCCCGGGCAATCGCCACCCGCTGCTGTTGCCCGCCCGATAGCTGGGACGGGAGATGGCGCATGCGGCCGGCCAGGCCCACGGTTTCCAGCGCCTCCTCAATTCGCTTCCGGCGCTCCGCGGCGTTAAAGCCGCGATAGCGCAAGGGCACATCGACGTTGTCGAACAGGTTCAGGTCTGGAATGAGATTGAAGGACTGAAAAATAAAGCCGATCTTCTCGTTACGCAGCCTAGATGCCTCATCGTCATTCAAACGGCTCACATCAACACCATCCAGGGTGTATTCGCCCTTTTCAAAGGGGTCAAGCAAGCCCGCGATGTTGAGGAACGTGGTCTTGCCGGAACCCGAGGGTCCGGTGACCGCAACAAACTCCCCACGCTCAACATCAAGGCTGAAGTCCCGGAGCGCGTGTGTTTCGATCAGGTCGGTCTGGAATATCTTGGATACATGCTTCATCGACAACATTCAGCTATCTCCCGTGGTGATAGTGGTGTTTGAATAAATTTTACAGCAGCAGTTCATGAGCAACTCACCTGAGCAACATGACCGAGTCGTGGCCCTTAAAGGCATCAACGGAGGAAATTACGATCTCTTGACCTGCGCTGAGTCCGGCGAGCACCTCTACTCTCCCAACGCTGCTCATGCCGGCCTCGAACGGTGTCTTGATAGCCATATCGTCCTCTACCAGATAGACGAAACCGCGAGCGCCGCTTTGCATAAAGGGCCCTCGGGCAACCATTAAGACGTTTGATCTGGAGTCGATAAGAATGCGCGATGTAACGCGTTGATTTTGTCGTAAGCCCGCGGGCTTAACGCCTTTGAACCGAATTCGACAGCGCACCTGGCCGCTCTCTACCTGTGGCGAGATGGCCGACAGTTCGCCTGCATACTTGTCTCCGGAGAAGTCGATCTCCGCGTACATGCCCTGGGACAGATCACCGGCATAAGCTTCCGGCACCTGTGCCTCCACCTCATAGGCACTCATATCAACCACCGTGAGAAGCGGCTGGTATCGGGCCACAATCGATTTTTGCTCCACTGCCAGGTTGCCGATCACACCGTTCACCGGGGAAGTGATACGCAGTTCCGCCACCTTGCGATCCAACTCCTCCACCAACAGCCGCTGTCGCGTGAAAGCATGGTTCAGGATGCTCAGCTCAAGCTTTAAGCGCTCCGCGCTCAGGACCACCTCTTCTTCTTTGTGCTCATAGAGCGCCTTGGCCCGATTGTCGTCGTCGACCGCTTTCTCATAGTCCTGTAAAGAAATGGCGTTGTTGTCATGGGCGATCTTTGCCCGCCGCAATTCCCGCTGCGCCGCGACCAGATCCATCCGTGCAATGTCCACGGATTCCTTCTGCTTCAGTTTCTCGACCCGCGCTTCAATAGCCTGTCGCGCCAGCTCCGTATCGAGCTTTTGTAGCGTGGCCTGCTCCTGCTGGTGCTGACTCAGCAGCTCGGGGCTTTCAACTTCTGCCAGCAGATCGCCGACTGCCACCTTGTCGCCTGAACGCACCAGTGTGGTCACGCGCCCATCTTCCGGGGAAAACAGAACCGGGCGAACTGCGGCGACGATTTGCCCCTGCACCGAGACATCACGGACGAACGCCCCACGTTCCACCGTAGCGAGCCTCAGCCGCGATGCGTCCAGGGTCAGGCCGGCGCTGCTCCAGCGTTCAATCGCTGGATAGGCGAACATCGTCACCAGCAATCCGCCGAGGAGCAGGGCTATCCACGGTGCGCGCTTGCGCCACACTGACGTGGCTGCCCGCTGAGCGCTGAGCGGGATGTCTTGCATGGACGTATCTTTAATCATCACGGAGCCAAATCTATCGCTATCGATAGGAATAGATGATCAAGTTCCGTGCCAATAGCTAAGTCATTGTTTTACCAGAATATACTGGAATTAAATGTGTCTAAAAGTGTCCGCAGGCGAGTGCTGCGGACACTAATCGGACAGATTATTGAGCGAAGCGGGGCAGCGGGATCACGATCTCTCTGTAGCCAATCTCCTCAATCGCGCAGAAAGCTATGTATCCCTGTGTGTCAACCTGATCCCAGACGGTCACCTGATGGGATAACATAGATTTCAGGGTTATGAAAACAGGATTACGCACAGTGCCCAAAGATCCATCAGTCCTACCCGACACGCAGGTGGAGCCCGAGTCCGCGCTAGAGAAGCGCACTCATCGCACGTTCAAACCGGAGTACAAACTCCGTATTCTTCAAGCGGCCGACGCCTGCAAG
>JBLIIW010000235.1:0-5292 GCA_047635315.1 Halieaceae bacterium | reverse complement strand
AGGTGGGCTGTCCGCGACCGGAGGTCACCAGACTGCTGCCATCGCAGATAAACAGATTACCGATATCGTGGCTGCGGTGCCATTTATCCACAACGGAAGTGTCCGGATCATTCCCCATACGACAGGTGCCCAGGAGATGTGCGCCCACGGTTTCCTCGCCAATGTCGCTGTGCCAGGTACTCTGTGCGCCCGCGGCATCCAGCAGTGCCAGCGCCTTGCCCTGCAAAAAGTGCGACATGGCCATGTCGTCGGGATGGTCCGCGTAGGTGATGCGCAGCGCCGGGCGGCCGAAGGCGTCCTTTACCAGCGGATCCAGCGTTACGTTATTGCGCAGCATAGGCAATGAGGTGGCTGCGGTGGTGACAGCCATATTACGCGTGAAGGCCTGCTCCATCTTCGCCTTGTAACCCGCGCCCCAGCGCGGCCCATCCTTGGGTAGGCCCTGCAGCGCAAACAGTGTCGGGTAGCCGTTCAGGTACGGGCGCGAATCGAGCGCGCCGCCCCCGTAGAAGCCACGCTTTTCGTCGCTATCGTAGTAGTCCAGGGCGATACGTGTGCACTGGATGCCCTTGTACTCATTCAACGGATGCTCGAAGAGACCGTACGCAACGCTGTGGGCGTTAAACATCAGGTTCTTGCCCACCATGCCGCTGCGGTTGCCAAGGCCATTGGGATGTCTCTCGGTGGCGGACATGAGCAGCAGCCTGGGTGTCTCGGCGCCGTTGGCCGCCACCACCACACTGCGTGCCTTCTGTTGCTGCTCTCGACCATCCGCATCAAAATAGATCACGCCGCGCGCCCGGTCCTGATCGTCGACCTCAATACGATGCACCGTCGACAGGGGGCGGATTTCGCAGTTGCCGGTTGCTTCGGCTTCGGGAATCATGGTCGCCAGGGTCGACGATTTGGCATTCATTTCACAGCCAAAACCGATGCACCAGCCGCAGTTCACACAAGCCGGGCGCCCGCGATAGGGTTCCGAGAGTATGGCAACCGGTGCGACCTGGGGCGTCATCCCGATCGCTTTGGCACCGCGCTCAAACAGTACGCCCGCTGACTTAACCGGCATGGGTGGCAGGGGGTAGGGGCGCGAGCGGTACGGGTCCTTAGGCCCGGGCGCGCCAGACACACCAATTTCCCATTCCGCTTTGCTGTACCAGGGCTCCATTTCTTCGTAGCTCACGGGCCAGTCGGCCAGGGTGGCGCCCTCGATGTCGCCGACCAGGCTTTGCTCCTTGAAATCCACCGGTCGCAGGCGCCAGTAGTTGCCGGAAAAATGTACCGTACTGCCACCCACGCCGCGGGCGTAGTAGGCCGGCTCGGGAATCCCGAAATCGCGCGCTTGCGCGTCTTCGCCCTCGCGATGTCTGAATGTCTGCGCATCCCCGGCGCTGAGGCCGCTGAATTCCTGTTGAAACATCACCGACCACTCATCGTGGGTGAAGTCGCTGGCGCGTCGGTAGGGTCCCTGCTCAAGGACCACAACACTGTGCCCGGCCTGGGAGAGTTCCCGGGCGATAACGCCACCGGCGGCACCGGAGCCGACGATCACGAAGTCTACGATTTGGTTTTTAAAGTCAGCGCTCATGATCCGGACACCTCGCCGCCATGTACGGCCTGGTCGTAGTATCCGAAAGGCGCCTGCCAATGGTGTCGTCTCTCGAAACCGAGAATATCCCAGCCGATCTCGCCCCGGTTGCCACCGTAGCGGCTCATGGTGAAGCTGCCGGCGAAGGTCAGGAAGCGCATGAGTTCGAAGAATCCACTACCCTCCTGGGCCGTAATCATGCGGTCCTGTGCTTCTACGCCAAGCAGCGCAAAAGCGCCCCCGGCGATGGCGTCCAGAGCGGACGCAGACGCCTTCACCAGAGCCAGGTCCTCCACAAGATCGCCCGCCAGCGCCGCATCGATAAACCAGATGGCGCCGGCTTCATTTGCTCCCGGGGTATCCGTTGTGGGCAGGATGCGCGCAGCGTAGGCTGCTACGGTCGCCGCCGTTGCCGCGTCAAGGGCGACGTAGGCACCCGCATCGCGATGGATCTCAGCGGCACGCGCTATCACGTTGAGCTGTGCGCCAATCAATAGGACGGCGGAGCCACCTGCGCCAACCTTCAATAGATCTCTGCGATTGAGGTTTCGGGTCACGGCGGCGGCCTTTTTGGGACGAAGCCCCGAAGTGTACACCGCGCGGATGACAGCGCTAGCCCCGCCTACTGGCCGCACCGGGGCCGGCTATGCCCCAGGCAAAAAAAAGGGCCGCATCAAGCGGCCCTATAGTGTTTCTGTTCGGCCCCGTTCTATTGGGCTAGCCACTGGCTCAGGTTTCAGGAATTTTCATCCAGGAAGCTGCGCAGGTAGTCCGATCGAGTTGGGTGGCGCAGCTTGCGCAGAGCCTTGGCTTCGATCTGTCGGATGCGCTCGCGGGTAACGTCGAACTGCTTGCCGACTTCTTCCAGCGTGTGGTCCGTGTTCATGTCGATACCAAAGCGCATGCGCAGTACCTTCGCTTCGCGCGCCGTGAGCCCGGCGAGAACGTCTTTGGTCGCCTCCATAAGGCCCTGGCCGGTAGCCGAATCGATCGGCGAGTTGACCGTCTGGTCTTCAATGAAATCACCCAGATGTGAATCTTCGTCGTCGCCGATGGGGGTTTCCATGGAAATCGGTTCCTTGGCGATCTTCAGTACCTTGCGAACCTTGTCCTCGGGCATCTCCATGCGCTCGCCGAGTTCTTCAGGCGTTGGCTCGCGCCCCATCTCCTGCAGCATCTGTCGCGAAATACGGTTCAGCTTGTTGATGGTTTCGATCATGTGCACGGGAATACGGATGGTGCGCGCCTGATCCGCGATGGAGCGGGTGATGGCCTGACGAATCCACCAGGTCGCATAGGTTGAGAACTTGTAGCCGCGTCGATACTCGAACTTGTCTACCGCTTTCATCAGGCCGATATTGCCTTCCTGGATCAGGTCGAGGAATTGCAGGCCGCGGTTGGTGTACTTCTTGGCAATGGAGATCACCAGACGCAGGTTGGCCTCAACCATTTCCTTCTTGGCGCGTCGGGCCCGGGCCTCGCCCATGGACATGCGGCGATTGATTTCCTTGATTTCCGTAACGCTGAGGCCCGTTGCTACTTCGATCTGCCCGATACGGCGCTGCGCGCGCTGGATATCTTCTTTGTGCGCCGTCAGTTTAGTGCCGTAGTCTTTCTTGCGGGCATAGCGTGAGAGCCACTTGGCGTCCGACTCAAAGCCCTGAAATGACTTGATAAAATCCTTGCGCGGCATGCCGCAGCGGCGCACCGCCATGTTCATGATTTCACGTTCCTGCGCACGCACATTCGCCAGGGTGGCGCGGGCTTCGTCGTTCAGGGGATCGAAAACGCGCGGGGTGAATTTGAAGAACTTGAACAGCTCGCCCAGCTTCTCCATTTCCTTGATGGCGGCTGAATCCTGCCGGCCCTGGTCCGAGATAACTTTCTCGGTCTTGTTGTACTGGCGCTTGAGGGCGGTGAAGCGCTTCTTCGCTTCCACGGGGTCAGGTCCCGTATCGGCGGGGGTATCGTCGTCTTCGCTCTTGTTGGCCTGCTGTTCAGCGATCTGCTGGGCCGACGGCACGTGATCTGCCGGATCGAGATAACCGACCAACATATCCGCCAGCTTGCGCTCTTCCTTGGCGACCAGTGCGTAGATGTCGAGAATCTTCTTTACGGATCCGGGGTAAAAGGCCAGCGCGGCCAGCAGTTCGCGGATCCCTTCCTCGATGCGCTTGGCGATAACGATCTCGCCTTCGCGGGTCAGCAGTTCCACCGTGCCCATTTCACGCATATACATACGCACAGGGTCAGTGGTGCGCCCCGCTTCGGTTTCTACGGCGGCGAGTGCAGCGGCGGCCTCGGCAGCGGCAATATCATCTGCAGAACCATCCCCCGCGGTCAGCAGCAGGTCGTCGGCATCCGGAGCCTGCTCGAAGACCTGAATGCCCATGTCGTTGATCATCTGGATGATGTCTTCGACCTGATCCGGATCCGAGATGTCCTCCGGCAGGTGATCATTGACCTCTGCGTAGGTCAGGTAGCCCTGTTCCTTTCCTTTGGCAATCAGGGACTTCAAACGCGATTGTTGCTTAACGGCGTTGATCATCAGGTACCTTGTAGTGGTTGATCCAGCCGGGAGGCTGAGGCTCAAAATTTGTAGGAAACGTAGCCGACCAGTATAGCACATGACGGGCATAATGCGGGAGCGGGCGCCGATTTGTTTCAGCTTTGCAGTGGGCCACTGCGAACGTCAAGGTCTCGCAGCGCGTGCAGGAGCTCGCGCAGTCGCGTTTTGTCATCCCCACTGAGCTGCGCGTAGGGCCGGCTTTTCAGCTCGTTGATCTCCTCTACGATGCGCTGGCGCAGGGGCAGCGATGACAGGCGCCGGGTGATATCGGAGAACTGCGCTTCGATACCCGAACTGGGTATCAGGCGTTCCTGCCCGGCGAGTTCCGCCAGCAACTCGCCCTCTGGTGTGCCGTGCCAGTGACCGAGCAGCATCCCCGTACTCGACTCCGGGCGTTTGGCAAGCAGTGCCAGTATGTCGCGCAGCAGCTCCCCTTCCTTGCCCGGGGGCGCCGTAAAAGCCTGGGGGCCGGCCAGTTGCGCAATTTCCGGTTTGTGCAGCAGCAGGGCAATAGCCGATTGCGTCAGCGTTGCATGGCCCTCTTTGGAGAGCTCCCGGGGGTCGCGCTGCCGGGGCCTGTTCGTGTGCTCATCGTCGGAGGAATAGTCCTGTGGCGCATACTCACCGGGCATCGGCCCCGGGTAGTCATCGCCGGGGGGCGGGTTGTTGTCGTCCGCCGCGTGCCCGGCGCCGACGTCGCCGCCCGGCATCGGGTACTCCTCGCGGTAGCTGGGCTCCGGGCGCTGTTCTCGCGGCGCGGCGGGAACTTCCAGCTTCATCAGGCTCTCCAGCTCAAGGCCCGTGCGGTCCGCGAGGGACAGGAACATAAGTTGCTGGAATACGCCCTCGGGGAGCTGTCGCACCAGGGGCAGCGCGCGTTTGCTGAGGCTTGCGCGCCCCTCCATGGTACTCAGCTCCAGGCCGTTGGCCTGGCTCGCAAAGAGAAACTCCTCGAGGGGCTGTGCGATGCGGATCAGGTCGTGAAAGGCATCCGCGCCATCCTTGCGTACGACAGAATCGGGGTCCTCGCCTTCGCGCAGGAACAAAAAGCACGCCTGTCGGCCGTCGCTCATCAGCGGCAGTGCCGTCAGCAGTGCCCGCTCGGCGGCCTTGCGGCCCGCATCGTCACCGTCAA
>JBLIIW010000234.1:0-5382 GCA_047635315.1 Halieaceae bacterium | reverse complement strand
CGGGACTGTGATCGCTCCCGGCCATCCACTCAAGGCTGGCGTCGAAGTCATCAAGAGTGCCCGCTATGCGCGGATCGCGGTAGGAGTAGAAGCGAAACGCGGCGATGCTTGGATCATGACTCGCTCCGCCGCCGTAGGCGCCACCCTGTTCGCGGATGGTGCGGTGCAGGAAGCCATTACGCAGGTAGCCACCCAGCACGGTTAGTGCGGGCGCATCGACGTGACTACTGGGAACGGTGGGGTAGGCCTTGGCGCAAAAACTCACCTGGGAATTAACGACCCAGCATTCCCTGCGCGTTTCTCGCAGGGCAGCTGGCGCAAAGAGACTCGCCTCCCCACGCGGCAGATCGTGCCAGATCTGCGCGCTGTCTGCCGCCAGCTGTTGCGAGCGGCCGGGCTCGGCGACGATGAGTGTTTCCCAGTCGGCGCCGCGCAGACGTGCGTAAAGCGTTTCCAGCTGTGCCGCAAACTGCGCCAGTTGATCGCTGTCCTCGAGCGCTTCGTCGAGCTTGCGCAGCGCAGAAATACCCGCGAGCCCGGAGAGTTCATGGTGCAGGCGCGCCAGCGAGCTCATACCCGCACAGGCTGCATGCATGGCCAGACTGTGACCATGCCCCGTGACCGACTGCTCCCGGCGGGCGCGCTGCTGGGCCACCAGATCGCGAAGGCGCGGCAATTCATCGAATCGCAGACTCAACAGCGTGTCGCGCATGAGCTCGGCTTGCTCGCTACTCTTGCGCAGCAGTGACTTGGACGACAGCACCAGGCTTCCCTGTGCTTGTTGTTCATCATCTACAGCGCCGCGCATAGAGGTGAACAGGCTGATCGATCCCACGCTTGAGGACTGCCGGTGCTGCGTCGCCAGGTAATCCTCCTGGCCCAGGCCCAACTCGGCCGCCATTCCGGTTACATGAGGCAGAATCGATAGTTCGGCTTCGCTCAGCGTTGGCAGGGGACAGCTGAGTTGCTGGTAGACCAGTCCATTGGTGCCCTGCTCATAGCAAGTAACCGACCGGCCGCCGATCTGCGACTCCTGGTAGGTCAGTCGGGGGAGGCTGGCGGGGACATCGGCGAGGGTTACCTTGGGCAGGATCTCCGGGTCATCCTGCTGCGCCTGTCTGTCGAGCAGCGCTTGAGCCCGTTCGCGGACAGCGTCCTTTTCCGCCTCGCTCAGGCTGTCGCGCAGGGCGGCAAGACGCGCTTTCTCGGCGCTGCTGCGTTGCTCCGACAGATCTTTGTCCGGGGTCATTACCAGACGCACCCGATGCGGGTTGTCCAGCAGGAGCCTGCGGGCCAGTTCCTTGATGTAGTCCGGGCGGGTGATCTCCTGGCGAAGCCGGGCAATTACCGGTTCGAGATCCAGTGCCGGGATAGGGTCTGCGTAGTGCGTGGCAGGGCCGAGAGCCTGCAGGATCAGGCTGAGCCCGTAGGGCATCCCATCGCCACTGATCTCTCTCTGGTGCAGTTCAAGCTGGTGAAGCACCGCTTCGAGCTGCTCCTGTGCAATGCCGTTTTCCGCGACCTCAGTGATCACCGTGAGTACCAGTTCCTCCAGCGCGCCCGCGTGCTCGGCTTCGCTACCCTCTATTCCGCAGCAGAAAACCATCTCGCGCATGGAGTCCTCAAGACCACAGAGTGGTGAAGGCGCAGTCCCCAGTTCCGTGGTTTCCAGCGCGCGCAGCAGGGGCGAGGCGCTATTTTCCAGAAGAACGCTGGACAGCAGGTGAGTCTCGAGCATCTCGTACAGGTTGCTGCTCTCACCCAGCAGCCAGCCCACTACGATATGCGTATGCTGGTCTGTGGATCCGTCCTCGTCAAAGGCGTAGGACTCCGTCACCTGCCTGGGCTGGTCGAGTCGCTTCTCGGGCAGCACGGCGATACGCTCTTCGAGCTTGCTGAAGTGCTGCAGTGCTTTTTCATGGAAAACGGTCTGATGCTCTGCCGCCGGGATATCGCCAAAGGTCAGAAACATTGCATTGCTGGGATGGTAGTGCGTTTCGTAAAAATGCTTCAGCTGCGCGTAGCTGAGTTCGGGGATATGTTCCGGGTCTCCACCGGAGTTGTAGTGGTAGGTGCTGGTTGGGAATAAATGGTGGCAGAGGGTGTGCCAGAGCGTTGAGGGAACCGAGCTCATCGCGCCCTTCATCTCATTGAAGACCACGCCCTTGTATACCAGATCGCTATCCGTGTTGTTCGCATCGGCAAACTCAACGCGGTGCCCTTCCTGTGCAAAGTCGAGCTCATCCAGCCGTGAAAATTGCCAAAGTCTTTCTGGTTCTGGCTCGCGAAGGGGTAGGCGGTCCAGTCAGAGCTGGTAAAGGCGTTCATAAAGGTGTTCAGGGAGCGGCGTAGCATCATAAAAAAGGGATCGCGTACGGGATAGCGCGTGCTGCCACAGAGGGCCGTGTGCTCGAGGATGTGCGCTACGCCACGCGAGTCCTCGGGGACTGTACGCAGCGCGACGAGGAATACGTTTTCGCGGCTATCTGCGGCGAGATGGTAGTGAACGGCACCAGTCTCCCGGTGTTGATAGTGCTCGATAACCAGATTGAGGGACTCAATACGCTCCTGTCGCAGGGGTAGGAAGGCATCGTGGGCAACGGGTAGGACGGGGCTGGGGCTGTTCATTAAGGCATCCGGGGAGCAAAAGCGCTATTTTAGCGCGAATTCATCCGATCGCTCAGAAACCTTCTTGCGGCTCGCTTTTGTCGGTACTGGCTCCGGCGTCGACAGCTGCGCCCGGGGGCTCCAGCTGAATGCGATACAGCCAGGGCCAGGACTTGCCGGTGACCCATAGTGCCTGCTCAGCCGCATCCCAGGCGATACCGTTGAGTACGTCCGTATCGGGCTGGCGTTCAGCCGGATCGAGGAGGTCGCTGAGGTCTATCACGGCGATAACTTCGCCGCTGTCGGCATCGATGCGCACGAGTTGCTCTGTCTGCCAGACATTGGCCCAGATTTCGCCAGCGATCCATTCCAGCTCGTTCAGGCGCGGTAGCGGCTGGCCGTTGATGCTGACGGATAGAACCCGCTCCTGGGCCAGTGTGTCCGGGTCCAGGAAGTACAAAAGGTGGCTGCCGTCGCTGTAGATCAGCTGAGTCCCGTTGTGGGTTATCCCCCAGCCCTGCGTGCCGATGGGCACCACGCGGAGCAAACGAAAGGTGTCTGCATCGTGTACCAGTAGTCGGCCTGAGCGCCAGGTCAATTGGAAAATACGGTCTTGCATCCGGGTAACGCCCTCGCCGAAAAGCGTGGGGGGCAGCTGCACTTCTCGCAGTAGATTCATACTTGCGAAGTCGTACTCCAGCAGGCGGGATTGCCCGTACTTGCCGGTTCCGACGTAGAGCTTGCCGTCGAAAATCTGCAGTCCCTGTACGAAGTTTTGTCGCGCCTGCGGACGTTTCTCGAGCACCGTGTAGCCGTAGCGTTCTACTGCTCCAGCGGCGGCGCAGAGGGCGAGGCCCAGCAGCAGCGAGAGCAGACACGCCGCGTCACGCAGACCCGTACCGAGAGCGCTGCGAACTTTCATTGCGCGGACGCCGTTTTTGGGCGCGCTTTGCTGCCGCGAATGATGTCGCGAATCAGGAAGCGGCCGGGAGCAACCGCCCGCATCAGCTCGCGACTGAGGGGGGGAGCGTCGCCGCACAGCTGACTGGCGACGATCTCGCCGCTTAGCGCCGCGTAACTCAGCCCCCGTGAGCCCAGCGCCGTGCTGAGGAAAAGCCCGGGGAGATAGGTGCCGCGCTGCGCCAGAGCCAGCTGCGCATCTTTACCCAGAGACGCAAAGTCCAGACGGAATTCCTGAGGATTCGGAACGGGGCCGACCATGGGGATGTAATCTGGTGAGGCGCAGCGCACTTCGGCGCGCCCGCTCAGGGTGCTCGGGTCCAGCGCCGCGATGTAGTCTCGCCAGTCCGGCAGCGCATCGGCCAATGCCGCGAGATTGGCCGCATTGTCTTGCGTACGCATATCGACAGAAGAGTCCCCCGGTGCGAAGGTGGCGCCTATACAGTGCTCCCCATGCATGGCCGGGGCCACATAGCCTTCGTGGCACAGTGGTGCCTGTAGAGAAGCCAGGGGCGATGCGGGTAGCTGTGTCGTTTGGCCGCGTATGCCCTTGAGGGGCAGGAAAGCGGTCTGCGTCAGGTCGACGCTACCACTACCCGTTGCTATCACTACCCGGGTGCTTTTCGCGATGACCCGCCCGGAGCCATCGACGGCCTCCCAGGTGGAATCACTGCCTGCGCAAAGCGACAAAGCGCCGCAATTCTCGCGAAGTTCGATACCCGGGTGCTTTAGCAGCGCCCGGCAGACCGATGGCGGTGACAGCCAGCCCGAGCCCGGTTGCCACAGGCCCGGCCTGGATACTGCCGTTCCCAAGCGCGCCCCTGCGGCATCGGCGCTCAGCATTTCGGCGAGTTCCCCAAGCCCCGCCACAGCTTCGGAAATCGCTATGGGGTCTCCGCGACGTGGGACAAACTGCAGGCAGCCGCTCAGCTCACCGTCCCGTCCATGCTGAAGTTGCCCCGTCTCGAACATTTGCCGATAGATATCGCTGGCATAGAGGAACGCCAATACAGAGAAATCCGCGAGCGTCGAGCGTTGATGTGAGATGCGGGTAAATAGGACGCCCTGCGCATTGCCCGATGCGCGGCTGGAGCAGGGACCGGCGTCGAGCACTATTACCGGGATATTGCGCCGCGCCAGGGCCGCGGCGGCGTGCGCGCCCGCAAGGCCCGCGCCAAGGACAATGGCAGGTTCCACCCCCGCAGATGGTTGCTGCGACGGTAGGTCCCAGGGCGTCAGTGCTGGACTTGCTGCTCTCGGGGGTTGGCTGATTTCCCCGCACAGACTTTCACGTTTGCGCCCGTAACCCGGGCGTTTGCGCACAGCAAAGCCTGCCGCCAGGAGCCCGCGGCGCACCGTGCCCGCGGCGCTATAGGTCGAAAAAGTGGCGCCGGGGTGGCTGGCGTTGGCCATATGCCGGAAAAGCCGCTCCGACCACATATCCGGATTCTTCGCCGGGGCATGGCCGTCAAGGTACCAGGCCTGCATGCGCGCTTTGTCCAGGCTGGCGATGTCTGCGAGCGCCTCCGCAGCATCCGCCCACACCAAATCCAGCAGCACCCGACCGCCGTCGAAAATCCGGCGGTGGATACCTGGCAGGGGCGGTGGATAGCGCTCCAGCAGCGCACCGGCATCCAGCTGGGGGAAGCCGCGCAGGGCGCGCTGTAGATCGTCCCGGCGTAGAGGGTGCCGGTCGACGCTCCAGTAGTGCAGGCGGACGCCCGGGGGCGCTTCCCTCAGGAAGCAGTCCCGGGTCAGCAAGAAGTTACTGCCGGTGCCGAAACCGAGCTCTCCAATACTGAAGCTGCCAGCAGT
>JBLIIW010000233.1:0-5409 GCA_047635315.1 Halieaceae bacterium | reverse complement strand
TGGCAGAATTCAGCGCCCTGGAAAACGTGGCCATGCCGCAGCTCATCGGGGGTGTGGGGCGCCGCGCCGCCCAGAAAGCCGCTGCCGCCATGCTCGCGGCAGTGGGTCTGAGTGATCGCGCCAGTCACCGACCGGGTCAGTTGTCCGGCGGCGAGCGCCAGCGCGTCGCCATCGCACGTGCCTTGATCAACCGCCCACGCTGTGTGCTCATGGATGAACCGACTGGCAACCTGGATCCGGAGGCGGCTGCCCAGGTGTTGGCACTGATCGACGAGCTGCGGCGCGAGCAGAGCGCCTTTGTGATTGTCACCCACGACCCGGTTGTGGCGGGTCACATGCAGCGGATTCTGCGCCTTGAAAACGGGCGCCTCGAGGCGTCGGTGCAGTGAGTTTTTCTGAGCGACTGCGTATCGCGCTGCGCTATACGATCGCTTTTGGGCGCGGTCATCTTTCCGTATTTATGTCTGCGGTATCGGTGACCGGGCTAATTCTGGGCACGGCCCTGCTAGTGACTGTATTGTCGGTGATGAACGGCTTTGAACGGGAGATGCGCGACCGTATTCTGGCGCTGGTGCCGCATGTCACCGTGCATACCCAAGCGGATGCCGCGGCGGCGGCACGGCTCGGGCGACAACTCACCACACTGCCGGGAGTGATCTCCGCAGACCCCTTTGTCAGTTTTCAGGCTATGGCCATGCACGGTGCAGCGGTTACGGTGGTGGCCGGCCTGGGTCTCACTGCGCTGCCCGTGCCGGCGGCCGCTATCAGCGCCCGGATTCCGTCCCTGGCAGAGTTGGAGGGCGTGGTACTGGGCGACTCGGTGGCGACACGCCTTGCGGTTAAGCGCGGCGACACGCTGACGCTGATTGTGCCCCCGGAGAATGCGCGGCAGGAGCGCGGCGTGCGCACCCGTCGCATTGTGGTGGCGGAAGTTCTCGATACGGGTACCGAACTCGACGAAGCCCTGGCGCTCATGTCTATGAGTAGCGCCTCCGGTCTGGCAGGTCTGGACGGCGGTGTCAGCGGTATTCAGGTGCGCTTTAAGGACCCTTTCGCTGTGGATGCACAGATGCCGCAGCTGCGCCGGCTGCTCACTCCCGGTACGTATGCGACGACCTGGCGAATGACTCACGGCAATTTGTACGCGGCGATCCAGCTGTCCCGGGATCTGGTAGTTTTACTGCTGGCGTCGGTGATCGGTGTCGCGGCCTTCAACGTGGTCTCGGCGCTGGTGCTGATAGTGATCGATCAGCGCGGGAGCATAGCGATTATGCGCACCCTGGGTGCCACGCCCGCTGAAATGGCGAGTATTTTTATCATTCAGGGCGTGATTATCGGCGTGCTGGGTTCCCTGATCGGCTGTTTGTTGGGGGCGGGTCTATGCCAGCTGCTGCCGACGGCGATTGGTTCACTGGAAGCGCTGCTACAAATGCGTTTTCTCAATACAGATGTTTATCCAGTGTCTTTTATCCCCGTCGACCTGCGTGCCGCAGACACGCTACTCATAGCCGGTGTGTCAATTCTCATGTGCGTTTTGGCGGCGCTCTACCCGGCCCTGCGCGCGGCGCGCCTGCAACCGGCCTCGGTACTGCATCAGGACCTTTGAGCACGCTTCGCCTTGCGTTTTTTCCACTGCCGCGCCACGTGCAAACGCCAAAGCACATTCACTACGAAATAGCCCAGACTGCCAAAAAACAGACCGCATAGCAGGCAGCCCGCGAGGAGCGGTCTCCAGACCTTAAGCAGGCCGCCCCGCAGCCACTCGATACTAAGACTGAATTCCACTTCCTTGACCGGCACATCGATGATCAGCGCCCCGACCTGATAGGCCAGGAAAAAAATGGCCGGCACGGTTACCGGGTTGGTAATCCACACAAGTCCAACCGCAAGTGGCAGATTGCAGCGCAACAGAACCGCCCCCAGAGCCGCGAGGAGCATCTGTCCGGGCACCGGGATGAAGGCCAGGAAAAGCCCCACAAAAAACGCCATGGAAGCCGAATAGCGATTGAGATGCCAGAGATTGCTGGCGTAGATCCAGTCCCCGAGCACATTGAGTACGCCGCTTCGCTTGAGGCGCGCGGGAGAGGGGAGAAGTAGTTTGAGCGTTTTTCTGGGCATCGCCTGTTGGTCGAATCTGCTGTTTTCGTTTCGGACACCGCGTGCTTGACTGATCCGTATCTGGAGCCAAGCAACTGACGGGGCGGAGCACTGCATTATGCCGAGTGAGGGGCGGTGAGACTAGCGCCGGAGCGCATGGCCTTGGTGGTGCTGATTACGGCGGCCGTTTTATTGCTCCTGCCGGTGCTGCCGCCGGCCTGGATGGCGGTCCTGCCGCTGCTCCTGGTGTTCTTGTGGCCCAGGCGAAAGGTCATCGAGATGCTTTGTATCTGCGCTCTGGTGGCTTTTCTACTACTGCGTCAGGCGCATGCGTGGCAGGACGCATTGCTTCCGGCTCGCTGCGAGGGCGTGCCGATCACGCTTCTCGGGCAGGTGGAGGGCCTGGTCGCGCCCGTGTCTGATGCGATAGCCGCACCCAGCGGTGCCGATAGGCCTGCGCAGCTGCCTTTGTACCGATTTTCGCTATCCGTGCAGCAGCTTCATCCAGCAGCCTGTCGCGGACCGGCACGGGTATCACTGTACTGGCGCGGCGACAGGAGTCCCCGTCCGGGAGAGCGGTTCAGCGCTGAAGTGCGCCTGCGCCAGCCATGGGGATACAGTAATCCCTACGCCGGGTCCAACCGGCGGCAGGCTTTTTTACGCGGTGAACATGCGCGGGGGAGCGCGCGCTCATTGCAGCCACTTGGCGAAGCGCGGCGCCTGCCGGTGGCTGCGCGGGTTGCACGGCTGCGCGGGGAACTCTCACTGGCGCTGCGCGAGGCCGTACCCGGTGATATTGGTGCGCTATTGGCCGGGCTCGCTGTGGGTGACCAGCGTTTCATTCCCAGTTGGGGCTGGGAGCGTCTCAGGCGCTACGGGTTGACACATCTTCTGGTGATTTCGGGTATGCATGTGTCCCTGCTCGCCGCGCTTGGCTGGTATGCGGGCTGCCTCATCATACGGCTTGAAACGTTCACCGGGCCCGCAACTGCACTGCGGCTGCTGCCGTTCTGCCTGTCTTTTTTGTGCGCACTGTATTATAGCGCCCTGTCGGGCTTTACCCTGCCCACGCAACGGGCTCTGCTGATGCTGGGCCTGGCGATGTTGCCAGCCGCCGCAGGACGTAAGGTCCCCGTGGGTCAACTGCTGGCAGCCGTATTTATGGTGCTTGTCCTGCTCGATCCGCGCTGCGTCCTCGATGAAAGTCTCTGGCTCTCACTCGGCGCGGTGTGCTTGCTCGTCTGGGCCGCCGGCTGGGCACGGAATCAAGGCTACTTACTCCGCCTTGCATCACTGCAAGGCTATATGCTGGTAGCCGTTCTGCCGCTCAGCCTGTATTGCTTTCATGAGGGCGCTGGGGTCTGGGGGCTGCTCAATCTGGTCGCCATACCGTGGATAACACTGTTGATCGCCCCGTGCGCACTGCTCGGGGTATTGCTCTGGTCGCTTTGGCCGTCGTTGGCGGTGTTGGTCTGGCAGTGTGCTGCGGGGCTATTGGGACCCTTGTGGTGGGGCATGGAGTACTGGGAGGGCGTCCCTTCCGCTCTCGGCGGCGTGCAGGCCATAGCGATTCTGGCCTCGCTGATACCCGCCCTGCTGGCGGCCCTGCTGTTGGCCCTGCCTGGTGGCTACAGGTCGGTGCTCTCTGCGTTGCTACTGTTTCTGCCCCTGATGTTCGCCAAGGCTCCCGCGAGCGGGAACGAATTGCGCGTCCTTTTTTTTGACGTGGGGCAGGGTACGGCGGTATTGCTCGAGCATGCGGGGCAAACCCTGCTCTACGATACCGGTGGAGGGCCACCCGCAGGGCCGCCGATCGCTCGCCGCACAATTACCCCCTATCTCACAGCCCGGGGGGCAGATCGCATCGATCAGCTGGTCGTGAGCCACGATGACCACGATCACAATGCCGGCGTGGACTATCTGCAAAAGCGCTTCGATATACCGGTGCTCCGCGAGGCGGTGGGTGGGTTTGAAGGCGGGATCCGGCCTTGTCGTCTCGGGGAAAAGCAGCGTTTTGGATCTGCCGTGCTACTTGAGTTCCTCTCTCAGGCACTGCCTGGAGACAGCGATAACAATAGCTCCTGCGTGCTTCTGGTCAGCGCCTATGGTCGGCACTTTCTCCTGCCTGGAGATATCGATCAGCGCCGGGAGCGAGAGCTGCTGGTGTATTGGGGATCACGCCTGAAGGTGGATGTTCTGCTCGCGGCGCATCATGGATCAGCGAGCTCCAGCAGTCGGCTCTGGCTGCGCAGCCTGGATCCTGCATGGGTGGTGATAAGCGCTGGGCGCGCCAATCGCTTTGGCCATCCGGCGCATTCCGTGCAGTCTGCTGTCCGTGCGTCGGGGGCCCGCTTGCTCAACACATCCGCTCGCGGGGCATTGGAATTTCGGGTAACAGCCGATGGGAGGCTGCATTGCCGGTCCTATCGCCATCGCTACCAGCCATTCTGGCGTCGCGGTGACTTCGGGGCGAATTGCGCCGCGCACTGAGCCCTGTCCGATGGGTATAATCGGGTTGGAATCCAAAGGAGTATCAAGGTGCTGGAACTGGTAACAGCGGGCGGCTGGCTGATGATTATTATCATCGCCTGCTCGGTGGCGGCCATCGCCATCAGTATTGAACGACTCTACGTGCTCAATCTCAAGCGCATAGCGCCTGCTCATTTACTGGCAACCGTGTGGAAAAGGCTCAAGGCGGGCGAGATGGACGGCCCTGGACTGCGCAACTTGCGGGAATCATCGCCCCTGGGACGTATTCTGGCGGCGGGCTTGTCGAACGCACACCACGGGCGTGACGTTATGAAAGAGAGTATTGAAGATGCAGCCGGGCACGTGGTGCACGACCTTGAGCGCTATCTCAATACCCTGGGCACCATCGCGGCTATTGCGCCGCTGCTCGGCCTACTGGGTACAGTGATGGGTATGATCCGGGTTTTTGCGGAAATCATGTCGCAGGGAACCGGTAATGCCAGCGCACTAGCCGGTGGTATCTCGGAGGCCCTGATCACGACCGCAGCGGGTCTTTGCGTGGCTATTCCGGCGCTGGTGATGCATCGCTACTTCAGTGGTCGTATCGATGCGATTGTTGTCGAACTGGAGCAACAGACCATCAAACTGGTGGATGCGCTGCACTCCCGTGAAGAGGCGCGTGACGCCGCGTGAGATTTCGGCGCAGGACCCGCGATGAACTCGACGTCAACCTTACGCCGCTGATCGACGTGGTTTTTCTATTGCTGATCTTCTTTATGGTGTCGACGACGTTTACCCGGGAGACACAGTTGTCTGTTGATCTTCCGGAAGCCTCAGGCGTGC
>JBLIIW010000232.1:0-5432 GCA_047635315.1 Halieaceae bacterium | reverse complement strand
ATTGGGGGAATGCTCGCTCGCGCGCAAGGGGAGACGCCAATAATGGCGCGATAGGCGCGCGGAAGGCTCAAAGCGAACTGGCACCAAGGGCTACCGATGCGGCTATACTTAGTGCTACGGTTTGAGTGTGTCACTGTCACGACAACAGTCGGGGCCTCAGATTAAAACCCTAATTCTAATAATATTAGCTAGAGATTTTGATTATGCGCTTCCTATCATCGCCCCGGCGGCGGCCGTCATTGAATGTCCTCAGCAGTCTGTTTGCGATCGCTGTGCTGGGACTGGTTGGCTGCCAATCTGAAACCGAGACCCCCGTCGCAGTAACGACGTCGGCTGCGGAAGATGTTGATTGGCCCATGCACGGCCTGAACACCTCAGAAACGCGATTCAGCCCCCTCAAGCAGATCAACGAAGATAACGTCGCAGAGCTGGGTCTCGATTGGTACTTCGACTATCCGGCAGCGCGGGGCAAGGAGGCCACGCCGATCGTCGTCGATGGTCGAATTTACACCTCAGGGTCCTGGAGCCACATATTTGCCCACGACGCGCTCACTGGCGAAATGCTGTGGTTCTACGACCCCAAGGTGCCCCGGGACTGGGCGGTACACCTGTGCTGCGATGTCGTGAACCGCGGCGTGGCGCTGCATGACGGCAATGTTTACTTCGGCACCCTGGACGGCCGGCTGATCAGTCTCAACAGTGCGGACGGCAGCCTGCGCTGGGAAGTGCAAACTACCGACAAGAATAAGCCGTACTCCATCACCGGTGCGCCGCGTGTTGTTAAAGACAAGGTCATTATCGGTAACGGGGGTGCTGAGCTTGGGGTGCGCGGCTACGTTAGCGCCTATAACGCCGAGGACGGCAGCCTCGCCTGGCGTTTTTACACCGTGCCGGGAAATCCGGCAGATGGCTTTGAGAATCCAGCGATGGAGAAGGCCGCCGAGACCTGGGGCGGCGGCGAATGGTGGGAAATCGGCGGCGGCGGTACGGTCTGGGATTCCATGGCCTATGACCCCAAGCTCAACCTGCTGTACGTCGGCGTAGGTAACGGCGCCCCCTGGAATCGCCAGCTGCGCAGCCCGGATGGCGGCGACAATCTGTATCTCTCATCCATTCTCGCGCTCAACCCGGACGACGGTAGCTACGTGTGGCATTACCAGACCACACCGGGCGATAGCTGGGATTATACGGCCACGCAGCACATGATTTTGGCGGACCTGATGATTGACGGCAGTATGCGCAAAGTCCTCATGCAGGCGCCGAAAAATGGTTTCTTCTATGTGCTTGATCGAGAAACTGGCGAGTTGCTCTCTGCCGATGCTTACGCAACAGTCACCTGGGCTACCCATGTGGATCTCGAGTCTGGACGCCCGCAGGAAACAGAAAATGCGCGCTACACCGATGGACCTACGGGCCTGAATCTTCCGGGCCCTATTGGCGGTCACAACTGGCATCCGATGAGCTACAACCCGGAGCAGGGCCTGGTCTATATTCCGCGCCAGGACGCGGGCTGGGTCTACGCGACAGACGAGAATTTTGAATACAAGCACGGCTACTGGAATACGGGTACTGACTCGCGCCCGGCGGCACTGCCAGACGACCCAGCCATCAAGGAGGCTGTGCTCAAAACCGTCCGCGGCCTTATTGTTGCCTGGGACCCCATCGCCAAAAAGCCCCGCTGGGAAGTTGAGCACGCGGGTCCATGGAACGGTGGCATGCTATCGACCGGTGGCAATCTGCTGGTACAGGGTAACGCCGAGGGAGAACTCGTCGCCTACCGCGCGAGCAATGGGGATGAACTCTGGAACTTCGATGCGCAAACCGGCGTCGTCGCACCGCCAGTCACCTATCAGATCAACGGCGAGCAATACCTTGCGGTTGTTGCAGGCTGGGGCGGCAGTCTCGCGCTGGTCGGCGGCGAAGCGCTCAAGGCTGGACCCTCACCCAACCGCAGCCGACTGCTTGTATTCAAGCTTGGGGCTGATAAGGAGCTACCACCGGCCATCGATGAGCCGCTGGTTATTGATCCTCCTCCGGTGACGGCAAGTGCTGAAAGTGTAACCCACGGCAAAGAGTTGTATCTCGCTTTTTGTGTGTTCTGCCATGGCGATGGCGCCGTCAGCGGTGGCTCCATATCCGATCTTCGCGCTCTGACAGCCGAGAAGCACGTGCAGTTCCAGGCCATTGTTCGCGGCGGCCTGCATTGGGATAAAGGGATGGTCGGATTTGCCAACCAACTCAGCGAAGCCGATGTTGAGGATCTGCGAGCCTACCTGATTGACCGCGCGCACTACACGCTGGCAAACGCCCCCAAAGAGCCTGCGGATACCGACTGAGCCGGTAGCCAGGGCGAGATCAGCCGCGGTTCCGTGGATGCAAAGCGAGCGGAGGAGACATAGCCGCCTTCCACGCAAGGATGTGGAGTCGGCTATTCGCGCAGCGATGGATTATCGGCAATGACTAATATATTTGCAGATATACCCGAAAACCTGCCGGAAGAACTGCTCAGTTGCCTGATGCAGAGGGAGGGCTTACGTTTAGAACGGATTGTCTCCCGCGGCCAAAGCTCACCGGCCGAGGGCTGGTACGACCAAGACGGTCCGGAGTGGGTGCTGGTGTTGCGCGGCGAGGCAGTGATCGCCTACCCGGATAAGCCCTCCGTGGCACTGGGGGAGGGCGATTACCTTAACATCGCCGCCCACGAACAGCATCGCGTGGATTGGACCGCGCCGGACGAGACCACCGTCTGGCTGGCGCTGTATTACTGAGTGGAAATTCGCGCTTAGCCGGAATCTGCCGAAGAAGCCGTGATCGTCGATTGTTACAGCAGTATCGGCTACGGCGAAGACCCAGTGCTCAGTATGGGTAAACGCCTGCTTCGGGACCATTTGGGTCGGTATCGCCTGGAATGTTGCCTCCACAGTTGCCTTCAGGTTTTCCCTCGCCATGTCCTTAAGATGCCGGCCGTGGGCGCCGATCAGGTCGAGTCGGTGCGGTTTTTAGGTGGGCACATGCTGGTTCTATCAATATCCGCGCTTTAACCTGGCGGTACCCTGCTGCTGGCTACACAGCTTATAGGCTCCAAAGAAAAATAAGCTTTTAGGAATCCTGGTCGTTTTGCGAAGCCTGTTTGTTTTCATACATTAAGGAATCTGCCTGACTCAATAGTGCTTCGATCGATTTTTTCTTTTTGTTGTCGACCGCTACGACGCCTTCGCTGAATGAAAGTTGATAACCACGA
This sequence comes from Halieaceae bacterium, assembly GCA_047635315.1. Classification (GTDB taxonomy): domain Bacteria; phylum Pseudomonadota; class Gammaproteobacteria; order Pseudomonadales; family Halieaceae; genus Congregibacter. The sequence continues at coordinate 2,191 of JBLIIW010000232.1, read as the reverse complement.
TTCGCTTTACTGCTAAATTCGTTTATGCGATTACGAAACTTGTTGATGGTAGCTTCTGCCGGTTCGCCAGAGGTTTCGACCAGTAATATCACGAATTCATCACCTCCCAGGCGACCTAGCACATCAGAGTCTCGAAAGCTGTTCGTTAACTGTTCCGCAAAGTTAACTAGTGCCAAGTCCCCTTCGGCGTGTCCAAACCGATCGTTGATATCCTTAAAATTATTCATATCCAAAAAAATCAATGAAGCAGGAATATTTTGACGGGCACATATCTCCAGAGTTTGTTCCGCCAGTCTTACAAAGCCTCTTCTATTTGACAGTTTTGTGAGTTCATCGAGCGTTGCCAGTTGAATAGCCATAAGCTCGTTTTCGGCCAACTCCGCGAGGTCCTTCAAGGCCGCTAGGTCAGAGTCGATAAACTGCCTTGGCCGTGTATCGATAAGGCACAATGTTCCCAGTGCACTACCATCAAAAGATCTCAGCGGGCAACCAGCGTAAAATCGAATATAGGGTTCGTTCAGGACCAGCGGGTTGTCCGCAAAACGTTCATCTATTTTTGTATCGTTGATTAAGAAAATCGCACTGCCAAGAATCGCATGGCCACAAAAAGAAATATCGCGCGGGGTCTCCCTAACCTTGAGGCCTACGTAAGATTTGAACCATTGACGATTTTCATCAACCAGACTGACCAGCGCTATCGGTACATCAAACAATCGTTTTGCCAGTCGTGTTAGTCGGTCAAAACGTTCCTCAGAACGCATATCCAACACATTCAGCGAGCGTAACGCTTGGAGACGGCTGGCCTCGTTCTGGGGAGTATCGGGTTTCTTCATTCCGGTTTCCTCGAGATGAAACTAGTACTGCGGCTGCGTAGGTAGATGAAGTATTAAGGGGCCGCGGATTTCAGTCACCAGTGTGACACATTGAATTTTGACGGCCAGTGGGCGAAGCTCACGGTCGACTAAAACCCAATGCGAGGGGTAGCGACGGCGGCGCGGACAATATACCGGCCTAGACGTTCATGCTTGCCTCTTTGGTGGCCTTCGCAGCGCACCCCCGCGTGCATGCGGACCTAGCCACATTGTGGGCAGGGTCCGCAGAGTCCCTCGTTTTCCTCGATGTTCAAATTGGAGTCGACCACAAAGGAGCCAGTGCCGCCCATGACATGCGTCATCGGAATATCGTTACCGCTTGCGGCATTGCGCACGCCCAGTATCTGCCATTGATATAGTCCTGTGGTGAATATTCCGACTTCGAAGAACAGTGACTCCGGGGATGTCAGCGGGACTTCGAAAACGATGTTCTGATTAAAAGGATCTGTCAGCGAGATCTCGGCCATATAGTCTGCGTACGGATTGACGAGCATGCCGCTATAAAACCAGAGCCACTGCAGGGTGCTGAATGCACTGGGTGTAAACGAGGGCGGCCCGTCATGGGTGACACAGCTCATTGCCGGGTCGTTATAGGCTATCGAGCTGTTCTCCTCGGGATTCACCGGCTCTTCGGGCGGCAGTTCAAACTCGCCGCGACTGGCAATGGTATAGCCCAGGCGTTCGTGATCGACGTCGGTGAAGTCCAGCCGCAATGCGTCGCCTAAGGGCGCACCATTTGAGCGCAGCCGGAAGATGGTTCCGTCCTCTACCTCCAGAACATCTGTAGTTCGCGCTGAAATACCACCCGGTATTGGCACGACCTCATAGGAGCTGCTGGTTGCAGTGAAGTCCTCGATGCTAACTTCAGCATCGTTCCAACGCGGATTCTGCAGGCCGAAGATCACTTCAAAGTCGTAGACATCGTCCAGCAGCGAGAGTGGCTTGTCGACCTTGACCCAATAACCCCCTTCGCCGTCATCCATGAACCTGGTGTTGGTCACAAATCTGGGCGTGCCCCAGGTGTCGTACGCATTTATTGGGTTGCCCGCAGCCGTACCTGCAGTGTCATCTGCTGTTTTGCCAGCCGCTCCGGCATTGCGAAAGCTCTCTGGCCCTGTACCGAAGAGGTTATTAAAAAACTCCAGCATACCGACGGCGACAACCGTACCATCGTCCATGCCGCGGCTATAGGTCACTTTTTCTTCACTTGAGCTGGTGAATCCAGTCTCCACGATGTCCTCGAGGTTGGCCTTGAAGCCGCCGGCATAGCAGATGTACAAATTCGCGTTGATATGTATCCCCTTGCCTGACTTGCCGAG
>JBLIIW010000231.1:0-5440 GCA_047635315.1 Halieaceae bacterium | reverse complement strand
ATCCAGGCGAGATCTTCAGCACAGCGAAAAGCCAGCGACATCCCGTTCATAGTCATACGACTGACCGGCCTGCCGAGCCGGTGCCAGGCGCGGCCACAGCAGAGCAAGCCGTGACCGCAGAGTGATATAGGGCGCCCGGAGGGAGTCCAACAACGCACCGCGGCACTGTCCTGCCCGTCCTCGGGCCAGGTGATGCAACGGGTGATGGACATCGCAGAGGGTGCGCGGTCCCCCGGAGGCTCACTGAGCGCAGTCACGCGACAGGGGTTGCCTGCCGCCGAGACCGCGTGCCGATCAGCACCGCCGCCGATACCAGCACGGTCGCCAGCAACAGAAAAGTCGCTGACAAAAGCATGAAACACGAGGTTTTCTGCTGGCGTGTCGATGGGCTTGGCTGCCGCCTTCAGTAGTGTTGGGGACCGTGCTGTAGCGCCGCCAGAAACAGCAGGCTCACCGTAATCGTAACAGCTTTCCACAAGGGCTTCACAGCAGACTCAGGCCGCACGCAGCGGTGCCGGCACGACACGCCGCTCGATCAGCTCAAAGATCAGCTCCACTGCGATTGCCAACAAAGCAGCGGGAATGGCGCCTTCCAGAATCAGGCCGTGATCATTCAGCGTCAGCCCCGTGATAATAGGCTGCCCGAGACCCCCGGCGCCGACGAAGGCAGCGAGGGTCGCCGTACCGATGCTGATAACCGCAGCGGTCTTTATACCCGCAAGAATAGTGGGGACCGCAAGCGGCAGTTCTATGCGCAACATCTGCTGAAGTGGCGTCAGCCCAATACTCCGGGCGACCTCCTTGAGAAACGGGTCTATGCGGAAACGCCCGGTCAGGGTGTTGCGTACGATCGGCAGCAAGGAGTACAGGAACAGCGCCGATAAGAAGCAGCACAAAAAGCAGGATTCTCCCCAGGCTTCTCAAGGGCCCGCCTCGCGCATGAGCGTCTGCAGCAGCGCCTCTGGCTCGAGGCCCGGACGCCGCGTTGAGATCATCACGCGATTCGTTCAAACGCACCTGCCCCGCCTGCATGATCACGATCTGGTACGCAAGTCGCATGGCTTCACGCATATCGTGCGTCACCAGCACTACTGCGACGGGCTCTGCTGCCAGAATTTCCAGTAGCTGCTGGTGAATGTCATAGCGGGTAATCGGGTCTATGGCCGCAAAAGGCTCATCGAGCAACAAAATCTCCGGACGCTGCATCATGGCGCGACAGAGTCCCACACGCTGTTGCTGCCCGCGGCTGAGCTGGTGTGGATAGTGCTCCAGCAGCGCGCCGTCCAGGTGAGTGAGTGTCAGCAGTTCCTCAAGGCGGGCCGCGGTGTTCGCCGCTGGCCCGTTGGCCACCTGCGCGGCGAGGATGATGTTCTCGCGGGCATTCATATGCGGAAACAGGCCCGTGCCTTGCACCGCATACCCCATACGACGACGCAGCTGGGGGAGCTGCGCGTAATCCAGGGGCTTGCCAAAAGCCAGCAGCTCACCGCCGTCGGGCTTGAGCAGCCTATTACAAAGCCGCAAGAGTGTGGACTTCCCGCAGCCGCTGGCGCCCACTACAGCGGTGGCTGCGCCGACCGCAAAACACAGATCTACATCGCTCAATACGACCCGATCGCCGTAAACCTTACGCACGCCAACCAGGGACAGAGCCCCGGAATCAGTGCTCATTTTGAGCCCGCTCGATAGTGAATCGGCTTGCCCATACGACATAGCCCTGTTACCACGGACATTCCTGAGAGCTTAAGCATGCGACGCATGTATAGGCGATGAAGTACGCTAGGCCTTTGCAACCCTGACAAGGAGACCCTGCGGATGGATGCACAGCAGATAAAACTAAACCCCGATCCCCTAGCGCCCTACCGGATATCCCAGGCCTTTCGCATCGGCAATCTCGTTATTACTTCTGGTCAAGCGGCCATCAACAGCGAAGGAGAACTTGTTGGCGTCGGCGACTTTGCCGCGCAGGCAACGCAGACCTTTGCCAACTTGCAGGCCGTCCTGGAAACCGCCGGATCCAGCCTGGACCAGGTCATCAAGGTGACGATCTATCTGAAAGATATGACGCGATTCCCGGAAATAGTGGCCCTTCGCGAGCAGTACTTCAGCGCGCCCTACCCGGCCGATACGATTGTTGAAGTATCCTCACTGGCCCTCCCGGAACTCGAAATCGAAATCGAAGCGATCGGGCTGGTCGACGGAACAACCGTGGCCAGCTCGCCTGCCCAGGTTCCACCCGGGGGATCCGGAGCGCGATAACGGATCACAGCCAGCGCACGCGCCTGAACACGTAGAGCATGGCTGTGGCCAGCGATAGCATCACCCCGAGCAATACGTAATAGGCGTAGCGCATGTGTAATTCCGGCATGTGATCAAAATTCATCCCGTACAGCCCGGCCATAAAGCTCAGCGGCACGAAGACGGCGGTAATAATCGTCAGCACCTTCATGGTGTTATTGAGCTGGTGTGAGGAAATCGAGATATAACTCTCAATCAGGTCTCCACAGATCTCGTAGTACATGGAGCAGAGGCTGTATACGCGCTCGCAGCGATCATGAAAATCGCGCCGCTCGTGGTAACAGGCTCCGCTGGCCTCGGCTCCCTCACCCAGTTCGGGGCTCTTCCCGGCCAGAATCTGCGCACCCAGTCGCTCGTGATAGCTAAAAGTACGCCGGAGAATCCGCAGGCGGGAACGCACGGTAGCCAACTCACGCATGGCGCTCTCTGCGGAGCCGCTCAGCAGCGCCTCCTCAAGATCCCCGAGGCGATCCTCAAAGGCTAGCAGGGCCTCCAGATAACGCCCGGTGATGCCATTGAGAAGCGCGAGCGTAAAAGTCGCCAGATTGCCGGTCCAGAAATCCCCGGCGTGGGAGAAATGGTGGTTGATGGTCACAGCATTGCCAGCGTGGATCGTGATCAGCCAGCCCTCTCCCAGAAACAACGCTAGCTGACGGGTCGCAACCTCCAGAGTTTCGCCCATAGAAGCGATGCCCTTATAAAGAATAAAGCTGTTGCCTGCAAACACCTCAAGTTTGGGCGGGTGACGCCTGCGAGAGGCGTCGGTAATCGCCAGCTCATTGCAGCCGAAGGACAGCAGCAGCGTCTGCGTGGCCTCGTCTATCTCCCCATCAATATCCAGCCACAGCTGACCCTCGCGTCGGTCCCGCCAGCGCTCGAGCAACTCCACACCCCCGGATTCCACCTGGTCCTCAAGAAACAACATAGCTCTGATCATTGGAATGCTCCCGGGAATGCTAATCCGATACTAGCGCACCGGGCGCGCTGTTTTGAAACGCGCCCTGGTCTTGCAATGCGGCCTCAAGAAGAGCCGGCCAATCCCGCACCCAGCAGCAGACGTGGCCAAAGTCCTCCTCAACAATCAACCGGGAATTTTCGTGCTGCGTAAAAAAGAGCTGGGTGGTCTCCAGAGGCACGATTTCATCCTGGGCACCGTGCAGATGCCGATGTTGCAGGGGGCGAACAGGCGCAGGCTGTCGCGCAGGATTTATGGATTCAGTCAGGGGAAGCACGCCGTGGTGTTCACTCCAGGCCTCTACATCGAGGGGCGCCGCCACGCTTATCACCCGCACTACGTCCGTTCGACCCGCTCCGAGCAACAGCGCGAGAACACCACCGCCGCTGTAGCCAATCAATGTTAATTCGCGCGCAGCATATTGTTCTTTGAGTTGGGAAAGGGCCTCGTCGAGCGCCGCCACCGTGGCGCGGGAATAGCGTCCACTGGTCCAGCGCGCAGGCGGACAATCATCGAGATTCAGGGACGGCGGGTAGCAGGGCCTGCCCAAATAGACCGCCGGACCGGGGTCGCGGCGCATCAACTCGAGGGCGAGATGGGCCCGACCCTCTGGATTTTTCGCCGGCGCCCTGCCCTGCCAGGGCGTCCCATCGGAACCGAGATAGACATGCAGTAGCCCTTGCCGTGGCGTATCCACACGCCAAACCGTGAGCAGATCGAATTTTTCGGTACTGATCGTGCGGCCCTGCAGGCCCAGCTGCCCGGCCTTGCGCAGAAGCGAAGACTGCGGCGCGCAGGCAGCAATCACCACCAGGGCAACTAGCGCCAGGACCGATTGCGCCGGCAACCACAAGGTCCGCGCGCCCGAGGTCAGAGTGTCCTCAGGCGGATGTGCTGGCAGCTCGCGGGGAGTTGCCGCTTATCCTGCGCGAAGAGTTCGAAGGCCGGCGCGGGTCGTTTCAGCAAAAAGCCCTGTATAAGATGGATTCCCAACTCCCTGCAGGATGCCAGTTCCTCTTCGGTCTCCACACCCTCTGCCAGGGTGACCGCACCCAGGGTTTTGCAGGCGGTGACCATGGCCTCCACCAGACCCGCCTTGACCGGATCCTGGCGAATATTCTCAATCAGTGCCCGATCAAACTTGATGTAGTCCGGTGGCACAGACATTAGATCCTGCAGGCGCGACTGACCGGCGCCAAAATCGTCGTAGGCCACGCGCATGCCCACGGCGCGGACCCGGTCCACCAGACGCCGCATGTCGTCGGTGCGACTGACCCAGGTCTCCGGGGCTTCAATAACCGCTGCAAAGCGAGCGTGCCTGGACTGCGCAACGAGCCCCGCCATATCCTCTTCGAATCCGGGGTGTACGATCTCCGATGGGTGGAGGTTTATCCAGATTTCGATTTCCGGCGCCTGTTTCCAGCAGTGGCCGCACTGCACACAGTCCACGGCAGCTTCGCGCAGGCACTGGGAAAGCTCATAATTCTGAGCGAATTTGTCCGCCAGCCCGAACATGCGTGCGGGCGACATATTCTCGCCGCCCGACACACCACGCCCGAGCGCCTCCCAGGCGACCACAGCCCCATCGCTGGCCCGGTAGATAGGCTGAAAAACACTGAAAACCTGCTTGTTATCAAGAACTTGGGATAATTCAATATTCCCGCTGATGTCCGAAGTATCGGTGAGGAACACGGTCGCGTCGCGCGGCGGCGTCCCCATACCACTGTCGAGCACCCGGTACGCACGGCTTGCAAAATTGATAACGTCGCCGACCTTAAGGGCCGCGTGCTCGGCCACGCGTTGGCCGTTAAGAAATGTACCGTTGGTACTGCCCATATCCTGCAGCAACCAGTCGCCACCGCCTGCGATCACAAACCGCGCATGCCGTGAAGATACGTCCCTGCTTTCGATCTGCAGGTCCATACCGGTCGAGCGACCCACGGAAAAAGGAGAATGCTCAACAGTCAGCTGACGCGCCTGCTCACTACCTTGGGCAGCCAGAACAAGCGGAGATTCAACTTTCTCGGTCACGGGTTAAGGGTCCACTTCAGAAGGAGAGCGTCTGGCACATGGCTTTGTTCCACTCTACTGCGTAGTGCCGTCCAAAATCTAGCCCGTCAGCGCCGGCGGCGCCAGCTAAATCGGCTCCCGGGAGCCATTGAACCTGCTCTCCCACGACCGGAGCAC
>JBLIIW010000230.1:0-5454 GCA_047635315.1 Halieaceae bacterium | reverse complement strand
ATGCCGATGCCGGCGGCGAGGGTGATCATCTCTGCGCCGACGAAGGACACGGTTATCAGTGAGACCAGGGAGCTGGACTGCATCAGCGTGGTGCTGAGTATGCCGAAGCCGAGGGTCTTCCAGAGGCGGTTCGTGGATACGCGAAGAATGGCTTCTAATGGACCGCCAGTAAAAAACTTGAAGCCTTCTTCAAGGCATAACATGCCAAACATGAAGAGGGCGACACCGGCGGCAATCTCCAAAAAGTCAGCGCTGGCCCACAGCGCGTACATGAGCGCGATGAGGAGGCTGGGGAAGGTGAGTTTGCGGATCATTGGCTAAGACGTTTTCGGTTTCGGCAGTGGACTATCTACAGTATAGGACCAAGCGACACCTCGACGCGCTCGATTAGCGGGCCAATTGCAAAGCGTGGGGAAGCTGGCTTAGTGCCACTCCCTGGTGCCTCACATTCTGGATGCGGGTTCCTCGGGGCAGCCAGGGCCCTGCGTGCCCGGGAGCATCGCGACCGGAAGATCTGCCAGCTCACAGGGGTCCAGCGGCCACATAGGCTGCCGTCGATGTTTGAACGGTAATGCGGCGAAGGCGATGCTTCGGGAACAGGGGCTGTCGCAGTAGATGATACGGCTGGCCAGTGGCGCAAAGGCCGCGTAGAAGTGCTGTGCGGACTTGACCACAACAATGGACTGCTGCGACAGATCAATACCGACAGCGGTGAACAGGGCGGGTCCGAAGACCTGTTCGCGATAGGCACTGACCACCAGTCGAACACTGCCAATTCTCAGGCAGGCCAGGGTTCCTGCCGCCAGGGGTGGATAGCCGGGCATGGCGTCGATGTAGGCGTTCGGAACAATGCGCTCGACCTCTGCGCGCGCGACCACCGGGTCGCCGGCAAGGGCACCCGTATGTCCGCCGATGCCAAGTTCCAGCACTGCGCCTTCGCCGGCGGCTGTGATGGTCGCCAGTGCAGCGGGGTCCCAGAACATACCCAGGGCCACGCTTTCAAGTTTGCGTTTGAGCACCGCCTGCAGAATCCAGGTGGCATCAGAGCCTGTTCCGGCGCCGGGGTTGTCGGCGGCGTCGGCGATGAGCGCCGGTAGACCCGGTTGCGTCGCCGCGAGCGCGGCGTCGAGACTGTTCTCAATATCCAGATAGTGGTCTAGGTCGCTGGCGCGAATAGACCACAGCTCGTGAGCGAAGTCCTCGGCCAAAGCTAGCGCGAGATCCGGCTGCGCATCCGTATAGACAATCACCGCAGCGCCCGCGTCGGCAACGTCCGCCCAGGGAAAGCCGTGGACGAGGGAAATATGCAGTGCCGTACCGTCACTCTCCAGTGATCGTGCGCGCTCGACCAGTTGCAGCGACGGGGCCACCGGCGTATGCCAGAGACCAAAAACGGGTACCGGGTTGAAGGCTGCGCAGGGGGTGATCTCACCGCGCGCGCAGGCCAGGGAGAGGCGGGCGAGCTGTCGGGCCGTTTGTGGGAAATCCGTATGTGGATATTCCTTGATGGATAGCAGTAAATTTGCATGCTCCAGCATCTGCAGGCTGACGCTGGCGTGCAGATCGAGCATGACGCCGACGGGCATGGACTCGCCAACAGCCCGACGCAGATGCGCGAGGGTATCGCCCTCGCAGTCATCACAGTGCTCGGCGACCTGCGCCCCGTGCAGGAATAGCAGCACCAGATCGATATCCCCGGCGGCGCAAATATCCGCGATCAGTCGATCGCGTAGCTGCTCATAGTCGGCCTGTCGTGTGGGCCCCGACGGCCGCGCGTGGGCGCAGAATCCGTGGATGAGCTCACAGCCTTCTGCGACCGCGGCCTCTATGAGGTCGTTGTAGCCAATAGCCGCCGGTTTGTAGTCATCCAGTACCGTGGGAAAGGGCGAGAAGCGATTGGTTTCGTGACTGATTGCGCCAACGTAACAGCGCATCAGCCGGCTTTGAGTGTGTTGAGGAATTCGTCGACCTGCTCCAGGCCTTCGATCAGCTCTGCGGTCTCGCCACCAATGCCCAGGCGCAGGTACCTGTCCATGCCGAACCAGTCGCCGGCGACCACGAATACGCTGCGTTCTTCGCGAAGACGGCGCACCAGTTCAGTAGAGTTAATGTCGTAGTTGTAGCGGATGAAGGCCATGCCGCCGGAGCGCGGTGGAACAAAATGGAAGTTGTCGCCGTGCGCGGCCACCCAGCGCTGGACCTCGCCGAGATTGCGCCCGAGCAAGTCCTTGCCCCGCTGCAGCACTTCGCGACGCTTCTGCGGCTGCAGGATGATATTGGCGACGTACTGACTGATGATACCGGTGCTGATCGACGTGTAGTCGTGGTGATGCCAGCAGTCGTCAATCAGCGATTGCGGGCCGGCAATCCAGCCGATGCGCAGGCCCGGATGCGCGAGCGATTTGGCCAGGCCGGAAACGACGATGGTTTTTTCATAAAGCGACTGAAAGCTTATCGTGTCGCTATCATCAAACTCGGAGCCGGCATAGATTTCATCGGAGAGGATAAAACAGTCGCGCGATGCCGCCAGTTCAACGATCCGCTCCATGTCCTGCTTGCTCAGGACTGCACCCGTGGGGTTGTTGGGATTGCACAGGGCAATGACGCGGGTCTTGTCTGTGAGCTGACTCTCCAACTCATCCAGATCCGGCGCCCAGGCGGACTCCTCGCGCAGATGGAAGGGTCGTACCCGGCAACCCAGGGATTGGCTCAGGCCATACAGCAGCTGGTAGTTTGGCAACATCATAGCCACGTCGTCACCGGGCTGCAGAATGTTCCACAGGGCTACGAAGTTGGCCTCGGCGGAGCCATTTGTTATCAGGATGTTGTCCCGCGTATAGCCTGGGTAGTAGGAGGCCAGCGTATCGCGCAGACCCGGGTCACCATTGGTCTGACCATAGCCCAGGCGCAGATCCAGTACGGCCTGCTGCTGCTGCTCGCTTAACAACTCGCGCAGCGTATAGGGATGAACGCCGCTCTCGGTCAGGTTAAAGCGAACCGTGTTCTCATAGAGTGACTGGTTGCGTTCGAGCTCGAAGGTTTCAATATGCATCTTGTGGGTCCCGTCGGGGTAAAACAGTGATGAAGGCGCCGGTGGTACCGCCCTAAAGCGGTTCAATAGCGCGTCTGTAGCACGTCTATAGCAGGGCCGGGTCCTGCCAGCGGTCGTGCTTTTTGAGTAGCTCTACGACCGCGTCCACGGGGAGCTCATCGCGCACGTTGCCGTCGCGGCCGACCATGCGTTCCGCCGCGAAGAGGGAATTGAGTATGGCCTCGTCAACCGCCTGTATGGTCGCTTCAAACAGCGGGGTGAGCATGAACTCACCCAGTACATCGAACTGGGCCACCCCGTAGCTGTTGTTGAACGCCGGGCGATTGGCCGTGGATAGGGCGACAAAAAAGTCGCCGGATTCGTTCGAGGCGATACCGCCGGAGCGGGACATGCCGATGCCGCCGCGCCGCGCCAGACGTTTCAGCTGGTGCGGCATGAGGGGCGCATCGGTGGCAATGATCGCCACGATAGAGCCCTGGTCCGTGGCGTGGCCCTGTAGATAACGGTGTACCTGGCCGCCGGAATAGGGGAAGTGCGCGCCCATGGGGATACCGCCAACGGTGAGCAGCTGGCGGACACCGAAGTTGCTTTGTACAAACACGCCCACCGTGTATTGCTGACCAGCCAGGGTGATTAGCCGCGAAGCGGTGCCCGATCCGGCCTTGAACTGATAGCAGGACATGCCGGTGCCACCGCCCACGCTGCCTTCCGCGAGGGCGCCGCCGCGGGCGCTGTCGATGGCGGCAAACACCTGTTCATCGCGCACGTGGCTGCCGTTCATATCATTCAGCCAGTTGTCGCAGGTCTCCCCCGCCAGAGGCATCCAGAAGGTGTTGCCGTCGAGCTTTGTGCTGTCGGCAACCGTATTCATCCAGCGAATGCTGGCATCCCGGGCAATGCCTACAGCGTGGGTGTTGGTCAGGGTGATTGGCCCCTCTACACGCCCGGTTTCCTCCATCCAGGGCAGCCCGGTCATCTCGCCGTTACCATTTAACGTAAACGCACCGGCGAACACGCCGTCGGTAACGTCGCTGCGACCCCGGGGCAAGAGCGCGGTAACACCTGTGCGCACCGGACCGCGCCCGATCTCGAGTGCTCCTTCACCCTGAATCAGGGTGCTGTAGCCGACCTCCATTCCCGCGACATCGGTGATTGCATTGAGAATGCCCGGTGTGCCCGCGCAGGGAACGCCGGCCCCACGAGCGCGTAAGCGCCCATTGGGACTGCATCGATGGTTGTCACTGATCATGGCTTTGGCACCCGGGAGTTAGCGCATAGCATCGCTTTTAGCTGTTGGTTCTCGCGCCACTCAGGGCAGGGCGTTGGCACTCGCATCACCAAGCTTTGTGCCGCCATCGCAGTCCACGATCGTACCGGTGATATAGCGCGCTGCCGGTGTTGCGAGAAAAACTGCAAGATCGGCAATATCGCTCTTGTTGCCATATTCGCGCAGGGCCAGCATCGATTTGTACTTTTGTTCAATCTCCGGTGTCGGCGCCAGGCGTGCCATGCCCTCCGTGTCGGCGATGGGACCGGGTGAAATGGCATTCACGCGAATATTGGCAGGGCCCCATTCCATGGCCAGACACTGCGTCAGCATATTAATACCGGCCTTTGCAGCGCACACATGAGACTGAAAGGGCTGTGGGGCTACGGCCTGCGGGGCCGTGATATTGATCAGGGACGCCCCGTCGCTGTTGAGGTGCTCAAAGGAGGCGTGCAGTACGTTAAAGGTACCGATCAGATCAATATCGATAACCGCCTTGAAGCCGTTGGCGGACATGCCGCGGGCAGCGGCAACGAAGTTACCGGCGGCGCCGGATACCACGATATCGATCTTGCCGAAGGCTGCCTCTGCCTGCACAAAAGCGGCGGCAACGGCGTCGTAGTTGCGCACATCGGCCGGCGCGTAGGCCACTTCGCCCCCCGCGTCGGAGATGGTTGCCGCCGCGGCTGAGAGCTTATCCTCGCTGCGGCTGAGCAGAAATACCTTCGCGCCCTCGGCAGCATAGCGCTGCGCTATGCCCAGGTTAATGCCGCTGCTGGCGCCGGCGATAAAGGCGGTCTTGCCCGCCAGTACCTTGTCTTTAAAGGTAGTACTCATAGATGCTCCAGATAACTGGTTAATAGTGCTTTGCCCGGCGCCGGGAAGGCGCGCCGGGCGCGATGGCTCGCGCTGTTCAATCGGTCGCCGGGATCAGGCTACCTCGAATAGACCGGCAGCGCCCATACCACCACCGACGCACATGGTGATGACGACATACTTGACGCCGCGTCGTTTGCCCTCGATAAGCGCGTGACCGGTCATACGTGCGCCGGACATGCCATAGGGGTGGCCGATAGAAATGGCACCACCGTTCACGTTAAGACGCTCATCGGGAATACCCAGTTCGTCGCGACAG
>JBLIIW010000229.1:0-5530 GCA_047635315.1 Halieaceae bacterium | reverse complement strand
GAGGATTTTGTGCGATCGCTTATGACCCCCATGAGCGGGTCTGTCAGCGTATCGTAAACCTTTGAAAAAGCGATCAGCCCCGAAGCAAGCGCCGCGGCGATGCCGACGTAATCGACCAAATAACGCAACATCAGCATATTGGTGGTGTTGTAGAGGATCGCAATCGCGAGGGAGCCGACGCCCCAGCCGATTACGGTTTTCGTCGCGACGTCGTTCGGGGTATCGGCGACAAGGTCGTCCGTTACCTCTGTGGAAGTGTTCAGCACGTAATTACCTCTAGATGAGTGATCAGGGGGTAGCGATCATCCCCGGTTACCCCTAGCTACGGGGTCTTGCGTATCTACTTCCTTCCCGAGGCCGCATACCAGCAACGGAATACTCCCAGGTTCTCATCGGAGAACGTACCTTCACCCGGTTTCGCGGCTCGGCTGACGGTCTGAAACCCGGTCTCAACGTCTTTAAAACCCGCCGCGTTGAGCGCGCCAGCGAAATCCGTCTTGAGGGCTCCGGCCCAAAAAGGCTCGTTGTTGTAGCGGGTCTCAAAGTCGCCGATCAGGAGTCCCCAGAGATCGAGATCGTCGTAGCGAATTGGAACCTCGGTATGTACCACAACGCCGCCGGGGCGCAGTAGGCGGTAGCACTCGCGCATGATGTTGGGTACTGCGGCGTGCGAGGTTTCGTGAAACATCGCGCAGGAATAGATCAGGTCGAAGGACTCGTCCTCAAAATCCGTGTGCTCGGCGCTCTGCTGGGAAAAGTGCACAGCGAGACCGAGCTTCTCGGCCCGCGCATGCGCGTAGCGCATCACTGAGGCACCGACGTCGAAGCCGTGCACTTCCGCGTCGGGGAAGCACTGCACTGCCGGCAGGGTGCTGGCCCCCACGCCACATCCCATATCGAGAATGCGTTTGGGTTTGAGGTCGGGAAACCGTGTCAGCACATGCGACATCGCCGTCTGCCCACGGCCGTCGTTCATCAGGCCGCCGCTGAGTGTCAGCATGTAGATGGCGCCACCGCGATCCATCAGCGCCCCCTGCTCAATGCTGCCTTCCCCGGGATCGGCATGGTAGCCGCCGGGCATCATGTGCGTATCGCCGGCCCGCAGGTACGCCGGCGCCAGAAAGTCCGGATCCAGGCGCAAGGAGCCCTCGGGGCTCTCGATCTTCCCGCGCGTGTTCAGGTCGTCGGCCTGGCGCGAGATACTGCTTTTGATCGCCTCCCACATCTCTTCCTGGGCTGTGCGGTTCAGACCCAGCCAGGCGCGGTAGCTGTCGTAGTCGAGCATCTTGTTGCGCACCTGCCTGGAACGATCTTCGATCGTCTGCTCAGTATCGCTGTCCAGAGCTTCGGCCAGCGCCTTTTCCCTGGGGTTTATCTCTTGGGCGATATAGCCCTTGAGCCCGAGAATGAACATCTGCTCCGCGAGTTCGTCGTGGTTAGCTGCCGGCATCATCGGATGCGCATCGCGCAGTGTGTCAGTCATGAGTTCACTTGCTCCTTCAATTCCCGGGATGTTGCGTCTGCCATGGCTTTTTGGGCCTTGATCACATCGCGCTCCGCGGACTCGCGAAGCGGTCGAAAGACCTTGGCGATGATGCGCCGACGCAGCCTGGTACGCTCAGCGACCTGCGCCTCATTGGCGATAAAGGTTTCCACGCCGGCCTGCGCAATGCCGCCGTTGCTTTCCAGCACTCGCTCGAGCGTATCGAGGCGTTCGCGGGTAATCGCCAGCTCGCCGGTCAGCGCTGTGACCATCGCCAGCAGCCGTTCCTCGGCTGCACTGACTCCGGGAATCGCGCGACGCTTGCCGCCCGTACTGCTGAATTCGTTGTCTACCGCTGTGATCATCTTTTTACCTCTTTGAAACGAACGCTAACTTATAGGAGTCTGATGAGGGAATTGCAATACCGATACTTGTAATATGTGTATGCGATATACGTATAGCAAGCAGGATGCCTATCGTTTTGGACGGGGGTGGCCGATCTCATGCGCTCGCAAAGACGAAAAAAAAGGCCGCAGAATTAAGCTGCGGTCTTTTGCTAACTGCGCCAGGGGCGCTTTCTTTAATCTAGAAGTTGAAGTCGATCTCCAGACCCTAACGTGCCCGCGCACCCGGGGAGAAAAATGAGCCACCGAACTCCGGAGCCGGGATTACCTCAGCGAGGAATCCCTCATCCAGCGCATTGTTGGCAAAGGTCGTCAGGCGCCATTTTTCGCCACTTATCGTGGCGCGCAGGTTCAAGACCTCGTAGGCCTCACGCGCTCCTCGACCTTCCGTGCAGCGACAAGCACCTCCTCCCGCAAAGAGCGCGCGCCGGATGAGTCCTGCGCGGCTGAGGGCATACTGGATAGCAGGGCCAGCGCCATAGCGCTGACCAGCCCTCTGCTGACACTGACGGAGTGTCGGAATTTTGCTGTGATAGTTCATTGGTTGTTTACCCTTGGTTGACTCGGGGCTGCGGCTGGTTACCAGCGTCATCGCGAATGAAATACTTTCTGATCTGCTTTTACCGGAGCATCCGTCTATTCGTAACCACGCGGCAAATAAACCACAGAGACGAACTTTCGTGGATGCTTATTTTCGGTTTCCCCGAATTGCAGCAAAGGTTGTGAGAATGGAACTCATTACACAAATGCAAAAGAGAGACAAACACATACCATTTCGGCATAGCCTGGGGCAGAATGCTGGCGGTGCTTCACAGGGAACACAGCAGTGCCGGCTTTCAAACTGACGCAGTTAAGACACTTCAGCGCTGTCGCCAAGCTCAAAAGTATCGGCCTCGCGTCACGGGTGTTACATATCAGCCAGCCCGCGCTTACGCGCAGTATCCAGCGCCTGGAGGCGGAAGCGGAGGGTGTGCTCTTCGAGCGTGGCTCGCGCGGTGTGGAGCTGACTCCGCGGGGGAAGACGCTACTGCCCTACGTCAAAGCCATGTTGACGGAGGCCGATCGGGCCACGGAACAGCTCCGCAACATCACCGGCCAGCGCCGCACTAGGATCAGGCTCGGCACGTCTCCGAACTTCACACAGGATATCTGTCCGGACATCATCGCCGAGTTTTTAGGCGCCTATCCCAACGCCAACATACTCACCAGGAGCGCAACCGCTGAACAGATGATTGCGATGCTCGCTGCCTCGGAGCTAGACCTTGCCATCATCTTAAGCTGGGGCACCACCGTGCAGATGGCGCTGGCAAAAGATTTCGAGCTGGCCCACGAACCGCTGACCGAAGCGATTGTGAGTGTATTCGCCCCGGCTGGGCACGAATTAGATACACGCACGGAGGTTTCCATCGAGGAACTTGCACTGCAGCGCTGGGCTGTACCGCATGGCATGTCACTCAGTTATCTATTTCAGCACGTGTTCGCATCCCGCGACCTTCCGGTGCCGCAGGAGATCATCAATTCGAGTAACGTGGCCCATATGCTGGAACTCGCGCAGCGCCTGAATCTACTGCTGATCATCCCCCGGCACCTTGTCACCGAGGAAGTGCGCGGCGGGAAGTTGCTGCCACTGCACTGCCCGCCGCTGGAACTGCGTTACCAGGTAGAGATGATCACCCGGCGGCGCGGGACAAAGGCGGCGGGGCTCAGTCACTTTCGGGAAATCGCCCGCCGTCATTTCGCCGCAGCGCAACTGTCCTGAGCGGCTTGGCGGGTCACTATAACCTTGTGCCCTTGCGCGGGCCCGCGTGTACTGCGCAGCGGCCACGGTCAGACGATAAGCAGGTTCCCCGGCGATTCGTGAAGAACTTCAAACCCGTCCGCGGTAATCAGAAGCAGGTCTTCGTGGTGGCCGGCACCAAAGCCCATGTCGAGGTAGGGCAGGTCTACAGTGATCACCATGCCGACCTCGAGGGTCAGGTCCTCAGGTGTTCCAAAGGGTGAGTCATCGCGGTAGGGCTGATCCGTGTGCTGCAGGCCCACGGAATGCGGACTGACGAAGAAGGTTTCCACCGGGCCACCGACCTTGCGAAACGCCTCGCGCCCGATGCGTACGATCTCCGAGTACTTGACGCCCGGGCGTATGATGGCGGCGGTGGCATCGCGAGCGGCGGACTGCGCCATGGCGCGTTTGTGTACCTCGGGACCGGGCTCGCCCACCACCACCGTGCGCCCGAAGTCGCCGTGGTACTGCTGGAAATGGGATACGGCATCGACAAGGAAAGGCTCGCCCTCGACGATACTGCCGTTCCTGAAGCTGCCGACGCTGGTGCCGGCGAGGAAAAAGGCCAGCTCGTTACCGCGCGCCGCGGCCTCCGCCAGGAAGCGCTGTTCGATCTCAGGAAGCGTCATGCCTACCTTGAGGTCGGCGATGGCCGCCATGGCGGCGGCGCAGTTATTGCGCCCGGCGATGCGCATATACGCGATTTCTGCGTCAGATTTGATATAGCGGATGCGCCGGAACAGGTTGTCGCCGTCGACGAATTCGATATTGTCCGCCATACCGATGCGCTGCAGCAGACGGGCAATTCGCATGTCATCCACCGCGACCCGGCCGCGTGTGATGCCCGATTCGCGCATAGCCCGCGCCAGCGCCCATTCCGGTGTGGGAGACGGCGTATTACGCTGACCGCTGTCCCTCCAGCCGCGTTCGCGGGCCGTGAGCTTGCTCTCGTCACTGATGTTCGGGCTTCGTGTCCCGACGAGGGGTTCCTCCGACAGCGGCAGGGCATTGTCACCGGTGTAGTCTTGCCAGTTCTTCGGCCCGGTGTAGCGGATGACCTCCGGCACCCAACGGTCACCATTAGCCATGTCCCAGCTCTGCGTAGTAGTGGTGACCAGGAAGGTTGGCTCATCCCGCTTGCGCGGTAGTGTCGCAAAGGCGGGGTATTCCTTACGCATGCGAACGCCGATCGGCAGCGTGTTGCTCAGGTAGTAGATATTGATGGGGTTCATGGCGAGCATGCCGGCAAGATCGTACTGCTCCATGACTCTTGCGGCCTGCGCCTGATTGATGAGGGGCGCTTCGCGCAGGGAGCGGAGCGTCGCGGCATCCGGCGCAAAGGATCCCTGGATCGGCGTACCAGCACGGGCGTCACCCGCTCCCAGCGTGGTGCCAGACGCACCGGCGGCGCCGAGAGCCGTCAGTCCTTTGAGCATGTCCCTACGTTTCATAGTCTTGCCTCTCTACTTCGCCAGCAACCGGCAAGGGATACGCCGGTCGACGGGCGAAATCCAACCCGCGGAGCTATATATCCTCCCGGCGAATATCGTAGCGAGGCGCGGGACCAGCGCCCTAGAATGCTGGCGAACCCTCTGAGCTGCCCGCGTCACGTAGCCAATCAGTCAGTTTCAGGCTCTGTAACTACTTTCAGGTAGCGCACCAGCAACTCGCGCTGCGCCTCGTCGCTGATACCGGCAAAGACCATGGAGGTGCCCGGGATCATGGCGGCCGGACTACTGAGCCAAAGATTCAGGGTGTCGCTGTCCCAGACGTGTCCGGCTTCGCCCAGCGCAGCTGAGTAGCCGTCGAAGTAGTCGGCGGAGCCGGCCTCGCGCCCAAAGACCCCGGCCAGAGAGGGACCGA
>JBLIIW010000228.1:0-5533 GCA_047635315.1 Halieaceae bacterium | reverse complement strand
ATCCATTGTTGAAGAGCAACTGCAGAGCGACGTCGAGGCGTCTGTGGAGGACAGTATCGAGGTGGCCGTTGAGGATACGCTGGAAGCGTCTGTGGAAGATGATCTCAACGATAGCATCGAGGCAAGCGTTGAAGCGGCAGTAGAAACGGGCATCGAAGAGGGCGTCGAGGATGCACTCGCGCAAAGCCTGGAGGATGAGGTGGAGAGTTCCGTTGAGGGCGCCGTGGAGTCCTCGGTGGAAGAGGATGTAGAGCAGCGAACTGTCGCCTCTATCGAGGAGCGCCTTGAGAACGAGATTGACGAAATCCTGGACGATCTTGAGAGCGATCTCGAGGTCGATGAGCGGCGAATTCTCAAGGAGCAGTGGCTGGTCATGGCGGAGCCCGCCGTGTTCGACGAGCTATCGAGCCAGGGCTATCTCTTTGACATGGTGACGGACCTTCCCGGGCTTGGCCTGCGCCTGGCGGAAGTAGCCGCACCATCAACCTTTGACATCACCCAGGTCCGCAATGGCGTCCTGGATGTCGTGGGCAAGGACCGTGCTGAGGTGGATCTTAATCACTTCTACACGGCGGGTGTTCCCGAAGCCACTGTCGGTAGTGGTGTATTGCCCAGATCCGCCATGCATTTCCCCGCGGACCTCGACGAGCTCGATGTGCGCGTTGGCATGATTGACAGCAGCGTGGATACGGCACATCCGGCGCTGGCGGCCTCAAATATCGAAAGCCGTTCTTTCGCGCGCGCCGGTGCAGAGGCTCCGGATTTTCACGGCACGGCGATCGCTTCGATCATCGCCGGAAATTCTCCGGAATACCGAGGCCTGGCTCCCAACGCACATTTATATGCGGCGTCAGTGTTCGAACTGGACAGTAAACGCGGTGAAATCGCCAGTACTGTTAGTCTGATCCGGGCGCTGGACTGGTTGATGTCCTCGAATGTCGATGTAGTCAATATAAGCTTGGCGGGGCCGCCGAACCGGCTGCTCGAAAAAGCACTGGAAAGGGCGGCTGCCAGGGATGTTGTGGTCATGGCCGCGGCGGGCAATGGTGGTCCTGTAGCGCGACCCATGTACCCCGCTGCATACACATCGGTCGTTGCGGTTACCGCCGTGGATGCGTCCCAGCAGGTCTTTCGTCTGGCTAATCGCGGCGATTACCTTGCCCTGGCGGCGCCGGGCGTGGATCTCCGCCACGCGCAGCCTGGAGGCGGTTACGCCGCATCATCGGGAACGTCTTTTGCGGTGCCGTTTGCGGTGACCGCGGCGGCGCGGCTCAGCCGGCTGTCCCCCGGGGCTGATATTATTTCCATGCTGTTGAATAGCGCAATGGACCTTGGGCCCCCGGGCAGAGACCAGATTTATGGCTATGGTCTATTAACGCTGGGCAGTATCTAAAGCGCGGGAGCCCTGCGCTTGCAGTTTTGTTAGCGTGAGCCAAGGCTCACCAGGCAAACTGCAGGCGGGTTCCGACAATGGTCTGCGTGAAGTCTGCGCGGGGAAGATTGGAAACGTAGTCGCCGGAACTGTAGTAGCACTGCCAGGTCAGTCGCTTGCTGAGCGGCAGCTCAAAATCCAGTTTCCAGCGCAGGCGATCGTCCTCCCTTGGCTCGCCGATGGTGGGTTCAGTATTGCGGTAGTCTCGGATCTCGTAGCGTAGCGACAATTCTGTCTTGGCTCGCTTTCCCCACAGCTCGACACGACGGATGTAGCGCAATTTCAGCGAGTGCGCGCTGAAGTCCAGTTCCGCAGCAGCTGCATCCTCGCCCCGGTAGCGGTAACCCAGATTGACGTAGCTGCGCAGTCCGCGGTGGAAGAAGTATAGGTCGGCCTCCCCCGTGTGGGTCTGCGCATCGCGCTGGGGCCGCTCATCAATGCTGCGCTCTGAATAGACATAGGCACCGCGCGCAAACCATTTTTTGGCGAGGAATCCGGATACGTAGGGCGATACGCGCAGGTATTCGAGGAAGCCTTCACCGTCGAGTTTTGAGTCAATGTAATAGGTTGAGACACCCACATTGCTGCTATTGATATCCCTGTTGATATCGGCGCCGATGATCTGCGTCTGCCGATCTACGCGCGAGAACTGCTCATAGCTACTCTGGCTGATGTCATAGTTCAGCGACAGCTCGGTCTTTTCCGACAGCGCCCGCTTGAAGCCCAACTCGAAGTCAGTAATCCACGCGTAGTCGCTTTCCCCGCTGGAGATGTCGACCTCGTCCACAGACACGTTGGTGTCGTACTGGTAGCCGACCCCCAACTCGCCTCGCCACTGCATTGCAGGTGCGGCCCCACCGCCTTCCTCTGCATGCAGTGGAGCCGCCAACAGGCAGCACAGTGCGCTTGGCAGCAGAGATCGGAAATGGGGTGGCACTAGTCGCACGCTCGGGCTCGCGAGATGCTTGGGCAGCGCAGACTAAACAAGTGTCCACATCAACTCAAGGGCTCCACGCGAGAGGACTGACCCGGACGTTCCGCGGGTGCTACACTCATTTATCGTGATTTCAATATAAACAGGGGGCAAGTACGGTGAGTGAGTCACAGGCGCAACAACACGATGAGTGTAATCAGAGGTTGATCGAGCTGGCCAACCAGATGAAGGACGAGGGGCTGCCTGTCAGCGTGGTGTCCTGGGCATTGATGACGGCTTCGGGGATTTACGCGACCTACTCGGTGGCAGGCAATGCGGGAGGGCTCAATCCCTCCGGTATCGATAAGATTACGGACGCCTACCGACAGAATCTTACGAACATCCAGGAACTGAAAAAATCGCAGATCGAGCCAGCGCCCGCGGGTGCCGAAGCCGGTGAATCCGGAGTGAGCTGAGGGGGCCAGTGCTTCAGCCTATGCCTGCTCGAGTTCCACCAGATCACCGGCAATTCGGCGTTCCAGGATCTCTAGCTGGCGTTCGAAATATCCTGGGGCCAGAACCTCTCGCAGGCGTTCAATGGGGATCGGAGGGCTGAACAGGTAGCCCTGAATGATCTCAACATTCTGATCGCGAAAAAACTGCAGTTCCTTAAGTTGTTCGACCCCTTCCACGACGATTTCCAGGCCCAGGCTTTTGGCCATCGCGATAATGGCTTTCACCAGCTCGACATTCCGCTCACTTTTACTCAGGCCGAGCACGAAACTGCGGTCGATCTTGAGTTCGTTGAGGGGGAAACGCGACAGGTAGCTTAAGGAAGAATAGCCGGTACCGAAATCATCGATCGAGAGTCGGACACCCAGGCCCTTCAGCTTGCTGACCAACTCGACCGTTGCGTCCTCGTCGTTGATCATAATGCCTTCGGTGAGTTCGAGCTCCAGAGAGCCCGCCGCCAAGCCGCTCTCTTTAAGGGCGCTGGCCACAGTGTGGACGAATTCCGGGTTGAGTTGCAGCGCCGAGACGTTTACAGCGATCTTGGGCAGATGCAGGCCGTCGCGGCGCAGCTTCACCATTTCTCCGCAGGCCTCCCGGAGGACCCAGGTTCCCACGTCCTCAATCAGGCCCAGCTCCTCTGCCAGTGGCACCCACAGGCCCGGCGAGATCAGGCCGCGCTCCGGATGATTCCAGCGCACCAGCGATTCGACCCCGGTAACCGCGCCGGTGTTGGCGTTTACCTGGGGCTGAAAATGCAGCAGTAACTGATTGTCCTTAAGCGCCTTGTGCAGGTCGTTTTCCAGTTGCAGGCGATCGCGACTGGCCTCAATCATCGAGTCATCGTAAAGCACGGTGCGATTGCGACCGCGCTTCTTGGCGGTGATCATGGCGGTATCTGAGGCGCGCAAAAGCCCTTCGACGTCGCTGGCATGCAGCGGCGCTATGGCGACGCCGATACTGGCAGTGAGATTAATTTCCTGACGATTGATGATGTAGGGCTTGCCGATATTCTCGGCCAAGCGGCGCGCAACGACCATGGCCGCGTCCTCGTTGTCTATCTGGTTCAGCACGACGGTAAACTCATCGCCACCCATGCGCGAAAGATCCATGACGGAACCGTGGTTATCCGTACGTCGGTGCAGAACATCGCTGTCACGAACGCTGGCGGCCAGACGATCCCCTATTTCCCGCAGCAGCTTGTCTCCGGAACCGGCGCCCAGGGAGTCGTTGATGCGTTTGAAATTATCGATATCGATCAGTGCCAGTCCGACATTCTGTTTACTACGTTGTGCCAGTCGCAACAGGAGCGTGAGCTGTTCCGTGAACAGGCGGCGATTCGGTAGCGATGTGAGTGAGTCGAAGTAGGACATATGACGCAGCTTGCTGCGCGTTTCGCTAACCTGGGTCTCTGCTCGGTCAAGTTCCTGATCGCGTTGTGAAAGCTGTTCCGTGCGTTCGTCAACTTTTAGGTTGAGGATTTTTCGGTCCGTATCCATCTGCCGGGTATGCTGGTGCAGCCCGCTAATAATCCCGTTAAACACCTCAGCGATGTCACGGATTTCTCCACTGCCATGTATACGCACCATTTCTGTTTGCTTGCCGGCGGCGATGTCATCGGCAACCTGTGAAAGTTTTCGGAGCGGGGCGGTTATACGCCGCGTCGTCACGCGCGCCAGCAGTGCAAACAGAAAGACCACCAGAAGGGCGATGCCGGCGGAAACGGTGACAGTGGGCAGGGTCAGGCTCCAGAGCACCGTGCTACTAATGCTAACGCCCATATAGCCAATGACGTGCAGACTCCGCACCGATCGGGGGTTGGCCATCGCTGCGGCAAAATCTCCTCGATCGAGTCCGGGTTCCGAGGGGTTGACCACTGACATTACCGGCAGCGTCAGTGAGCGGGTTCGTTCGCCAAAGCTCAGCGTGCGCAGCGACTTAAGCTGCTTCGGTACGCTGCCCCCTTTTTCGCTGAGGAAGCCCTGGTCCACCGGGGAGAGCCCCTCGCGGAGGCGGCTCAGGGTCGGTACGGGATCGTTCTGTGCCCAGCGTTGTGTGCTCTTTCCGATCACCTGGCCCTGGCTGTCGTAGAGCACTGCAGATTTGATCGCGGAAGATAGTGCCCGCAGCTCATCCAGTGTTTGCGCAACCTCTGCCGGATCGCGATAGTAGACGATGAGTTGCAGATGCGGCTGACTGCCGATCAGGCTGGATGCCTCAAGCACCAGGGCATCGCGCTGGTAGGCGAAATCACGCTGGCCTACGAAAAGCGTCAACAGCACCGCCGACAGAATGGCAATCGCGGTAATGAGCAGATTGATTTTGCCGGCGATCGTCACAAACGATACTCCAGCGCGGTGGTCAGACTGCTTTGCATAAGCTTTACCCTAATTTCCGGGACAGTATTCAGGGTCCTCAAGGTTTCAATCGTGTCGCGTGTTCCTTGCCCAGTGACAGGGGCAGCACGCCGCGCGCCTCGGGCCACCTGTCAAAAGCGATCAGTATCACTCAGCGGTCCCTGCGCACTCGGATAATACGGATCAGTTAGACGCTATCACGCATTGCGGGTGCTTGCCAGCGACTAAAGGGTGTTGTTGACCTGTGTGAACAGAGTCATCGCCGGACCGGAAATCGGACCCTCGGGTGCTGGCGATGGCTTCTGGGGGTGGCGCCAGGGC
>JBLIIW010000227.1:0-5633 GCA_047635315.1 Halieaceae bacterium | reverse complement strand
AGCGCCGCATCTAGGCAATTACGTGGGGGCGATCCGACCGGCTATCGTGGCCTCTGCCAGGGATGATGGGGAGGCGTATTTTTTTCTTGCGGACTACCATGCGCTCATCAAGTGCAAGGATCCGCAGCAGGTTCACCAGTCGAGTCGCCAGATAGCGGCTACCTGGCTGGCACTTGGGCTGGATACGGAGCGCGCCGTGTTTTACCGGCAGTCCGATATTCCGGAGATTCCAGAGCTGACCTGGGTGCTCAATTGCAGCGCCGCCAAGGGACTGATGAATCGCGCGCACGCCTACAAAGCGGCGGTGCAGGGCAATGAGGAACTGGGCGAAGACTCGGATTTTGGCATCAATATGGGCCTGTTCAGCTACCCGGTGTTGATGGCCGCGGACATTCTCATGTTTCGTGCGCACGAGATACCCGTGGGGCGTGACCAGATACAGCACGTGGAGATGGCCAGAGATATCGCCCAGCGCTTCAACCATAACTTCGAGGAGCTGTTTGTATTGCCAGAGGCGCGCGTGGACGACAACGTCGCGATCCTGCAGGGTCTGGACGGACGCAAGATGAGCAAGAGCTATAACAACACCATTGCGCTCTTCGATACGGAGAAGCGTCTGAAAAAGTCTATCAACAAGATCAAGACCAATCTGCTCGAGCCCGGCGACCCCAAAGACCCGGATGACTCAGCGGTTTTTCAGCTCTGGACCGCCTTTTCCAGCGAACAGGAAGTCACAGAAATGCGCAGCGCTTTTGCTGACGGCATTGCCTGGGGTGAGGCCAAGAAAAGGCTCTTTGAACGCATTAATGACGAGCTTGCGGGGCCTCGTGTCGAGTATGAGCGCCTGATGGACGACCCGGGCTTTATCGAAAGCACCCTGCGACGCGGCGCCGAGCGTGCCAGGGAACAGAGCGTTCCCCTGATGCAGCGGGTGCGCGCCGCCGTGGGCATTCGCAGCATGCAGTGATGCTGCAGGCGGGAGGGGCGGGGTTTTGCCCCTCTTCTCACGGCAGGGCGTAGGAGAATTCCAGGTAGGCGCCGCGGGGTTCCCCGACGAAGTAGCGATAGGAACCGAAACCGAAGTCAGCTCGCTCCGCGTAGTCCTCATCCAGCAGGTTAGTCACACGCAGGCTCGCGCCGAGACCGCTGGCATGCGACCACACCACCCGCAGGTTCAGGAGGTCGTGCCCGGCATACTCGTGCTGATTGTCCGGTTCGAGGTAGTAACGGCTCAGATGCACCCATTCGAGCTCTGAGCGCAGGGAATGACCGCCGTTGAGAGGCTGGTCCCGGCCGACTCGCGCGCTGCCAAAATGTCGCGGCGCGGTATCGATGTCATTGCCCTTGATGTTCAGGCGGCTGCCCAAAAGATCGGCGCTGCTGCCATAGCGGTGACGCGCGAGGTTGCCGGCAAGGCCTGCGTACCAGCCCTCAGAACCCGCCCAGAGGAGACTAAACTCGAAACCGTCATGGCGGGTTTTGGCTCCACTCACGTTCTGTCGGTCCGCATCCTGAAAGATTACATCCGTCTTGCGCATGGCGTAGAGGGACAGGTCGTAGGACAGGGAACCGCGGCTGCCGCGCAGCCCCATATCCAGGCTGTTAATCGCTTCGCTGTGGAGGTCTGCATTTTCCTGGCCGGACTGAAGTCGATAGAGCTCCGTGGCCTGTGGCGGCCGGAAACCGCGGGCGCCGCGCAAATAAAGCCGCTGCGCTTCGCCCAGCGCGTAGGTAACACCCAGGTTCAGGCTGCCGTTGCTGAAATCATCGCTGCGGTCGGCAGGGCGGTAGAAGCGGCAGTTGCTGGCCTGTGGCGCGCAGGCGGAGCCGTCGGCTACCCGGTTATTATAATCATAGCCGTTGTGTTCCAGACGCAGCCCGGCCGCGAGGTTCCAGCGATCTGCGACCGCCCAGTTCGCCTGCGCAAATGCGGCGAGGGATACGGCATCTACCTCGTAATCGTAGTGGACGCCGGCCGGCTGGTTGGGGCTGAAATCATCCGCCTGCACTTCGCTGAGCCAACCACGCGTGCTGTCGATATCAATGCCAGCGCTCCAGCTGAGGTCTTCCCTGGTTTCCCTGACGGCCAACTGTAGCCCGATGCTCTCCTGTCCATTCTTTTCCACCGGCTGCCAGGGCAGGAAGTGCTGCAGGAATTCCATTTCCGCGCGGCGAAAATACGGGGTGATGCTAATAGTGCGTGCGCCGAGCTGGCGTTCCCAGCGTGTATAGCCACGCAGCGCGTAGCTGTCGCGGTACGCTTCGGGGTTGGGGTTGGTCCTTTTCAGCGCAGGATCTCCATACGCTTCGAAACCCTGGATAAAACCGGCGGTTTCCTGATTGAGCTTAGTCCCTTCCAGGGCGCTGCGTACCTGCCACTGTTCGCCCGCGTAGTCGTGTCGAAGGGTGAGCTTCTGCTGGTCAAATCCGGCATCGTCCTTGTAGCCACCATCGCTGGCCAGATTGCCATAGACCCCAATGGCGTGACGGCCAGAATTGGCGCGCACTTCCGCGCGCAGGCGGTAGTAGTCATCCGGGCCCGCTTCCAGGGCGTAGCGCTGGGACGGGCCATTGCGCGGATCTGCTGTGATCGTGTTGATCACACCGTGTACCGCGTTGGCTCCGTAGACCGCGGTACCGGGGCCGCGAATGACTTCTACGGCCCCCGCCTGTTCGCTGTTCACGTCAAAGAGCTGGTTGAGGTTGCAGAAACCGGGGGCGCGCAAGCTGATTCCGTCCCAGGCCATAAAGAACGCGCCGCATCCGCCCCCACCGGTGAGCACGGGCGAACGCAGGGCGATGAGACTTTCCTGCCCGTTGCCGCGGGAAATCCATGCGCCCGGGGCCCGCTGTATGAGCTGGTTGATGTGCACCGCGCCGGTGAGCGCTAGAGCGTCCCGATCGATCCGCGACCAGGGCAGGGCGAGGCCGAGCCCCGACTCGCTTGTGCGGCTGGCGCTCACAATCACCTGTTCGATCACAGCCGGGTCTGTGGTGCTTTCTGCGGCCTGCGCGGGACTGATTCCAAGGCTGGAAATCAGCAGGGCAGACAAGCCGTGCAGGACTCTCGATCCAGGCAAATGCAATGCGCTCAAGGTGCTTCCTCTGGGTGATTGGCGAGGAGTGTAGCGGAGCTGTCGCAAGCGCCCAAGCCGAACATTGCTTCGAATGTCACACGGTGCTTGGGATCGCGCTGCTCAGGTACTAGACTGGTCCACCCCGGAAGCTTCGCGGAGGGATGGCAGTGCCACCCTGCATTATTGCAATCGCCGGACCCTCAGGCTCCGGAAAAACCCTGTTCGCGCAGACCCTCTGTGAAGAGGTTCAGCGCGCGGAGCCGGACATCGGTCTGGTGCTGATCAACGAGGATGCCTATTACCGGGATCAGCGGCACTTGCCGCTCGCTGAACGCGAGCGGGTCAATTACGATCATCCCGCAGCCATCGAGCAGGAACTGCTGGAGGAGCACCTGGGGAAACTGCGCGCCGGCCAGCATGTTGATTCACCGCTCTACGATTACACGGTGCACACCCGCCGCGCGGAAACCCTGGAGCTGGAATCCGCCCCGGTGATTATCGTTGAGGGGATCCTGCTCCTGTGCAATGCCGCGCTGCGCAAGCGCTTCGATATAAAGTTCTACATGGATACGCCCCTGGACATTTGTCTACTGCGGCGCATAGAGCGCGATGTGCGCGAGCGTGGGCGAAGCGTGGACTCCGTGTCCGCCCAGTACCATGAGAGTGTGCGCCCCATGTATCACGAGTTTATCCAGCCGAGTGCCGCCCACGCCGATATGGTTATCACCGGCGGGGGGCGCAATCGCGTAGCGCTGGATATCGTTCGCGATATGGTGCTGGGCATGCTGCGCGACTCGCGGAGTTGACGGCGATGCTGATGCTGCCGCTGCTGGCCATGCTGCTGCTTCTTGCGGTGGCCTACGCGCTGTCCACAGATCGGAGCGCGGTTTCTCTGCGCACGGTGGGCGGTGCGTTTGCCCTGCAACTGGGGATCGGTGCGCTGGCACTCTACGTGCCCGCGGGTCGCGCCGCCCTGGAGCGTCTTTCGGTAACGGTTTCCAGCATCCTCGCCTATGCACAGGTTGGCATCGAGTTTGTGTTCGGGGATATCGGCAGGTACGAGGTGGGATTTGTGTTCGCATTTCACGTGCTTCCGGTGATCATCTTTTTCTCTTCGCTGGTTGCGGTGCTTTATCACATTGGAGTGATGGGTTGGGTTATCCGGATGGTCGGCGGCGCGTTGCGG
Organism: Halieaceae bacterium; assembly: GCA_047635315.1. Taxonomy (GTDB): domain Bacteria; phylum Pseudomonadota; class Gammaproteobacteria; order Pseudomonadales; family Halieaceae; genus Congregibacter. Next base: position 1,370 of record JBLIIW010000227.1, on the reverse strand, counting down.
GCGCTTTTGGGTACCAGTCGCGCGGAATCCATGTCGGCGACGGCGAATGTTTTCGTCAGCCAGACCGAGGCACCGCTGGTCATCAAACCCTATATCGCCACGATGACTCGCTCGGAGCTCTTTGCGGTCATGGTGGGAGGCATGGCCACGGTAGCTGGCTCAGTGCTGGCAGGTTACGTCGCTCTCGGCGTGGAGATGCGCTACCTGTTGGCCGCCAGTTTCATGGCCGCGCCGGGTGGCCTGCTGATGGCCAAGCTGATGGTTCCGGAAACAGGCCGTCCCGATGAGGTCGGGGAGGAATTTCACCTGTCCCGGGAAGAGCACGTGAATATTTTTGACGCGGCTGCCAGTGGCGCCACCAATGGTCTCAACCTTGCGGTCAATATTGCCGCCATGCTGTTGGCCTTCGTCGCGCTGATCGCCCTGCTGAACGGTCTACTGGGCTGGTTGGGCGGCTTCGCGGGCTTTGACACACTGTCACTGCAAGGCATTCTCGGTACGCTTTTTCGTCCTTTGGCTTACCTGTTGGGGGTCCCCTGGAATGAGGCGGCAGTTGCGGGCAACCTGATTGGGCAGAAGCTGGTGCTGAACGAGTTCGTGGCCTTTGCGGGATTCTACGAAGACCGTTCAGTGCTCGGAGCCCACAGCCAGGCCGTGGTGTCCTTTGCCCTTTGTGGCTTTGCGAACTTCTCATCCATCGCTATTCTTCTCGGTGGTCTGGGAACCCTCGCGCCGGTCCAGCGCCCGGTGATTGCTTCTCTGGGCCTGCGCGCGGTGGCGGCCGCCTTCATGGCTAACCTGTTGAGCGCTGCGATCGCCAGCTTCTTCCTGCTGCTGGCTGCCTAGGGCGCGTGCGGGAAGAGCGTGGCTGAACGTTCTGCTTTTGCTATGATGCGCGCCCGCTTTGCGCATGGTCGCGAGTTTTAAAACATGTCCGGCTCTCTCGGCCATTCGGTCCTGATCAACAGCGATAATCTTCCCGTGCGCACGGATCAGCCAGTGCACAGCGGTAAGGTGCGCTCGGTTTACTGGTTGACTGCAGAAGATTCACAGCGGCTGATCGAGAGCCGCGGTTACCCGGTGCCCGCGGACAGCGAACTGGCGATAATGGTGATCTCCGACCGCCTGTCAGCTTACGACTGCCTCTGGCGGGCTGAAAAGCTGCCCGGAGTGCCGGGCAAGGGCGCCGCACTGAATGCAATTGCGGCGCACTGGTTTGGCGCTTTTGAGCACGCTGGACTCGGGCCTCATCATTTACTCGAGATGCCCCATCCGCTGCTTTGGATTGTGCGCCGGGCGCGGCCATTGATGGTCGAGGCTATTGCCCGTCGCTACCTGACGGGGTCGCTCTGGCGAGCCTATGAGCAGGG
>JBLIIW010000226.1:0-5709 GCA_047635315.1 Halieaceae bacterium | reverse complement strand
GCCGCCTGGATCATGGTCCTCAATGCATGCCAGATTGCAGCCGCCCTTAGTCTGAAAGACTCGGAACGCGGCCGTGGCTTGTCGATGCTCTACGTTGCTGCCGTAGGGGGTATGGCGTTGCTAAGTCCTGTGTGGGGCTGGATTGCGAAGGAGACTTCTCCATCCACCAGCTTCCTGCTTTCGGCGATCGCGGGGGTCTTTTTAGTGGCGAGTATTTCGCTGTTCTGGCGGGAGCAACGCTCCTGGCTTGACCCTAATGATTAATAGGGCAGCAAACGAAAGCGTTCCTGGCGATGCTGGAGCTTAGGCAGTTGTGAGGAGCTTAATCGCTTTGCCGATCTGTGGATATGTGCCACAGCGACACAGATTGGAAAGCTCGTCTCTGAGTTCCTGTTCGGTAATAGACGAATTGGCGGCAATTGCCGCGCTGGCAGCCATTATGAAGCCGGGCTGGCAATAGCCACATTGTGGAACCTGTTCATGGATCCAAGCTTGCTGCACGGGGTCCATGGATTCTTCTTTAGCCAGGCCTTCGATGGTGGTTACAGAGCGGTCCTTGAGCGCAGAGACAGGCAGAAGACAGGAGCGTAATGCAGTCCCGTCAACGTGTACCGTACACGCACCGCACTGGCCAGCACCGCAGCCGTACTTGGTGCCTGTTAGATGCAGCAGGTCGCGTATTACCCACAGCAGGGGAGTTTGCTCGTGTACCGTTACAGTGTGGGTTTCACCATTTACGGAAATTTCGTAGATCGTCTTTTGCATGTGTGTTTCCCGGAATCTGATATATTTAGTGTGCTCTTTACTCGCTTGAGTAGCTAATCAAATCGCCCGCTTCTGCTATCTCTGAAATCATGGGGCTGGCGATTGAGGGTGCTCGAAAACTAACATAAGGTCCACTGCATGATTAGGTCGATTGATCGCCGGGATTTCTTGAAAATCACTGGAGTTGCCGCCTCAGGTTTGATTCTTGGTGTTCAGTTACCCCCGGTACGCGCTGAATCATCATCTATCGTAATGAACGCTTATGTTTGCATTGAAATTGATGGTGCTGTGACACTCTATGCCCCCTTGGCCGACATGGGTCAGGGGGTTTTTTCAAGCCTGCCCATGCTGCTGGCCGAGGAGTTGGATCTCGATTGGAATTCGACCCCAGTCGTGCTCGCATCCACTGGCGGCGAGTACGCCAACCCCGCCCGCAGCGAGCAATACGCCGCGAGTAGCCGGTCCATCCGGGGATACTTTTTGCCTCTGCGCACGCTGGGGGCGGCGACGCGCGTGGTGCTGCTTCAGGCTGCTGCACAGCAGTGGGGCGTGGCCGAATCCGAGTGTTCTACATCCCTTGGCCGCGTGCTGCACAAAGGCTCCGGTAGATCGCTGTCCTATGGCGAGCTCGGCGCTGACGCATTGAAGCTGACGCCCCCCACTCATCCACTGCTGAAAGCGAGAGAGCAATTCAGGCTCATTGGCAAACAGACACTGCGCAAAGATGTCGAAGACAAAGTTATGGGGAAGCAGGTGTTCGGCATCGACGTCGTCCGACCCGGAATGCGCTTCGCGGCGATTCGACAGACGCCAGTGATGGACCAGAAAGTCTTGAGCTTCGCCCCGCCCGGGGATCTCGACGGTGTCGAGGATGTTTACGTTCTCGACGACAGCGCGCTAGTCGCTCTGGCGGAAACCACGTGGTTGGCGCAGCACACGCTGGATCGGTGCTCCTGGGAGCTGTCGGAATCCGAATTTTCCGGGAGCTCTGACGAAAGCTTGCGCAAACAGCTTGCCGACGCTCTGGATGAGCCGGGGGAGTTGGCGCCTGGTGGGCAGCCTTTGCCACCGATAAGCAATGATCAGCATCACATCGTCACACGACAGTACAGTGTTCCTGTCCTCGCCCACGCATCGCTGGAGACGCCGTGCTGTGTGGCGGAATGGAGCGCCGGAAAGATGCATCTCTGGGCACCGGTACAGGCACCGCAGCGGGCAGCGAGAGCCGTTGAGGAAGCTCTCGGTCTAAGGCCCGAAAACGTGATTCTGCAGCAGGTCTTTATGGGGGGATCTTTCGGCCGTAAATCTGAATCTGACTTCGTTGTTCAGGCCGCGAAAATCGCGCGTCGTACGGGCGGCTGTGTGAAGCTTACTTGGAGTAGGAGCGAGGATCTGCAGCAGGATTTTTATCGCCCGGCCTACATGGCGCGTATGCAGGCTTCCCTCGGCGAGTCTTCAACACTGCGTGGGCTGAGCGCGAAAATTGCTGGCGAGGGGATATTGATGCGTCGGCGGCCGCACTCACAGGGTCGCTTCGTGGACCCCACGGCGATCAATCACATCGTCCAGAATGTCTATGAGATTGATGCGCTCGAAAAACGCTTTGTGAGAGTGCCACTGGATCTCCGCGTGGGTTTTTGGCGTTCGGTTTCCTCGAGCATGAACGTCTTTTTTGGCGAGACGTTTATGAATGAACTCGCGAGTTGCGCAAATGCCGATCCTATAGGCTATCGACTGTCTATGCTGGCGCGCGACTCCAGAGCGGCCGGCGTACTGCGTGCAGTACAGGAGCGATCTCTCTGGCAGGAGCGTGGCCTGCAGTCAAACCGCTTTGCGGGCATGGCGCTCTGCACCGCCTACGATTCCTTCGTAGCCCAGGTTATAGAAATAGAGGCAAAGGGCGCCAACGTATTTTCGATTTCGCGAATCTATACGGCCATTGATTGCGGCATCGCAGTCGATCCGCACAACGTTCGTGCGCAGGTGGAGGGTGGGACGCTGTTTGGCCTCACCGCCGCGATTCATGGGCAGATAGGCATTTCACAGGGGCGCGTTTCGCAATCCAATTTTCACGACTATCGTCTCCTCGGTTTGGCGGACACACCACACATGGAAACCGTCATCATTGATTCCGGGGAGCATCCCGGCGGGGTCGGCGAGGTGGGCTTGCCGGCCGCCGCGCCCGCGTTGGTTGCCGCGCTGCACGCGGCGACCGGAGAGTGGCAACGCGACCTACCACTGGCACGCAGTGCATATCAATTTAGTTGAGCGCGGCACCTGAGCGCGCGTCTGCCTTTAGGTGTGAAACCCCGCGTTCGGGGAAAAAAAAAGGGCGCCAAAGGCGCCCCGATCCAAGCTGTAGCTGCGCTAGAAGTCGTAGTTCGCCGTGACGCCAAACTGACGGCCGACCGGCAGTCCTACAAGCGCTACCGCACCGAAGCGGAATCCGGTTGTTTGAGCGTCATTATCGAATGCGTTGTCGACGAAGAGCGTCAAACGAACCGCACCCGTATCGATACCGGTACGCAGATTGACAAGGGTTTGCGGCGCCAGGTACTCCAGATTGATCTCATCGATATACTGCTCGTCGCGATAGCTGACGTCCGCGCGGGCGAACCAGTCATTGCCTCCACCCCACAGCGCCAGCGGTGCGTTGTACTGCAGTGACGCGAACAGGGAGTTTTCCGGCGCTCGGGGCGTCGCATTGCCTGACACGTCAGAGTTACCTGTCACAGTTTCAGCGAGTGTTGATTCGAACACATTGAACTCGGCGGCAACGTGAGAGTAGGCAAAGGTTGCGCGCAGGTTTGTCGTAAGCCGTGCGACGGCGCTCAGGTCGATACCGTAAATGTCTGTTTCACCAGCGTTGATGAAGTAAGAGCCTACCGTGGGACGGGGGTCGTTGAAGCGGAACACCTGGTCTGTCCAGTCCATGTAGTACAGCGATGCCTCAACACTGAAGCGGTTGTCGGCAGTGCTGAATTTCGTACCAATCTCGTAAGACCAAAGCTGCTCCTCATCGACCACGGCAAACTCCGGTGGTCCAACGGCGTTAAAGGTCCCTGGCTTGTTGCCCTTGGACACGCTCGCGTATACCAACGCCGAGTCGGAGGGCGAGTATTCGACGATTACCCGTGGCAGGAAACTATTGAAGTCGCCCTGCTGCAGCGCGCCGGTGTCGAGGGTTTCTACCTCTACCTCTTCTTGCTGGTAGCGTGCGTCAGCGGTCACCGTGACCATCTCCGTGAAGTCGTAGGACACGGAGCCGTAGATGGAAATGTTATCTGTGGTTTTATTGACGGGGGACTGCGAGAAGTTGCGCTGACGGTCGGTCAGGAACTCTTCATCAAAGTAGGATACGCCCGCCAGCCAGCGGAGCGGCTCTCCGTCGGGTGAGGTGATACGGAATTCCTGGAAATTGGTTTCCAGCTCCCTCAGCGTGACTGTTTGAAAGATAGAGCAATCCGGGCCTACAAACGGGCCTTCGTTACACAGGAATGAAAGGAACGAGACCTTGGAGGGGTCGTAGTTGCCGTCCGCCTGGTTCAAGGTGTCTTCGTAGCCATGGCCGGTTATTGAAGTCAGAGTGTAGCCATTGAGATCGTAATCAACAGTCAGGTTGATGCGCATGGCTTCTGAGTCGATGCCGGGGTTGTCCAGCTGATCGACGTTGCCGCCAATCACTGATACGTCGGGAAAATCCAGCTCACCTTCATTCAATCCGGTGGTCGCTCGAATCGCTTCGCCGAGCTGCGCGTCCGTATAGCTGAGGTACAGATTGGCGCTGAGTGCTTCAGTGGGCGTGAATGACAGGGACACGCTGCCGGTCTTAACGTCGTTATCGCCCATCTCGGCGCCGTTGGTAATGTTGTTGTAGGGCGATCCATCCTTTTGTATGCCGGCACTGATTCGGCCTGCCAATTTGCCCGCGATGATCGGACCACTGACGGTGCCGTTCAGTCGCTGCTCGCCGTACTCCGCAAAGGTCGCGTTAACAGACCCGCTCAGCTCGTCGGTGGGCTTCTTGGTGATGTAGTTGATGGCGCCGGAAAAGGTCGCGCGTCCAAATAGGGCGCTCTGGGGCCCCTTGATGACTTCGACGCGCTCTATGTCTGTCAATAGTATCGTGGCTAGGGAACCGGATACATAGACACCGTCTACAAACTTGGACGAGTTCTGCAGCGTTGGATCACCGGTGTTGGTGGCCACGCCCCTAAAGCTCGGAGAGTCACCCTGGCCTTCCGCCTGGTAACCACCGAAGGTTACACCCGGTACGGCCTCGATCAGGTCGGCGACGTTCGTAAAACCGGCATTCTCTATGTCTTTGGCTGAAAAAGCGGACACTGTCATGGGGATTTCCATTACAGTTTCGGAGCGTTTTCGGGCGGTTACGATGATCTCTTCCAGAACTATCTGGTTATCCCCGGCGTTCGCAGGTTGCTGAGCCAACGCAGGCATGGCCAGCGAAAGCGCAATCGTAGGTAATGCTGTATTTCTTAGCTTCATAAAACTATTGCCCTAAATGTTTCGATAATAAAAAGTTATTTGTCCGGTGTACCGCAATAGCGGAACAATATGTGTGAAGCCGTGTGTAATAGCCAGCTGGATTCTATAGGTGTTCACCAGGTGAAACAGAAGTATTGGCAAAAGATGGACAGCTTCTGCCTGCTGCGTGACGTCGTCCAGACCGTCGACGACTCTTGGCGACCCATCGATGCCTATGTGCGACTTAGCGTTGACGAAACATTTTCAGGAGCGGCTTGGTACCGCTTCGATGGCTGTCGCGCCGAATGCCACGGGTTCTCCAGTGCGACCAAGCCGCTCAACCCTCGCGCCTAGGGGAGGTCGCGGGCTACGCGCAGGCCGAAGATCCGACTGGTCAGGTCTTCGGGGTCCCGGCCTCGGAAGGTCGGACGCTGCCAGAACATGGTCGATATCCAGCTC
>JBLIIW010000225.1:0-5728 GCA_047635315.1 Halieaceae bacterium | reverse complement strand
ATAGGCATGCTAATAACCACAGAAAACTTCCGCCTAAGGAGATCAGCGCCCAAACGCTAACACTAATATGACTTAGGGCTATTGCTGAAACACCAACAATAGCTTTCATATACGTACACTTTTTTTCGAACAGCTAACTCTAGAAGTAGCCCCTGTCGGCTAGTTTCTGTTCGATTGTATTAGTGTAAAGGATGGCTTTGATTCGGATCTGGTCGGAGCGCAAAAATGATACGTATAGGAACTAGTGTGACCAAGTGGAGCATCTTAGGCAAGTTGGTTCGTAAAATAGGAGTACAAGGGCCGAAACGAGAATGCCGACGCTCTGAGTCCCGGGGGATGATTCATCGGATGAGCTTATTCCGGTCAATATTGATTCGATCGAATACTCCGGAAGGCGCAGCCTATCCTCGATTGATATTGCGATGTTGTGGTCTGCATCTCCTCGCTGAGGCTGTCCTGCTGCGTATACCTCTGAATCCTGCCACCCGGGCCGGTCCGGGGCAAAGCTGCCACCCGTCTGAGCGTAGCGACGCGGGGTTTGTAGTGCTACTCGGAACCGGTGGTGTTCGTTAACTTCGCGTTGCGTTTCCGCATGGACTCTCAGATTGATTTTGTAAGCGGTGTGCATCTGTCGGTCTAGAATGGCGTCAGCCAGGATCGGGTCAGCGCTTCCATCATTGACATAAACGACCTCAAAGCCGAGTCCCGTAGCCTGCAGCATGGACACCAGCCTGCTATGGGATTCAGGGAGGACTTCGGCTTGATTAAACACGGGGACCACAACCGATATTAACGCGGGTCGATCACCCCGCGCTTAGTCCGACGACCGATCGTTGGCAAGGAGATTCGCGCTGATTCTATCGTGGCTCAAAGCGACCGTAGCCCAGGTCCGGAGGTCTTCGATGGCCTCGTTGCATACTCCGGCAGAGCCTTTGAAGGGCGCTGCGCCTCGCGCCTCGCCGTGAATGGTGAACCACTCGTACAGCCCCCTATCGAGCTGACGAAGCAGTATGGGTCGCAGGCTTTCGTAGGCTCGGGTTATTTTCCCACCCATAGCCAGTGCGCGGACCCAGCGGCAGCCGAACCAGTCCCACTCTCCGCCATTCTGATACTGGTGTTCACCCATTATCGGGTTCAGAAATACACCATCGGGGTAGGCCGGGGAGAGTGTCAGGCCAACAGTTTCTGCTCCGACTCTCTTAATTCCGCTGCGAAGATGTTCGAATGTGCTGTCTAACTCCGCGGAGTCGAGGAGCCCGGCCTGGGCCGCGACAGCTGTGCCGCCGTGGAAATGTATCGGGGATTCGTCGATAGTCTCTGCAAAAGGTGATGCCTCAAGGTACAAGTGTGGCCTGAATTTCTGGAGCGTGTCATCCCACAGTAAATCCTTGGTGCGTTGTTCATGTGTACGCAGCCGTCGCTCCCACTGTGCGCGTCGGTCGTCGTCGTCGGGCAGCAGTGTTAAAAACCCTTTCATAGCGAGAATGAACATCGCGTTGTCGTAAATATCGATGGCGTGATGGCTATTTTCATCGAGGATGGTGCCCGGAGATGTCTCCGGTTGTACGTCACCCCAGTCCGCCGTGGTACCTCCCCATAGCAGCCCTGTTTTTGAGTCGCTGCGCCGGTCAACAAGGTAGCTGAGCGCCGCTTCAAGGCGCGTGAGGACGGTCTCCCCCTTACGAACCTCCGCAAGTACGCTGTGATCGCCCGTTACCTGTATGTATTTGGCGAAGGCTTGTACGAGAGACGACTCCTGATCTGATTCTACAGTGTTGGTGAACGCGATCAGCTCGGGTTGCGCCGCTGAGGTTATGTAGCGAATGTCGGGCAAAGCGGATTCACTGCTCACATAACCATCGACGATATGTCCGTCTTCAAACTGAAAATCCAGAAAGGTCAGCAGAGACTCCCGAATGGCGTGGTGTTCGCCATGCAGTCGCGACGCGGCAACAAGGAAGGTATTGAAATCGCGAATCCAAACAGACGTGTAGTGTCCGCCAGCGGAAAACCCCTGTTTTAGTACCTCGCGATAGCGCGCCTGAGCGTCGTCAAGGAGGGGATCGCTGATCAGTCGGGTGGCCAGAGCGAGTTGATCGGCACCCGGTGAACTCTGTGGCGGTGAGGATGGGCGCAGGGCAAGAAACAATCCGACTGTGACGAAGCCTGTCACCAGAGCGAGCCGAAGTACACTATTGCTGAGTTGTGTCATGCCCCGCCGGTTTTGCTCGCAGTGAAGGAAGGTACCAGGCTGCTATCAGCAGTAGGCTGAATAAACCGACTAGGGCAGCGGCGATACCGTAGTAAAGTCCCGGGGGCGTATAGCGCCAGCGAACACTGAAAGGGCCGGCAGGCAGTTCTACGCCGAGAAACCCATCGTTGACGACAAGGGGCCGTTGTTGCGGCTGCTGGTTAACGGAAACGCTCCAACCCGGGTAAGCCAGGGTGGACGTGACCAGTAGGGCCGGTCCTTGGACGTGTCCCTCGGCTTCGATATTGCCGGCGGTGGTGTAGTGAATCGTCTCCACGGTGCCCTGAGCCCACGACTTGCGCGGACTGTCAGGAAGTCTGACGGTGCTTGCGGGCTTTGTCCAGTCGAGCTCGTCAGGGTAGCTGGCCTGTGCAAGAAAAATAAGCGGTAGCGCATTGCTGTTTTCATACACTTCTGCCCCGCCAGCCGTGCGAATCCACCTGAAGCCGTTTTGCTCGAGCAGCGCGAAGTCCTCTTCCAGGTAGGCGACGCCATAACGCACGGCCAGAAAGTCAAGTATGTTGTTAGTCGACGCCCACGCAAACCAGTGGCGGGCGACGGTCCCAAAGAGAAAGTTTGTCACCGTGTCGGAGTAGCGCTGCAGGACAGTGGTGGCAGTGTGATAACCACTGAGGCTGCAGTAGCCCTGAACCATGGCGGTCAGTCCGAGGTCGAGTTCGCTCATGCGCCGGGTAAGATTGACTGTATCGGCGGTGGTCGGGGTAACCCGGTACGCCCCGTCGAATCTGTGCACTGTGTGTTTGTAGTCGCGTTGAAACGGCTTCAGGTTTTGATCATGCACCATTGCTGCGTAGCACAGCGCCGATAGCACCAGTAGAGCGCCAAGCCATCTGGGGACATTGGCGATACGGCGCTGGCAAAGCAGTAGTAGGAGCATCGCGCTCACCACAAGGAGTGCGAGCGAAGCCGCTGAGACGCTGCGCTCGTCAGGCACGTGGTGCCAGATGAACATTAGCAGAAGCGCAGCCAAGCTGAGCACGCAGGCCGCGCGCCAGGCCCTGAGGTTGACTGCGCTCTGCGACAGGCGACTTACCCCCCAAATCGCATAGAGCGCCAAAAAGGACTGCGCGAAGAGCATGAATTTGCTGGGCCAGCGGAACTCTGACCACAGTGGAATGTGGTACGTGAGTGGGTAGACCGGGGTATTTTCGCCGAGGGCAAAGACGAGTGCCAGGAGCCAGATGCCCAACCACAGCGCTCCTTCGCTGCGCGACGATCTGGGTAGGTCCTTGGACTGCGCCGAATTATTCCGCAGGAGCCAGAATGCCAGCAGCAGTAGCGGGGCTATATGCGCGCCCTGAAAGCTAAATAACGAGATTTGCGAGGGAGGAAGGCCCCAGCTGCCGCTGCTTGTCCACGGACTGATGAGGCCTGCGAGTTCGTGCCATTGCGCAGATACGGCAAGAAACTCGTTGAGCGCGATGCCGTTGGAACGCTCCAGTTCGGGAAAAATAAATAGCAGAGGTAGCAGCGTGGGCATTGCCAACAGTACGGCAATCCCGGCCGCAATAACCCACCTGCCTAATCGGCGCAGGTCATGTATCAGGCAACCGAAGGCGGCCAGTGACAGAAAAAGCTGAGCATAGGCCCAGAACTGGGCGTGGCCGAGCAGCCCGATCATCGCTGATCCCAGCACGAAAATCGCGAGCCCCGTGACGTCATCCGTTGACGTCGAGCCCGGACTGGCTCGTGATGCCCGAGCGTAACGCAGGATGCCAAAGAGGCACCATGGCATCCACGCCTGCACCGCCAGCACCACGATCCACACCCCGGCATAAGCCATGGTATAGCCGCCAGCGATGGCTGCGGTTGCCAGTCCCCATGCCAGCGGCGATTTGATACCGTGAAGGATAGCGATCGCCCTATAGCCGGCGATTCCCAACGCAAAATGCAGGCAGGCAATAATACTGACAAGGCTTTCATAACCCCCCGAGATCAGAATGTTGAGCCCGACTGCCAGCGTATAGAGAGGGTAAAAGTAGCCTGCCTGAATGTGTGCGGCGAAGGGGTCGCCGAGCTGCTGGGCCAGATTTACGCGAGAAAGTTCACCGCTAAGGAGGTTGCGATGCGCCCAGTCGATGACCGCTGCGAAGTACTCGACATTATCCCAGCGATACAGCGTCACGGTGTCGCTGAGCAGCGAGGGCCCCCAGACAATGGCGGCGGCGACCAGAAGGCTGATCAGGGTCGCCCGCACAAATCGCGTGACAGCGCGGAGCAGGCGTTGGTCCATGAGCCCTGCGGCGAGCACACGGGTCTTGGCGTTCAGCGGGTTTAGATCAGTCATGTGGTGAGAGACCAGGGAAGGCGTTTCACGGGTGCTAATTGTAAGGTATATGAACTGCCTGTTGAGAGCCGATTTCCTCGCTGACTCTGTTGCCTGGGCTTGCCGAACGCGGTATCACGGTCAGCCGCGAAGCCATCCGTCTGTGGTGTATGAAATTTGGCGCCATATACGCTCGAAGACTCAAGCGTAAGCACCGTGGCTTTGGCGACACATTCTACGTCGATGAAGTATTCGTGAAGATCAATGGCAAGCAATACTACCTTTGGCGAGCTGTTGACCAGGACGGTGAAGTAGTGGACGTCTATCTACAGGCCAAGCGTGATGGGGCTGCAGCGAAACGCGTCTTCAAACGCCTGATCAAGGCGCATGCTGGCGAGCCTCGGAAGATCGTGACAGACAAGCTGCATAGCTATGGCGTAGCGCGTCGAGAATTGATGCTCGAGACGATCCACAGTACTCAACAGTATGAGAACAATCGGGCTGAGCAGTCTCATGAAGCGACGAGAGTCAGGGAGCGAGGGATGCGGAAGTTCAAATCGACTGGGCAGGCGCAAAGATTTCTCGGAGCCCATGCTGCTGTCAGTAATCTTTGCAACCTGGGAAGACACATGGTCAAAGCTCAGCATTATCGGGATCTCAGGGTAAGTGCGTTTGCTGAATGGAGCAGAGCAGTAGCTTGAGACTATAGGGAGGATTTCGGCGGCCCGGATTAGTTAAGTTGCCAATACCCATCCGAAGTATCCGGCCGCTTGGTTATATTCGAGCAGATATGGTCACACCCACCGACTGCAGTCTATGGATCAGGCAAAGCATGAATGATCTTCCATCCTGACCGTAGAGTAAGACGATGTACTCGCTTATTCTACCCGGGCCTTCCTGATCTCAGCGTAGTCGAGATAATTTTCTTCGAACTTTGACTGTACTGCTGATAGTTTCATGTCGGAAATTCCAGCTCAGTCAAAAGAATGAATTGCTTCATTCAACGTCGAGTAGAAGGAGGTCACATCAGTAACAGGCTTGATGTTGGCTCTAGAGAGCGTTTTTAGCGGTTGAAACTGCAAATCAGCGATAACCATTTTCTTACCCTCTTTGGCGCAGTAGATAGTAAGTTTGTTCATAGCAGCAACGCCACCAGAATCCAGGAGAGTTACGCCGTCCATATAGAGGAT
>JBLIIW010000224.1:0-5805 GCA_047635315.1 Halieaceae bacterium | reverse complement strand
ACCGCATCAGCTGTGGTGATCGATTTGTCCGGATAGGCGCGTACCGCTACTGTCTGCACGTCAGATCGTCGGGCACGTTACTAACGCCGGGCATTCCGCGCATCACTGCGGCAAGATCATCTGCAGTCCCCTTGAGAGAAGCCGTGTCTCCCCCGCTGAAGGTCAGTTCAATCTCGGGCCAGGGCTAGTCACCCTTCTCGATCTGCAGCTGCTCTACGATCGGCGAATCGGGGATAGACGATTGCCAGTGATCCAGAAAAGCAGCGAGGGTGACATCGCGAGACTCCGGTGAACTCCACTCGACGAATATACTGGCAGACTCCGGTCCGTCACGGGTGTCCCGACCGATCGTTGCGCCCTTTCGCTGCACCCATCGGGCGACAATATTGCCGCCGCCAAAGTGCGCGTCGGCAGCATCTACCCGTCGCTCCAGGGCCTGCAGATATCTTTGACGCTGCTCCTCCGTGGCATCGGCGGTGAATTGGATATTGGCCTCGGCAAACTCAAAGGTCATGTTCATGTTCATGTTCATGTCAAACTTCACGAAGTTCATGACGACCAGACTAGCCGCAAAGAAAAACGCACTGGTGGCAGCCGTTATCGCTACGCGACGATGGCATCATCCACCACGATACCCGGGGCCATCACCAGTCCAATCCTGGACAGGAAGTTCAAACTGCCGCCAAATGCGTAGAAGAGTAGTAGCGCGACCGCGAAGGACACGGGGATACCCAGCGCTACCCAGCCTGCCACTCGCAAATTAAGAAAGAGGAACAGCATCGCAAGCACAAGACAGAGACCCGAAACCCCGTTCTTCAGGACTAGACCCATGGTGTCTGCCGCAAAGCGCCAGGCCTCGATGAATACCTCGACCTCTACACCACTGGAAGCGAGTAAAGCTTCGTTCTCTGCACGCCAGGTCTTAAGCACCTTCGCGGCATCGAGGGTGTCTGAGTTCGTACCACGCCGCACGCGAAGCTCGACCGCCGGCTTACCATCAATCAGTGTGTAGCGCTGATTCTCGATGGCTCGGCGCTCGATGCGAGCGACGTCGCCCAGCTGAACTAACTGGTCGCCCTGCGTTGAGGCGATTGGCATTTCTTCAAAGCCGCGCGCACTGCGCTGTTGGTCCATCGAACGTATCTGCCGTCTGTTCTGCCCCACGCCAATCGTTCCAGCCGGGGTGTCGCGACTGAGACTGGCTATTACCTGAGCGATATCAGCAATGCCGGCATTCATTTCTACCAGCGTCAGGCCCGGTCAGAAACACCGCGGCGACTGTCTCGTACCAGCGACCCACTACGACACTGGGTGGCTCGAGATCAGTCGGCAAGTCACGTACCAGCGCGATGCGCTGTTTGATGGAGTCAAAGGCTACATTTACTTCGATACCGCGTGCAAAGCGGAGTTGAACCCAGGCCACGCCGTCACGCGTCCAGGAGCTAAGCAGCTCAAGACGCTCAATCCCGCGCAGCTGATACTGCACGGGATTGGTGACGAGCTTTTCCATATCCTCGGCCGAGGCGCCGGGCCAGCGCAGTTCAACCTCGGCAACATTCCAGGTCTGCTCCGGGTTCAGCTGAACCTTGATCTTCACTGCGCCCCAGATGCCCGCCACGATGAGCAGTACCATCAGTAGGTTCGCCGCCAATCGATGGCGTGCAAATATTTCGATCCAACTTGTTGTTGCTGTGTCCACGACCCGGACTCACATCCTCTGCATTACAGATAGCGCAAACTACACCCGCATGAGTAACGGCGGGAGCCGTTTGCGCCAGATCGCAGGATCTCCTCGATCAGTGCCGGTTAAGGGGGAACTTCGGGGGTAATGGCTTCAATGATAGTCCAGGGAATAATCTGTTCCTGGAAGGCTGCGCAATCACTGGCATTCGATGCTAGATCAGCTTCTGGCAGCGGCACTGACAGACGATATCAGCTGTGCAGAGCCGGCGCCGCAACATTCAGCCAGGCAACATGGGATTCGCACCATGACCCCAGTATCCTGAGACTACCGCTACTTTTTGCTGTACTGCTTGCGGGCATACCTCTGGTCTCTAGCGCACTAGAGGTACCCCAGGCTAAGACGATGCTGGTAGTAGACGCGTCGGGAAGCAGGTGAGGCAAGGTCGATGGGGAATACAAGATCGTCATCGCCAGACAGGTGATCACTGAGCTGATGGAAGACTGGGACACCACTATCCCCCTCGGTCTTTCTGCCTACGGTCACAACAGCAAGAACAACTGCCGCGATATCCAAACCCTGCTCAGCCCGGCTCCGCAGGCCAGCGGGGTGATTGCCAACAGGGTAAACCCCAAGGGCAAAATCCCGCTTACCGCCGCCGTAATGCAGGCCGCCCAGGCGCGTGAATACGAGGATACGCCGGCATCTGTGGTGCTGCTCAGCGACGCCGAGGAAACCTGCGGGCTTGACCCCGGCACCATGGGTGCGATCAGCGATGCCGTTCGGGCCAAGGCCAGGGGCGTCGTGATTGACGGGGCGACGCCGTCCGGAATCGTTAATCTCAGTGCCTTCGCAACTCGCGATACTCCCATCGTCGATAAGGAGGTCTACTGGGATATCCGTCAGATCGGCGATGACGGAATGAGTGATGGCAAAAGCAGCTTCCAAAGTATTGGCCCGGATATCAGCGCGGAGTTACCCCCGGGCCGCTTTCGTGTGCACGCTCGCTATGGGGGCGCATTCAAGTATCTCGACATCCAATCCAATACTGATGAATCCATGAATGTGCCGGTGATTTTTGCTGCTGGACGGCTGCGCATCCGCACGGAAGCAGCCGGTGCACCACCGGCTGAGGAGGTGTTCTGGAGTGCCTACCCGCTGGAGGGCAATCTGGAGGAAGGCAAGCGGCGCGATTCGGTAATCTCCCAGGGGAGCGCTGAGTTCGCACTCAACGAGGGCCTCTATCGAATCAAAGGAAGCCTGCAGGGTCACAGGCCGGTATCCTTCGATGTTCTGCTGCAGGCGGGGGGAGTATCCCATCGGACCGTCAACTTTGAGGTGGAATAACACCCTTCCCACCCGCCTAAGCCACTGACCACAGCAACGCTCACTGGTCGCGCCAATGTCGGCTCTGGCCCGGCAACGGGTGGGCCGCCGGGGCAACCGGCTATTCACGACGCCACGCGACAGTTTCCCTGCTACAAACTGCATCGGTGAAACTGGTACGATACGCGGAAGTAATTTGAGTACGTTGCCTACCTTGCGTGCCAAGAAGACTTCAGGGCCGACAGGTAGTCTTTTTATAGCATGCCGATAACTGGCACGCCTGATGATCCTCGGAGTTTGACATGAGTATTGGCAACATTGACTACCGTCGCTGGAAGGAAGAGACCGCTGTCACGGGAAAACTGCGCAGCGGTCAACTGCGGGAACTCGACAAGGCGATAGAGAGCTACTGCAAGCAGGGCGGGGGAGGCGCCGCTAATCTGGCAGGGGTCAAAGCGAAATTCCGGGCCTGGAAAGGCTCATCCATTGCCAGGAATACTTCCTCACGAAACAAAAGCGGAATTGTGAAGGAGTTGGAGGGCTACCTGACGGGCACCATCCCGATGAGCAATGCCTATCTTGATTCCCAGCAGGACGGTAGGCGTGGACTGCTGTACGTCTATAGCGGGCTTCAAGTGGATGCCAAACTGTTCAACCTCGTGATCGACAGTGCTTGGGAACTCGGCGGCGCGGCATTCAGCTTCGAAGGCACGCAGAAAGATATTCAGAAAAGCATTGGTGGCAACACCCTCACCACCGCGCAGAAGAAACAGCTCTCACAGTTGCCGGGCAAGGTGCTGGGCTCAGACTTGGTCAAGAAAGGTAGAGACGCCGTTGTCGGCAAGGCGCAGGACGCGTACGCGGCAAAGCAGAACCCCGGAGCCCCGCCCACGCCACCCCCCCGCCCTGCGCCGGGTAATGTACCCGGCGGCCCATTGAAGCGCGGAAACCCCGCGACGGGCGGTGCCTTTCGTATCAACAGGGGGCTGATTTCGAGTAGCCAATTTGAAAAGCAAGTCCTCAATCCGCCCTCGGCCCTGGAGCAGTTCGGTAGCAGTGCAATTGAGGCTATCCGGGCGAAGCTGCGTGCACTCGTTGACAGGATCGTACGCGCGCTGCGCAAGCAGTACGACTCGTTGCAGGCAAATCCCTACGATTTTACGAAAGTCTGGGCCACTCGAATTGCCGGTCTTATCAATTTCATCGTCTGCAAGATTCTCGGTGAGGTCGGCAAGACCGTCGCGCCGATCGTCGGTGGCGCGATTGGCATTGCTCGAGGGGTAGCAGACACGATCGGAGCCTGTACCGACAAGTATGAAACATGGATCTTGAGCAAGGGCGTGAACATAGCCCCCGGGCATCCACAAGCGGTTATGAATAGCCTCAATCTTATTCAAAGCGTCGGCATTGGCAAAGGCATTTACGATACGCTGAAGGGCGCCACACAACTCGGCCTGGATGTGGGAGCCGCGGCATCCGGTGCGATTTTTGGTCTGATTACCAGTTGCTGTGAGGTACTGGCGAAGTTCATCCACCGGCTGTGGGACGTGAGCCGCCTTGAATCTTTCTCGCGCAAATGCAAGGAAATGTATCAGGCAAATGAAACGCCGCGCGCCGGAGAGTTCGGCGCTTTCCTGCGCAGCTACGTTATGACCTGTCCGTCGATCGCCTGTGTGGCCATGGTGAGTAATTACGCCGGTGACGCAATGCAGTGGCTGGATATGAACAGCGGCTTCAACACCGGCGCGAAGGTCAGCGGTGCTGATTGGAAGGCGGGTAACCCGGAGTTTGACCTGACGGCGGCAAGTTTCCTGAAAGGCACCGAACTGCTGGTACACATGAAGAAAAACGCTGCCAGCTTTCTCTCAGACTCGGGCTTTAAATTCAATCATTCGGATCCGTCAGTAGCTCATTTCCTCACCGCGAAGAACCTCAAAAGCCCGGCGTTCGCCCAGCTGACCGGCCCAGAGGCGCACATCTAACGCGAAGGAGTGATCTGCTGCGAGTGCGAGAACCGTTTCTTGAATATCCGCTGCAAATGCACTTCGCGGCCCGGAATAAAACACTTCTGTGGTCGCGTTTTGTCGAACGAGCACGTTTTTTAGGCTGGAACACTGGATACAAAAAGGCTCCAGCCACTAATTCTCGCAATTCAAGCGGCCCTCTTCAAACACTTTTACATAGGCATCGACCACGGCTGAATCATAAAACCGCCCACGGTTGGCTTTGACTTCGTTCAGGGCTGCGTCCATCCCCAATGCTGCTCTATATGGGCGATGGGAGCTTAAAGCTTCAACAACATCGGCGACCGCTACAATTCGCGCCTCCAAACATATCTCCTCACCTTTGAGCCCTTGTGGGTAGCCGGACCCATCTATGTGCTCATGATGCTGATGGGCGATATCTGCTACCGGCCATGCAAACTATTCATAAGATCGGAACGACTTTTTGAGAGTTCGTCTCTGACCTTCTTTTTGTCCGTGATATCTCGCAAAAAAGCATTGACATACGTTTCACGGCCCTCCTTCTCCTCAGTAATCGAAAGCTCAACTGGCATCAGGTGTCCATCGCGATGAAGGGCCTCCATTTCGACTGTTCTATTGATCGTGGCCCCTTCACCTGTCGCCAGAAAGCGTTTCATTCCCTCTTTATGCGACCGCTTTAAGCTCGACGGTATAATTGATTCAGTTAAACAATACCCATGCATTTCTTTTTTTTCAGCCAAATATTATCTCTGCCCGCTTGTTCCATTCTCTAAGGAGCCCCTCCGCATCAATCTGGATAAACGCGTCTAGCGC
>JBLIIW010000223.1:0-5828 GCA_047635315.1 Halieaceae bacterium | reverse complement strand
TTGTTCACTATTTTTGCGCCGTTCAATCGCAGCTGATCTTCAACAAGAAATGGCAACAACTCGCCCTGTTCAGCCCAGGATTTCGTGCGTTCCGTGGAATTGGGAAACCCCGCCACCCTCTTCTCCGCTACCATAAACTCGCCGTCGCTCAGCACAACATTGGCGAAGCCGCCCGATCCATGGCCACAGGCACCGACAACGCCGCCAGCCTGATAGATCTGCGCAATAACTGATAACAGCTTCTCATCGGAAGCGACATCAAACAGCGAACCGTATCCCCCGCCAATAAAGACCCCGTCATAGGACCTGGGAACCACTTCGCCTGGAGGAAGTGAGTCATTCGCTCGATCCAAAAAGCCTTCATACTTTATGGTGTAACTGCTGATGCCAACAGGGTCCATTGAGAACTCAACGGCGCCGCCTTTTGGCGAAACAAAATCAACCGCATAACCATGGCTAAGAAACACATGATATGGCGGCGCGACCTCCCACAGATTATTGCGTGCATCGTGGGATTCGGAGTCACCCATATCTACGACATTTGATACCACGATCAGGATGCGTTTCGTCGCCGGGGCTTCACTCCAGGCGGGTGACGAGAGGCCAACTACGAGTATCAGCAGTAAAGTCAGTTTCACCTTATCTTATCCCTTGCAAACATCATCAGATGTTTGCACCTAAAAACTGTAGACGAGCGTCAAAACAGGTCCCTCCAATTGCGCATTAAATTCCAGGGTGCTTCTTCACTTACGTCGATATCGGTGAACTGCTAGCCTAGGGAAGCGCCGAAGTGCTCACTAAACTCATAGTAGCCGCGCACATGGGCGTAGACAAAGTCGCCACTGTAATTATCCACGTTCGCGGACAACCATCAATCCGCCAACTGTACACGCACAATCGGGCTACTCAAAGCGGCCCACAGAAGATGCTGGTTGGTCTGGATACTGCGCGCCTGATTCTCGATCAGCCATCGCAAAAACTGTAGTAAAGTCACTCGCATTGTTAATCATATGAGAAACTCTGCGCATGCTTAACCGTGATCTGATCGTTGTTCGAATCAAACAACCGTTTGTCGACTGGATAAACGAAACGGAGCCCGAGGCCGGGAAGCGCGGCATATCGCTGGATGCTGCGAATGAAGATTCTCCTGCTTTCCTGATCCATGAGTATGCGGGCGAAGACCTGGACCACTGGCTTGAGCAATGCTACACGCTCCTGTTCGAGGAGATTCTCGAACAATGGTACATCGATCCGGCGTTGTGGCCCGAGAACAGAACCCTGAGCCTTTTTAAGGCCTGGTGCGAGCTGGAGATTCACAGCATGGTTCTTGATGTCGTGGATGAGCCGCTGGAGGATGACGAAAACCACCCTGAGGAATAAGTTTTTTGCTGACTTCCCTGATACCAGCGGGCGTGCTCCTGATGTCCGAAAATATTGCCCTTGCGTTTGTTGCCCTGATTTTTGTCGACCTGGCCGATTTGCTTATCAGGCAAGTAAACAAAGCGCGTTAGTG
This sequence comes from Halieaceae bacterium, assembly GCA_047635315.1. GTDB lineage: Bacteria > Pseudomonadota > Gammaproteobacteria > Pseudomonadales > Halieaceae > Congregibacter. The sequence continues at coordinate 4,315 of JBLIIW010000223.1, read as the reverse complement.
AAGATATCGAAGCGCAGTGCGCAATCGCAAGCACAGTAAAACCCGCCGCTGTCTCTGCTGTAGACTGCCGGTGTTTCAGGATTTCCTCCCACAGTAACGACGAGACACCCACCCGTGGTAAACGAGCACCTTTCAGGCTGGATATTTGGCGCCGCCATTGCGCAGGGTGCCTTCCTGGTGTTTGCGCTGGCGACGATCAAGGCCGGGAACTCGCCCGCGCGCTGGCTGCTTACGGCCATCCTGTTACTCCTGACACTTACTCTGGGCGAAGAATTTCTCGACCCCGTGAATTACCCGATCGGCTTGGGTATGGGTATGGCTACGGAATTCCTGCTCTGGCCGCTGCTTTACCTGTTCATCGGCGCTCTTGCCGAAGACGATTCGCGTCCTCTGGGAGCACAGTGGCGCCACCTGCTGCCGGCTGGCCTGGCGATTGCCGGATACCTGCTGATCTACCTTGGGGCCGAGGATCGCTGGAGCAGCCTCAGTAACCCACAAACCCGCCAGCAAATTGCGCTGACCGTGCTCATTAAGGCGCTGTACTTCAGCGCCTACGCCTGGATGATCCTGCGCCGGCCGCTAGCGCTCGCAAGCAAACCACCGCAGACGCGTCGCGCTCTTATCTGGGTGCGCAGCTGGATCTGCTTGGTGTGCGGCGCCTACCTGCTAACGCTATTGTCATTCCTCACCTTCTATCTGGAACTGGACTGGGCCATAGATTCCGATTACATCGGCGGCCTGTTGATGGTCCTGAGTATCTACTCTCTGGGCTACTTTGCGCTTTCGAACCACAAGGTCCTCAATCGACATCAGTGAGCTCGGCGAAGGCAAAGCAGGACAGGCAAGCACGGCACCTTTCTGATTCTGGAGTGACAAACATGGGCGAAGCCTCGTTCCTGAAAATGTTTTTCCCTGCCAATCGCCGCCATCATTGCCCTTTCCTATCCGCTGGAACCCAGAGCCCAATCCGGCGGGGCGGGCGGTGCAGCGAACTCAGGGGCGGCGGCGAAAATCCACGCTGCTGTTTGCGCCCAGCCAGGCGAATACAGCAAAGGCCGCGGTGTTCTGGTCCAGTGCTGCGGGCTCGATTTTGTCCAGTGTATCGTCGGGCGTGTGGTGCAGATCGAAAAAATCCATACCGTACTGGGTGAAACGGAAGGACGGTAAACCCGCCTTGACCAGCGGCGTCAAGTCGGGCGCGGAGGCCGAGGTATCCATATCTCCGCGCGCAATACCAATGGAGGCTAGCAACTGGCTTATCTGGTCGACTACGTCCTGCCCCGCGTCCGATGCCTGCGCCGTGACCCCCCAGGCGCGCCCGGCACTGAAGTCGCTCTCGGTGCCGATGATGTGCTGCTCCACCTGATTGCGATGTGCCTCCAGGTAAGCGCTGCCACCCAGCAGCCCAACCTCCTCCGAGCCCCAGTAGACCCGTCGAATGGTTCGCCGGGGGCGTTCCCCGCTGTCAAGAATCAACTTCGCGGCCGCGGTCGAAATGGCGATCCCCGCACCATCATCCACTGTACCCGTGCCAAGACGCCAACTATCGAGGTGGCCGCCGATAAGGACAATTTCCTCGGGCCTCTCGGAACCGATAATTCCCCCGATGACGTTGCCGCTTTGGCGTTCGCCGATGAAGCTCGGCGTGAGCTTCAGGCGCACGCGGATCGGCCTGGCACGACTGGCGATGCGTTCCATCTGATCGGCATCGGGGTTGGCGAGCGCGGCGGCGGGAATCTGCGGCGTATCCTCCGCGTAACGCATCTGACCCGTATGCGGCATGCGATGGCTGTCGGTGCCAATAGAACGAATTATGATCGCGAGCGCACCGCGCTGCGCCGCAATACTGGCGCCCTCGCGCCGCAGGGTGCCGAAAACCCATAGGAACTGCCGTCCTGGGTGGCCTGCATCGCGTGCCCCACGTAGGCGATCTTGTCGCTAAGGCTGCCGGGAGCGGCGGCTTTAAGGGCATCAAGACTTGCAAATAACACCAGCTCTGCGTCGAGCCCCTCAGGTGGCGTGGGCACGGATCCTCCGAGAGCGGTAATCGTCAAGGGCTGAGGAAATGGCTCCAAGAGGCTGGCGGTCTCCTCGCCACGCTCCCAGCCAGTCTGGGCCACACCTCGGTGGTGAGCGACTCCACAATTGCGTAGGCCCCGCTGCCCTGCAGGGCTGTGTCCCGCAGCAGCTGTGCACGGGCGATGCTCGATGGGCTGATGCCATCCTCAGCGCTGACCAGGCCCCGCAAGAAAGCCAATAAAAGCAGCAGTGCTGCGACACGGCGAAAAAAGCGACGGTGTATGGTGAATCGTTTCGACCAGACAGACCGCAACGCCTAGCAGACTCATCGCCAGGACGGTAGAACATCTATTCGCAACGCTTTGTTCATCCGTCCTATACTCAGTTCCCGTTGCCCCCGGACGCGGTGCAGCCCGATACCCCAACAAACAGGCCCAGGAGCGGAACAGCTAAATGACCAAGCAACACGCAAGGCTAATGAGCTGATGCATCTACTTCTCGCAGGGGCAACCGGTCTGGTGGGCGGCGCGGTTATGGACACGGCGCTGGCAAATGGGGAGCGCGTAACGGCCGTTGGCCGCCGGGAGACCGGGCGCGCGACGGACGAAGTGACCACAGACTTCTCCGATTCTTTGGCAGTACCTGAGGCAGCCGTTGCGATCTGTGCCCTGGGTACGACTATCGCCACCGCGGGCTCCAGGGACGCCTTCCGCGCCGTCGACCACGGTGCCGTCCTGGCCTTTGCGCGGGCGGCACAGGACGCCGGCATCGAACATTTTCTGCTGGTAAGCGGCGTTGGCGCCAATCCCCGCGCGAGCGTCTTCTACTCGAAGGTCAAAGGCGAAGCGGAACGCGATCTGCAGGTACTCGGCTTCCGACGCCTGGACATCGCCCAGCCGGGACTCCTGCTCGGCGAACGGCACGAACATCGCCCGTCCGAGGCATTGCTGCAGCGCATGAACCCGATACTTAGCAAGCTCATGCCGGGCCCCCTGAGTCGCTACGCCGGTATCGAAGCGCAGGTCGTCGCGCGGGCACTACTCGCTCTCAGCAAGCAGAGCGAAGCCGGTGTTTTTCGGCACGAAAATAGAGCCTTGCGTGCGCTGTGCCAATGATCTGTAGCGCCCCGGGCGACCGCACAAGAAATCCGACCATACCCCCTGCGTGCACTTAGCAACCCGATGGACATACTCTCCATAATTAACCGCAAGCTTCGCTCAATCTACTCTCTGCTGTCGGCAGGAGCACTGGGTGTGTTGGCAGCCTGCTCCCAGGAAAATGGCTCCGTACCGTCTGCAGGATCACCGTCCCCGGAGCTTGGCGATGACGAGAGCCTCACGCTGGAGGCTATCTTTAGCGGTGAGCAGTACGACGCAGAAAGTCCCGGCGAGATTCAGTGGCTGGCCGACGGCAGCGGCTACACGATGCTGGAAACCGTCGCGGGCTACGATGAAGATAACCCAGAGCTCGACGACGAGGGGGAGGCGCTAGCCGCGCCCCAGGACATCGTGCTCTATGACCCCGCAAGCGCTGAGCGCAGCCTCTTTGTTAGCGCCGCCGCGCTGATTCCTGCCGACGCAGAACGACCCCTTGAAATTGACGCCTACAGCTGGTCGGAAGATCGCTCGAAGCTGCTGATCTATAGCAACAGCCAGCGGGTCTGGCGGGTCAAGAGTCGCGGTGACTACTGGGTCCTGGATTTAAACAATAACGCGCTTTCGCAACTCGGCGGCGATGCGGCCGCGTCAACACTGCAGTTCGCGAAATTCTCGCCGGATGCCAGTCGCGTAGCCTACGTCCGGGACGCTGATGTTTATGTAGAGGATCTGGCTTCGAAGGCCATCACACGCCTCACGGAGCGGGCAGGAAAGCACATCATCAACGGCATCATGAGCTGGGCCTACGAAGAAGAGTTCTCCATTCGGGACGGTTTTCGCTGGAGCCCTGATGGAAGTCAGATCGCGTACTGGCAATTCGACACCTCGGGTGTGCGCAACTTCAAAATAATCAACAATACGGACGAGCTTTACCCAACGGTCACCGACATCCCCTACCCCAAGGTTGGGGAGACAATATCAGCAGCCAGCGTCGGTGTCGTCGCTGCCAATGGAGGCCCCACCGTCTGGGTAGCGCTGCCCGGCGATCCGCGACAGATGTATGTGCCGCGTATGGGATGGGCCAACAACTCGGAGGAGATCATCGTTCAGCAGTTGAATCGCCGGCAGAATAAAAATCACCTGTTCTATGCGGATGCGGCAACGGGCGCGGTGAGGCCGATTTTCGTAGAGGAAGCGTT
>JBLIIW010000222.1:0-5942 GCA_047635315.1 Halieaceae bacterium | reverse complement strand
CTTGCACTCCACGGTGTGTGAGCGATCGAATTCTGATCGCCTTTGTCGGCGGGGGCGCTATGCTATGCAGCCTCAGCGTCCACGGCAAGAGGAAGCGTGAGGCTGCGTGGCATTAAGTGGTCTGTCTGCGACGAGCGGGGGACCCATCCGCCGCTTCATCTGACTTACACACGCGCTGGCAATACCGTACACTTGTTCGCGTTCTCAACAGAGGCATTCTCATGAGCGAAAGCGTCGCGCAGGCGGTCTGGCACAACTTCCTCGGGCCGTCGCCCGACTGGTACAAGAAAGCCATTGTCGGATTCCTGATTCTCAACCCGATTCTCCTCTATTTCGCCGGCCCCTTCATTACCGGCTGGGTCCTGATAGCTGAGTTTATTTTCACCCTCGCGTTGGCACTTCGCTGCTACCCCCTCCAGCCAGGAGGCCTTCTGGCTCTGGAGGCAGTCGTGTTGGGTATGGCCAGTCCGGAATCGGTTTTTAATGAGACCCTGGCAAACTTCGAGGTAATCCTGCTGCTGATGTTCATGGTAGCCGGCATTTACTTCATGAAAGAACTGCTGCTTTTCGTGTTCACCCGCATATTACTGAAAGTTCGCTCGAAAATAATGTTGTCGCTGCTGTTCAGTGTTGTATCCGCATTCCTGTCAGCTTTTCTCGATGCTCTTACCGTTACCGCGGTGCTGATCAGCGTTGGCGTCGGCTTCTACTCCGTGTATCACCAGGTGGCTTCCGGCAAGTCCTCGCAGCACCTGGACCATGACCACGGCGATGACGCCGGCGTGCACGAAAATCACCGGGAGGACCTTGAGCGATTTCGGGCTTTTCTGCGCTCGTTGCTTATGCATGGCGCTGTCGGTACGGCTTTGGGTGGTGTGTGTACCCTCGTCGGCGAACCACAGAACCTGCTGATTGCTTCCGTAGCAGGCTGGGACTTCATTCAGTTTGTGACCATCATGGCGCCAGTCACCATGCCGGTGCTCGCCTGCGGTCTGGTGACCTGCGCGCTGCTTGAGGTCACGGGAAAATTTGGCTACGGGGCGAAAATTCCCGACAACGTGCGCATGGTTCTGGAGGACTTCCAGCTTGAGGCTGACAAAGAACGCAACACGCGAATGGTTGCGCGACTGACCGTGCAGGCCTTGGTGGCCCTTCTCTTGATTGCAGGTTTGGCGATGCACCTGGCAGCCGTGGGTCTGATCGGACTGATGGTGATCGTACTGCTCACGGCTTTCAACGGGATCGTTGAGGAGCACCAGATTGGACACGCATTTGAGGAAGCCCTGCCATTCACGGCGCTGCTAGTGGTCTTTTTTGCGATAGTTGCGGTGATCCACGATCAGCACCTGTTCAGCCCGGTAATCAACGCGGTACTGGCTATGGACGCCACCGTACGGCCGTCAATGTTCTTCATCGCCAACGGCGTGCTCTCCATGATCAGCGATAACGTATTTGTGGCCACCGTGTATATCAATGAGGTCAAAGCGGCGCTGGACGCGGGCTCGATCACCCGTGCAGAGTTCGATCAGCTGGCCGTGGCAATCAACACTGGTACCAACTTGCCCAGCGTCGCGACGCCGAATGGGCAGGCCGCCTTCCTGTTCCTGCTGACCTCCGCGCTGGCACCCCTGATTCGGCTCTCCTATGGGCGAATGGTGATTATGGCGCTGCCTTACACGCTGGTTCTTGGCGGTGTGGGCTTTGCCTGCGTGGCTCTGTTTATCTAGGGACAACCACTCGTCTGACCCTGTCGCCTGGCGCCAGGTGATCGCCCGCTGGGGTCGCGCTGTCCCGGGAAACGAAATTAGGTGACTAGTTGCTCGCCCGCCAAATGGGCGTTTTTCCCGCAGCGGCAATGGTGTCCAGCAGCGTCTCATGAGCCTGCAGTTCTTCTTGCGATGGCTCGATGACGCGCAGGGGCGCTCGCTCGCTGCTCACCCGCTTAGGCACGCGCTGCGTTCTCCGGCCGCTATCGCTGCCATCATCATCCCCAAGTTGCAGTGCGGTCTGGCCGCCGGTCATAGTCAAGTAGACGTCGGCGAGGATCTCCGCGTCCAGCAAAGCGCCGTGCAGGTCGCGACTGGAATTATCCACAGCATAGCGCTGGCAGAGCGCATCGAGACTGTTGCGCTGACCCGGGTGCTTACGCCGCGCCATAATCAGTGTGTCCGTAATATCGCAGCGCTGGGCCAGGGGCAGTGCATCGGGCTTCAAACGCTGTAATTCCGCGTCGAGAAAGCCAATGTCAAAAGGCGCGTTGTGAATGACCAACTCGGCACCGTCAATAAAGTTCACGAAGTCTTTGGCGACCGCCGCGAAGAGGGGTTTGTCGCTAAGGAAAATATTGGTGATGCCGTGCACCTCAATGGCGCCCGCATCGATATCACGCTGGGGATTGATGTAGCGGTGAAAATGCCGGCCACTCAGGCGGCGGTTTATCAATTCAACGCAGCCGATCTCAATGATCCGGTGACCCTGTGCCACCTCCAGCCCCGTGGTTTCCGTGTCCAGAACAATCTGTCGCATGATTCGATTCTCGCGCCTCTATCCGTGCCCGGCCCAGCTAGGGGCGGGCCTGCATCCCTTCTATTGCCTTTCGAAGATCCATGCGATTGTTGGTGGTGTCCGGCTCCGCACCCTGCAGTTCGCGCTCGCGATCTGCATCGCTGAGCAATGCACCCCACGCACCGGTGCCGGTGTTTCCGCGGCAGGTACCATCGGTAAAAAGCTCAACCGCCTTCACGCGGCGACGTCGCTGCCGCTATCATCACGCGGCTGCCGCGGCGTTGACGCAGCGCTTCCCACTGCCGCCAGCCCTACCAGCCGACGCCTCGCACGCTCCCGGAGAGGCGGTACGCGGCGCATACCCCCGATCTGCTTCATGGCATGCGCGATATAAACGCTACCGCCAGGCAGGCCGTGCCGGCTGGCCCAATCGTCTATTCGACCTATGGCACGGCGCAGCCGGCCACGCCCGATCAGCGGTATCGGGTACAGATGATGTATCGACTCCAGCTCACAATCGACCAGGCGTAACCAGTCGCTCAGTCGGCGTGTACTTACCGGGCGGTGCTGATGCCACAGGCTGGAGCGGCGCATACGCCGCAGATACTGGGAAATCCCTAAAAGGCCGTGTGGATTGAATCCGATAATGATCAGGTGCCCGTGCGGTCGCAGCACACGCTGCATTTCCCTCACTACACCATGCGGATGCTCATCAAACTCGAGCGCATGGAAGGCTACCAGCATATCCACACTGTCGCTCTCCAGAGGCAGGTCGCTGCCGTGACAACGCAATGTGCTGCCGTTTCCAGACACCTCGCTAACGTAGATGCGATGGTTGATAGGGCTTCCCGCGATCAGACTCTGTGCGCCGAGGGGCCCCATTTGCATGATGTGATAGCCGAAAGCCCTATCGAGAAGCGGCTGTAAACGATCGCGCAGCTTGTCGAACAGTTCCGTTCCACCGTGGCCCCGGTACCAGGATTCCAGCGCCCGGGAAATCTCGATAGACTGCATGTTGGCATCGTTCTTCATTGCGACTCAGGGTAGCCATAGCGGCCGCGTCGTGCAATCGTGTGGCGTGGTAATCGTGCAATAACAGATTGCGCTGCACAGAGCTGGGCAGAACAAGTGCCAGTACGCAAAACAACAAATCATCTCATGCAGAGAAAGTGAAGTCGAAGCCAATGACAATCTCGACAACAGGCACCACGACAATCCCCGCGACCGGGGCAACCGTTCACCGTGTTCCGGCGTTTAACGACAACTACATCTGGCTGCTCGATAATGGCGACGGTACCGCCATGGCGGTGGATCCCGGCGATGCCGCGCCGATCGAAGCGGCACTGGCAGCGAAAGGACTGCGCCTGGATGCCATTCTACTAACCCACCATCACTTCGATCATGTCGGTGGGGTCGAGCGCCTTAAGGCAGCGTGGCAATGTACCGTATATGGGCCCAGGAACCCCGCCATCGCCCACATCGACACCAGACTGAACGCCGGAGACCAGTTCCGGCGCGGCGCCTATGCGTTTCGTGTCATGGCCGTGCCAGGACACACGCTCGATCACATCGCCTACTTCCAGGCCGGCCCGGAGCCGCTGCTGTTTTGTGGGGACACGCTATTCGCCGGGGGTTGCGGACGTATTTTTGAAGGCGACCCTCCCATGATGTACAAATCCCTGACATCGCTGGCCTCACTGCCTGAAGAGACGGCCGTTTATTGTGCCCACGAATACACGCTGGCCAATCTCGCCTTCGCAATGGTTGCGGAGCCCGAGAATGAGCTCCTGAGGCAACGTGAGGCCGACACCCGGACGCTGCGCTCCGAGGGCAAGGCAACGGTGCCCTCCTCCCTGAAGCTGGAACTGGACACCAATCCTTTCCTGCGCAGCTCCAGGGAGAGCCTGCGTGTCGGCCTGCGCGCCGCCGGCCGTGATCCAGGAAACACGCCATTAGATACCTTCGCGCAGCTGCGCCAGTGGAAGGATGATTTCTGAACCCGATGCTACAGCGTTGTCTGGCGTGACCCCGGTCCGAGACATGCGGGATAATTTTGCGTGTCTGGCGATGTGCCGGGCCGTCGGCAAAGTCACGCTACTGGCTGTACTGCTTGCCGGCTGTGCGGGAACTCCGGAGCAAGGCCGGACAGGTCGGGAGATGGCGGAACCCTCAGCCGGGCTTATCCCGTCCGCACACCCCCAGCCCGAGGCGCGAAGCCTTGCGCCGCCGGTCGACCTCTGGGACCGGATCCGGCGTCAGCTGACCATGCATACGCTGCATAACGGGCGCATCGGCGCCGCCCGGGATCACTACCTGCAGCAGACGCGTTATCTTGAACTCATCGGACCGCGCGCGGAGCGCTACCTTTACTATATCGTCGCGGAGGTTGAACGCCGCCAGCTACCCATTGAACTGGTCCTGCTCCCCCTGGTCGAAAGCGCGCTCAACCCCTTCGCCTATTCTGGTCAACGTGCCGCCGGGCTTTGGCAGATCATGCCCGCCACCGCAGACTACCTGGGCATGCGCCGGGACTGGTGGTTCGATGGGCGTCTGGACATCCGCGACTCCACGGCCTTTGCTCTCGATTATCTGGAGAGATTAAACCGCGACTTTGACGGTGACTGGCTGCTCACCCTGGCGGCCTACAACGCCGGAAAGGGACGTGTGCGGCGAGCACTTGCGCGTAATCGCAAAGAAGGACTACCCCTCGACTACTGGTCACTGAAGCTGCCACAAGAGACGCGCCGCTATATTCCACGCCTTATCGCTTTGAGCACGCTGGTGGCTTTCGATGTGGCACTGGGGCTGGAATTACCACCGATCCCCAACCAGCCAGCCTTTGCTGTGGTGGATACCGGTGGGCAGATCGAAATGCTGCGTGCTTCCGAACTCGCGGGATTCGATATTACGGAGCTGCGCCGTTTCAATCCCGGGCAGCTGCGCTGGGCTACTGCACCAGGTGGGCGCGATGAGCTGCTTTTTCCCGTAGCCGACGCGGCGAACATGCGGGAGAGGTTGGCCGCATTGCCCGCTGACCAGCGCGTCACCTGGCAGCACTACCGCATTCGCCGCGGCGACAGCCTCATTCGCATTGCCGGGCGCTTTGACACGCAGGTCGATCTTCTTCGCGAGGTCAACAACCTGCGTGGCAACCTGATCCGGGCGGGCGATACGCTGATGATTCCGGATAGCCAGGCATGGCGTGCGAGCCTGGCGATGGCTGAGGACAGCGAAACCGGGGCGAAACGCGGCTACACCGTGCGTTCTGGCGACTCGCTCTATGAAATTGCCAGCCGATTCAAGGTAAGTATCGATGACATCATCAACTGGAACCAACTCGACCCAAGTCGCTATCTAAAGCCGGGGCAGTCACTAACCCTTTATGTCAGCGACGGATAAGCCTGGGCGCAGCGAATAGCTGACGGCCACTCAGGCGG
>JBLIIW010000221.1:0-6002 GCA_047635315.1 Halieaceae bacterium | reverse complement strand
CGGCTGTACGCGCAGTTCTACGGCTCCCTCAGACAGTTTGGCGATGCCCAGATGCTTGATCACATAACCCAGCTCCCGGGCGAAGAGGATATCGTCGGGCGTGATGGCGGCGATGCCCTCGCAGTAGACCGCCGGGAAGTCCAGGGGAATTGAAAACGCCATGGCGGCGAGGATCGTCAGCTTGTGCGCTGCATCGATGCCCTCTACGTCAAAGGTCGGGTCGGCCTCCGCGTAACCCAGGGCCTGCGCTTCCGCGAGCACATCGGCAAAGGCTCTTCCAGCTGCGCCCATTTCCGTGAGAATGAAATTTCCCGTTCCGTTGATGATACCGCTAACCGCATTGACGCGATTGCCCGCCATACCTTCACGCAGGGCTTTCAGAATGGGAATACCGCCAGCAACCGCAGCCTCACAGAGCAGTGATACGCCGTGCTCTTCGGCGAGCGCGATCAGTTCGTTCCCGTGCTCGGCAATCAGAGCCTTGTTGGCGGTCACTACCGATTTGCCGGATGAGAGCGCCGTCACCACCAGCTCCAGGGCCAGCCCGGTACCGCCGATGCACTCCACCAGCACGTCGACGTCAGCGGCCTGAGCCACCTCCATAAGGTCCCGGTGCACGGGCACATCACCCAGGGGACAGTCGTCGCGGTCGCGCCGGGCCCCGACCCGTGTGAGCTGCAGTGGTCGACCACAGCGGCTGGCATAGAGTTCTGCGCGGTCGCGCAGCAATTCAATAGTGCCGCCACCGACCGTACCGTTGCCGCAAACGCCAATACGCAATGCATTCATCGCCAAGGCCAATCCCTGTTATTTACCCATGTAATCAGTCACGGCATCAGGCGCTTAGCAGGCCGTCATCCCGGAACATACGTTTGATGTTGCGAAGCGCCTGCCGTGTGCGGTGCTCATTCTCTATGAGCCCGAAGCGCACGTAGCCCTCACCATATTCTCCAAAGCCAATACCCGGTGACACCGCCACCCGGGCGTCGCGCAGCAGTTTCTTGGTGAACTCCAGAGAACCCATAGCGCGGTAGGGCTCCGGAATAGCTGCCCAGACAAACATGGTCGCCCGCGGCACGTCTACCGGCCAACCGGCCGTCTTGAGTCCTGTACACAGTACATCCCGGCGTGAACGATACATGTTGTTAATATCACTGACGCATTGCTGGTCCTCTTCCAGAGCCGAGATCGCCGCAACCTGAATCGGTGTGAACATGCCATAATCGAGATACGATTTCATGCGCGCCAGCGCGCCCACGAGGGTGCTGTTGCCGCAGCAAAAGCCGACGCGCCAGCCGGGCATGTTGTAACTCTTGGACATGCTGAAAAACTCCACCGCCACCTCCCGTGCGCCCTCGACCTGCAGTATCGACGGGGCGACATACCCATCGAAGCACAGATCCGCATAGGCAAGGTCCTGTACGACCCAGATGCCGTGTTCACGGGCGATCGCTATCACCTTCTCGAAAAACGGCAGCTCCACACAGTGGGTAGTGGGATTTGAGGGGAAGTTCAGCACCAGCATCTTCGGCCTTGGCCAGCTGTTGCGGATAGCGTTTTCCAGTTCCTCGAAGAACTCGGTCTCATTACCCATGGGCACATGACGGATATCGGCCCCGGATATAACAAAGCCGTAGGGATGGATAGGATAGGAGGGGTTGGGCACGAGAATCGCATCCCCGGGGCCGGTCGTCGCCAGGGCGAGGTGCGCAAGACCTTCCTTGGATCCCAGGGTGACTATCGCCTCGCTTTCCGGATCAAGCTCCACCTGGTAGCGCTTGCGGTACCAGTCGCAGATTGCCTTGCGCAAGCGCGGAATGCCCTTGGACTGCGAGTATCGATGCGTGTCGCCGCGCCGCGCGGTCTCGACCAGCTTGTCGACAATATGCTGCGGTGTGGGCTGATCCGGATTGCCCATGCCGAAATCGATGATGTCCTCACCGGCCGCGCGCGCCTGTTGCTTGAGCTCGCCAATAATACTGAAAACGTAGGGCGGTAAGCGCTGGATACGCTGAAAATTGTCTTCCACGGGGCTTTGTTCCAGGTGTCGTGATCGCCAGTGTAGCGGTCGATAAAACGACGCGCGACAGTAAAGGTCCGGCCTCAGCCTGTCAATGCAAAGCGCTAGTCGAGGCCGAGCACACCCACCAGATCATCGGCACTGCGGTAGCCGGGAATCAGTTCACCAGTGGCGGTAATAATCGCCGGCGTACCGCGCACACCGAGCTTCTGGCCCAGGTCGAACTGCGCGGCGATAGGATTGCCCGCGCAGACGTTCTCCGGGACCTCCTCTCTATTCTTCAGCCGTGTGAGCGTAGTCGGACGGTCATCGGCGCACCAGGCGCTCGCCAACTGCCTGAACCCCTCAGACGCAATGCCCTGACGGGGATAGGCCAGATACCTCACCTCTACACCGCGGCGATTGAGTTCCGGGACTTCCTTGTGCAGTTTCTGGCAGTAAAAGCAGGATACGTCGGTAAATACCGTGATATGTGCGCGGGTCTCACCCTCGGCGGCAAAGACAATCTGCTGCTCGGTAGGGACGGCCTCTACGGCCACCTGGCGCTCCACGGCACGGCGTTTCTCAGCGAGGTTGACCAGCCCGGAGGCTCCCACCGTGTAGAGATCACCGACAATGAAAAACTCGCCGTTCTCCGTAGAATAAACTGCCGGCCCCTGCTCGAGCTGCACACGGTACATACCTTTGAGCTCACTCGGCTCAACGCTCTTAACGCCAAGGCCAATACCCGGAAGGTTGAGACGCTGGCGGAGTGTGGCCTCGATAGCCGGATCCACGGCGGCGCCCGGGGGCTGCGCGGCCAGGGGAACGCTGGCGACGACTAAGGCAAACAGGCTGAGCAGCAGGCCCCGATGGCCTGCACTGCTGAGATTACTGTTGTTCCGGTACATAGTGGGAGTCCTCCGTGGAAGCGATTATCACGTGCCAAGCGAACAATTCGATCATCGCTGCGGATTTTAGTTCAGTTAACCGCTAAGCGGGGCAGTCGCCTTTGCCCCGCTACGTCGGTACGCTTAGCGGCGCTGTTGCCCTTACATTGCGTTTGTGCTGCGCTCCCGACGGCGCATCGTAGCTATTGTACGCCCAGGGGGCTCGCATAGGCACTTCAACCGCGCGGATGATGCTGCGCATGCAAGCTCTGGAGGCGCTGGCGCGCAACATGGGTATAAATCTGGGTGGTACTCAGATCGCTATGCCCGAGCAGCAACTGCACGACCCTAAGATCTGCCCCATGATTTACCAGATGCGTCGCAAAAGCGTGTCGCAGCACGTGCGGCGACAGAGGGCGACGAATGCCCGCCACCAGTCCGTAATGCTTGATGCGGTGCCAGAAAGTCTGCCGCGTCATCTGCCGCCCGCGACGACTGGGAAACAGTACGTCCGAGCTGCCATTGCCGAGCAGCTCAGCACGCGGACCCGCCAGATACCTTTGCAACCAGTGCAGCGCCTCTTCGCCCACGGGCACCAGCCTTTCCTTGCCGCCCTTGCCACTAACACGCACAACACCCTGATTAATACTCAGTTCGCTGAGCGTCAGACCCGTCAGTTCGGAAATCCGCAGGCCGCAGGCGTACAGTAGTTCCAGCATGCAGCGATCGCGGATCCCCAGGGGATTCTCTAATTCCGGCGCCCGCAGGAGCGCGCTCACCTCATCTTCAGAGAGCGTCTTTGGCAGGGGGCGGCCCAACCGCGGACTGTCGAGGTCCAGCGTAGGATCTTCTGCAATTTCCCCGCTGCGCAGCTGAAAGCGAAAAAAACCGCGCAGGCAACTGAGCGCCCGGGCAGCCGATCGCGGCGATTTCCCCGCGGTAAAAAGACTGCCCATATACGCCTGCAGATCGCTGCGCGTCACTGCGAGCACCGGGAGATCCCGGCTAGCCGACCAGCGGGCAAGAGCCTGCAAATCGCGCCGATAAGCGGCCAGAGTATTTTCGCTGAGACCGCGCTCCATCCAGACCGCGTCCAGATAAGCTTCCAACGCGACTCGATTCCTATCGGCAATCATCGTCTGCATAGCGCAAGCTTAGCAAAACCCGCATACAAAAAAAGCGGCCCGCATCTGGGCCGCTCTTCGGGCGATGCCGCTGTTGCAGCGCCGCACTGTACTCGGGAAAGGTCTCAGCCGAGTTTTTCTTTGATACGTGCAGACCGGCCGGAGCGCTCGCGCAAGTAGTACAGTTTGGCCTGGCGCACGTCACCGCGACGCTTCACCGTGATGTCCTCGAGCAGGCGCGAGTAGGTCTGAAAAGTACGCTCAACGCCCACACCATGAGAAATCTTGCGCACTGTGAAGGCCGAGTTCAGTCCGCGGTTACGGATACCGATGACCACTCCTTCAAAGGCCTGCAGTCGCTCGCGGGTGCCTTCTTTCACTTTAACCTGCACGACGACCGTATCGCCTGGACCAAAATCCGGCAGGTCTTTTTCCATCTGCTCAGCGTTAAGCTGAGAAATAATCGCGTTGGTACCCATCACTTCGCTCCCAGTATGCCTGCGACACTTCGCCTGATCGGCGAGCCTGCGCATTGTAAAAAATTCTGTTGTCACTACAAGGGCCGCGTCAGCCGCCGCCACTTGCTACTGTTTTCTGTAGGCTTCCAGCAAATCCCTCTCTTCTGCAGTGAGAGAACGCTGTTCCAGCAATTCGGGTCGCCGCTCCCATGTCCTGCCCAGGGACTGCTGTAGCCGCCAACGACGAATCGCCTCGTGGTCACCGCTGAGCAACACCGCAGGTACATCTCGCCCCGCAAAGTGCTCTGGCCTCGTGTAGTGAGGACAATCCAGGAGACCGTGCTCGAAGGAGTCCTCCGCCGCCGAATCCTCATGCCCCAGCACACCGGGCAGCAGACGTGCGATCGCGTCAATTACGACCATCGCTGCCAGTTCACCGCCGCTGAGCACGTAGTCGCCGATCGACAGCTCACCGTCTACCGCCGCGCCTATGACGCGCTCATCAATACCCTCGTAACGCCCGGCCAACAACACCAGATTCGGACAGTGCGACAACTCACGCGCCACCGCATGATCAAAGCGCCGTCCCTGTGGCGACAAGTGCAGCACCAGGGCTTCAGCGCCACCTGCCCTGCTTCTTGCCTCGGCCAGCGCCGCCACCAGCGGCTCCGGACGCATCACCATTCCCGGACCGCCCCCGTAAGGCCGGTCATCCACGCTGCGATGCCGATCCCGCGTAAAATCGCGCGGATTGACCGTATCAACCGCCAGCAACCCATCGCGAACAGCGCGACCGGTTACTCCGGATTCGGTCACGGCCCCCATCATTTCAGGGAACAAAGTGACCACCACAGCCCGCATACTCAGTCGTCCGGGTGCCAGCGAACGGTCATTCGCCGCTCTGCCAGATCCACGTTTTCAACAACTCGCCCCGGCAAATAGGGAATCAAGCGCTCGCGATCATCAACACTGCTATCGCACGCTTGCACCACCAGCACATCGTTAGCGCCCGTCTCGAGGAGGTGATGAACTTGCCCCAGCAACTGCGCTTCGCCGTTGTACTCGCACCACACCTGCAGGCCCTGCAGTTGGCGCCAATAATATTCTCCACCATCCAGTGGTGGCAGTGCCGATTCCGGAACCCAGATCTCCAGGCCCCTGGCCTGCTCCGCCGCATTGCGATCGTTTATACCCGCAACCCGCGCGATCAAACTCTTACCGTGGGCGCGGCCCTCGCTGAATTCGATCGGTTCCATTTCCCCACGACGCCTGACAAACAAGGATCCGTAGGAAAAAAAATTCTCGACAGGATCGGTAAGGGCAAACACCTTTACCCACCCCTTGACGCCATAAGCGCCGGCAATCTCACCGACCTTCAGCATCCCCACTACCCCGGGCGTTTGCATGCCCGAGCCCTATTCAGGCAGCGTCAGCCTCGGCACCCGGCGCGGCACCGGACAACAGATTGGCCACTCGAGCCGACAGCTGTGCGCCCTGGCCCTGCCAGTATTCGATACGATCGCGATCTACA
>JBLIIW010000220.1:0-6029 GCA_047635315.1 Halieaceae bacterium | reverse complement strand
CCTCAGCCGCGTCGACCTGTAGGAAAACCGGTTTCAATCCCTCTCGCCAAACGACGCAATGGAGGGGCGCGCTGGCCGAGTAGTCGGGGGTTTTTACTTCCTCTTGTTTGAGGGCTCGCCAGAGTTTGCCGATATCATGCGAGATGGGCGCCTGGTAAGTTCCAGGCAAGAAGCTCAGACGCATATTGGCCCAATCTTCTTCATGAAACGAAGCGGCGGCCTCGCCAAACCCTGCGGCATCCATCGGGCTTGCATCAGCGGCGATAAAGCTGCGGTGCATGGCCCATTCGAGCCAGGCAAGCTCGGCGACATCGGGGTCGCCCGTGAACAGCTCGCGCAAGGTATCGGGAAAGCCCTCACCTGCATCATCCAGGGTCCAGCTTTTCGGCGGGTGGGTAATCACATGATGCGCAGCTGCCTGGCGGAAAGCGTCCTCGCCAACCCAGCGGGCGGTGCGCTCGTAGGTGCTGCGCAATGCATCGACCAGCTGCGTACGATAGGCATTGCGGTAAATCGCCATTCCGGCTGCATGGCGCGCGGTCCACTCAGCGGGCAGAGCGCGGTCATCGTCCAGCACGTGCGCCATAAACTCCTGCTGGCGGGCGGCCAGGGTAGCGGTACTCATCAGGCCGCTGCCGATTGCTGTGCGTTTTTGGCAAGGTGGCGCGCCATATCCAGTTCTCCAAGTAGTTCGAGGAGTGGCGGGATCGCATCATCGCGCTCGATCATCGTCGCCACATTTCCCAACATGCGGCGCGCCTTGGCATAGAGCTTCCAGACGCCGTCACACACCGGCTGGTCATGCGTGTCGATCTTGATGTCCCCATCGGTGTGACCCGCAAGATGGATCTGCCGCACGCGGTTCATGGGTAGGCCAGCGAGGTATTCCTCGGCTGCAAAACTATGATTGTGCGCGCTGACGAAAACATTGTTGATGTCGAGCAGCAGGTAGCAGCCGCTGCGGCGCGCCATTTGGGCGATAAACTCCCATTCGCTCATCTCGTCATCGGGGAAGGTCACATAGCTGGATGGATTCTCGAATAACAGGGCTCGGCCCAGGGTCTCCTGGGCCAGGTCAATGTTGTCGCACACGATATCGAGTGCCTCCCGGGTGTAGGGCAGCGGCAGCAGATCATGGCTGTTATGGGCGCTGGTACGGGTCCAACACAAATGGTCGGAAACCCACAGTGGCTCGATACGCTCAGCGAGTGTTTTCAGCTTTGCCAGATATTCCAGATCCACCCCGGTAGCCGACCCGATCGACAGGGAGACACCGTGCAGCAGCACCGGCATTTTTGCGCGGACCTGCTCCAGAACATGCAGCGGATTACCGCCATCGATCATGTAGTTTTCGGAAATCACCTCGACGAAATCGACTGGCACCTCGCCCTCGAGGAAATCCTGATAATGATCTCGACGAAGGCCGAGGCCGTACCCGGAAAATGGATCGATGTGGGTCATTATGCTGCCCTGAATGCGTGCGGCCCGGTGGAGTCGGGGAGGGGATTGTGACCACCGGGCCGCGGATGACTTTGCGATTGCTCAGTCATCCGGGTTTAGGACTCTGCTATTAGCCGAGGTCACCAATGGTGCCGCCCTTGCTCAGGCAGGCGCCGGCTTCCATGGCTTTGAAACCGTGGCCTTTACAGGCGTTTTGGCCCTTGCACGCGTTCTCCGTGGTTGCGCAGTCTGCATTGCCTTTGCATACGTGCAGCCCATAGCAGTGAACGGTGTCGTCGGCGCCCACCGCCTGGCCGCTGCTGCCTGTAGGAGCCTCCGCGGCAAATGCTGCGGCAGACGTTAGTGCGAGCGCTGCGGCGGTCGCGGCGAAAATAGATTTCTTGGTCATAGGGTTATCCTCTGAATTCCTGTCACGTAATTGTGGTGCCCGGACTGGACATAGGGTTATTCGCGGTGGGGTAGGCAAAGGTTACAGATTTGTCGAAAAAAGTTTTTTTGCGCGCTTGTAACGAATCGCTGCTGGCCGACGAACTACATGATATCCCCTCCGTGTTCGGGGTTTTTGAGGTCAGCCGCACGGCGTTGGGATGATCGATCCGTCTTTCACTACTCAGGAGAATACATATGAACAGAAACAATATCGGAAAAATCGCTGGACTCGCACTTGCCGCTGGTATCGCGGCTGGCCTGAGCATTACGCCGGCAGTTGCGGGAAGCGGCGCCATGGAAAAATGCTACGGGGTTGCCAAGGCTGGTGAGAACGATTGCGCCGCCGGACCGGGCACAAGCTGCGCCGGAACCTCCACCCGCGATTATCAGGGCGATGCCTGGAAGCTGGTCGAAAAGGACAGCTGTGAAACTATGGATACACCCAAAGGCAAGGGTTCCTTGGAGCCGGTCAAGCGCTGAGACGGCGACGCGGATAAGGGAGAGACGGTATGCAGTGGTTGACGACGCATTACGATCGGATAAGGGGGATCCTGTCGGGTCGCTTTCTTGAAAGTGCTGCGCTGCTGCTCAGTCGCCTCGCGCTGGCCGGGGTGTTTTGGCGTTCCGGTCGGACCAAGGTGGTCGATGGAAGTTGGCTGGAAATCAGCGGAACCACGCGCTACCTCTTTCAGGAGGAATACAGTGCCTTGCCGTTGCCAGCCGATTTATCGATGTATATGGCGACCTATGCGGAACATTTCTTCCCGATCCTACTAGTTCTGGGGTTTGCGACGCGCTTTTCGGCTTTGTCCCTGCTGTTTATGACCATGACAATCCAGATTTTCGTTTACCCTGAGGCTTGGTGGGCGGCCCACAGTCTGTGGGCGGCAATGTCGCTGATCCTGATCTCGCGCGGGGCCGGTATCGTTTCTGTTGATGCGCTGCTAAGCAAATTGCGCGGCACCTAGAAATAGCGGAAAAGGGAAGGGAACGTGGTTGCAGATGAGCAAACACTGGCGCACCTGATGGGCTGCTCCCAGCGGGGTGATAAGGAGGCCTACACGGTGCTCCTCACCGAGGTGCAGCTGTGGCTGGAACGCTTCTTCCGCCGCCGCTGCGCTGCGAGCCAGATCGATGATCTTGTTCAGGAGGTGCTCATAGCGGTGCATAAGAAACGTGCTACTTACGATCCGACACGCCCCTTTCTCCCTTGGTTGGCAGCCATTGCGCGCTATCGCTGGGTCGACCATCTGCGTCGGGTTTACCGCAATGCCGAAGACGCGTTGGAAGACTACGACGCATCACAAGACGGTGAGGAAGAGGCCGTCATGGCCCGTCTCAGTCTGGATCGGATGTTTGTGCAGATTCCGCACAAACAGGCGCAAGTGATTGAGTTGGTCAGGATTGAGGGGCTTTCCATCCGCGAAGCTGCGCGGCGAAGCGGGCAGTCCGAGGCCGCGGTAAAAGTGAATATTCACCGCGGGCTGAAAAAACTTTCCGCGCTCGTTGAGAAGGCAGAATAGCAATGAACCGGTTCCCCAATCCCTTGATCGAGCAGATGGCTGCAGAACTGCAACCGGTGCGATCAATCAGATTTCGCGACGGACTGATACTGGTCGGTGTGGCGGTACTTGTCACGATCCTGGCGGTGGAGATCATCGACGGCCTGTGGCGCGGCGCCTGGGCAGGTAAAGCATCTGCCTTGTTTGTGATCACCAACGGATTACTGCTGGTCCTCGGGTGCGCCAGCGCGAACAGCGTTCTCCGTATGGCCAGTCCCCGCGTTGGTAACAGTCACGACGGTCCCAAATGGGCTATGGCGATGGTTGCTGTTCTACCATTGGCGGCGTTCGGTACGTTGCTTGGCCACGACCACGACCACGCCCTGGCGGCGCTAAACGACCCCTACGGTCCGAGCTGCTTTGGCGCCGTATTGATGGCGTCAGTACTGACGGCGGGCGCCATGCTCTTCTGGCTGCGCCGCGGTGCACCGGTTTCGCCGTCCACTGCGGGCTTGCATATCGGCGTCGCAGCAAGCGCGCTGGGTTCGGCTGCCTATGGCCTGGCCTGCCCGCTTGATGGCGTGGTGCATCTGGGCATCTGGCATATCGCCCCGGTGCTTGTCGGCGCGTCGATCGGACGCTTTTTGCTGCCACCGCTGCTGCGCTGGTAGGTGGCGCCCAGACCCGCACCGGTCATCCAGCGCTAGCTTATGGCCTGGCCATATGCCCCTGCACAGAATCAGCATCGGCAGGCGCTGCGCACACGTCTCTGCTGCAAATACATCGGCGCGAACTAGTTCACGGAGCGATCAGCGTCGCGCCAGAACGGCGCTCGAAGTTCGTGTTTCAATACCTTTCCCGGTCCGGATTTGGGCAATGCCTCCTGTCGTATATCGATGCCCTTGGGTACCTTGTAGCTGGCAATATACTCTTTGCAGAAGGCAATCAATTCTGCGGGATCAACCGCTTCATGTCCCGCCCGGGGAACTACCGCCGCATGCACGGCCTCACCCCACTTTTCATCCGGGACCCCGAAAGCGGCCGCCTCTAAAACGGCGGGGTGTTGGTACAGTACCTCCTCGATCTCTGTGCAATAGACGTTCTCACCGCCGCTGATGATCATGTCCTTGGAACGATCCACCAGGTACAGGTAACCGGCTTCGTCCATGTAGCCCAGATCGCCCATCCAGTAGGCGCCGTTCCTTAACACTGCGGCCGTCTGTTCGTCCTTGTTCCAGTAGCCTTTCATCACACTGGTGCCCGTTACCACGACCTCGCCGATCTCACCCGTCGGCACCTCCTTGCCACTCGGGTCACGGATACTGATGGAGCCGCCCAGCACTGAGCGGCCGCAGGAACGCGCCCTGGGGTCATCCATAAACGTTTCTTCATGGGGCAGTATGGTCACCAACGGTGATGTTTCCGTGGCGCCGTAGACCTCCATCATCTGGGCTGTGGGAAAGGCAGTGCTAGTTCGCCGGATGATCTGTGTGGCGATGGGTGAGCCGCCATGTGCCAATAGCTTCAGGCTGCTGGTGTCGCGGGGATTCGCATGCTGCTCTTCAGCGAGCGCGGCGAGCATGGTGGGCACGCCCAGAGACATGGTGATCCCGTGTTTCTCGATCAGGTCCAGGGCTTTGCCCGGATCAAATGCGCCAAGGGTTACTTGACACGAACCCTGCCAGATTGCCCCCAGTACGCCGTTTGAGCCGGCGGCGTGAAACAGCGGCGCCATGAGTAGGGTTTTATCACTGGATGACTGTGGCACCGCTGCCAGCCAGTTGTAGCTGTTGGCTATCAGGTTGCGGTGGGTCAGCATTACCCCTTTGCTGGCGCCGGTCGTGCCCCCGGTATAAAACAATCCGGCCAGGTCATTTTCGTCGACGTCTGCACCCAGTGCCGATTCGGGAGCGCTCGCCAGCAGGGCCTCATAATCTCCCGGAAGCGTGATGACATGCTCTGCCACATCGGCCAATTCACCCGAGTCAGGGTTATCCGTCAGTAATATTTTTGCACCGGAATCGCGCAGCGCATACACCAGCTCTGGCATAGCGTGTCGGGTGTTGAGGGGCACCACGACCATGCCGCCCGCCGGCACCCCGACATAGGTTTCAACATACTGATGTGAATTATTCGCCCATATTGCGATGCGATCACCCTTTGCAGCACCGAGGCTTCGCAGTAAGCCCACAAGGCGACTACAGCGATGCCATAGATCCTCGTAGCTGATCTCAACATCTCCGTCAATCAGCGCGATCTCCTGCGATCCGATCTGCAGGGCGCGTTGTAGGGGAGCGATGAGTGTGTGCATATTCTGTTTCCTTATTGTCCGGTACGAGTCTCGGCGCTCCTAGCTCAGAATACCCTTTTGCTGGAGATGATATTCTCCTTGCAGGGATTAGAGAGCGAAACGAAGTAAAGAACAACATGAAGCAGCCTCCCATCAAGGCCGAACTGGCTATTTGTCATGCTGGCCGGGATCAAGGCTAGTATTTGGCTTGGGCACAAGTGGACAGCCAGAATGACAACGAGACCTGAGTTTCTTTCAGAATTGCGGAGCAAGGCTCAGCAGGGAGTCGCGAGACGCTTATTCGCTGACGCGGACAGGACCGACGAGGAGCTGCTCACCTTTGGCGC
>JBLIIW010000219.1:0-6034 GCA_047635315.1 Halieaceae bacterium | reverse complement strand
CCCGCGACGTGGGCGTGGCGCCTTCCGCTGTCTACAACCATTTCAAGAATCTCGACGCGCTGCTCGAATCGGTGGCTGCAGACGGGCACCGTCAGGTAGCGGAGATCCAGGCACGTACCTACACCGGTCGCGGCAAGCCGGATGTGCGCCTGCGCGCGCTGGCGCGGCAATACCTGCACTTTGCGGCCGACAACCCCGAGCTTTACCGACTGATGTTTCGCCCGCGGCCACCACACCTGGATCCGGACTCGGAACTACATCAGGCGAGCGACACAACCTTTCGTTTCCTGGTCGAGTGGTGGCACGGCGAGGGCAGCTACGACGCGACAAAGTCGGCCATTCTCTATCCCCGGGCGCTCGCTGTGTGGTCGATGCTCCATGGAGGCGCCATGGAAATCATTGATAAGCAGGTCACCACCGGCCCGGACGAGAGCACCTCGATCAATCGCCTCGCCGAGGTACTCCTCGACGCCCTCCTCGACGGGGTGCGCCAGCACCTGCCAAAAAAAACTTGACGTAGACAAAATGCCCTGCCTAAATGAACACTGTTCACATATGCAGTGTTCGTATCGACCTTTTCCGGAGGAGGCTTATGAAAACCAGGGCAGTAGGGAACTACGCAGCGGTATCAGCACTCGGCACAATCATCGCTCTCACAGGCCAGCCCGTAATGGCACAGGTACTGGAGGAGGTCCTCGTCACCGCACGCAAACGCGAGGAGAACCTGCAGGGCGTACCCATTGCCATCACAGCCTTTTCCGCTAAAGACATTCAGGACGCGGGACTCCAGCGCCTGCAGGATGTCACCTTCCTGGTACCGAACATGTCCTACCAGGAAAACATCTCCAACAAGGCAACCAACTTCACCCTGCGCGGAATCTCCTCCGGCGGCGGTCTGGGCAACGACCCGGCCCTGGGGGTGTACATCGATGAGGTCTATGTGGCCCGGGATTCCGCATTTAACACAGACCTCCTCGACATCGAGCGCGTAGAGGTTCTGAAAGGACCCCAGGGCACACTCTTTGGCCGCAACACGGTCGCCGGGGCGATGAACGTGACCACCAAAAAACCTGGAAAAGAACTCGAAGGCATGGTGATCGCAGACTTTGGTAACTACGGTTACCAAAGAATCGGCGGTCTACTCAGCGTCCCCTTCAGCGACACCCTGGCCGGCAAGATCTCGGTGGTAAAAAGCGAACGGGATGGTTATCTGGACAACGCCTTTGGCGGCACAGTTAACACCGTAGACTACGTTACCAGCCGCGCGCAGTTGCTCTGGTCCGCCACGGAAAAGCTGGAATTCACGCTCACGGCAGACTACCGCCAGGACGATTCAGACGGCAACAACCTGATCACCCAAGCGACTGGAGAGACCCCCACCAAGAACTATCTGGTGAGTATTCCCGATTCGGGCTACGAAGACGTTGAGGCAGCGGGCCTCGCCCTGAAGATCGTCTATGACTGGAACGACTACCAGATCACGTCGATTAGCTCTTTCAATACCATCGACGAAGATTATCTCAATGACAACGACTGGTCGGCGCTGGATGCGCTGCTGACCCAGGATGTCCGTGAAAATGAGCAGTGGAGCCAGGAATTGCGCATCTCCTCTCCGGGTGGCGAGCGCCTGAACTGGGTCGCCGGCGTCTACCTGTACGAGCAGACCTTTGACGCCCTGCAAAACGTAGAGAATGGCCCGGACACAGTGTTTGCGGCGGTTGGCCTTGGCGACCTTGTCGGCTCTGGAATTCCGCCCTCCAACTTTGGTCTCCCGGATACGATCCCCATCGTTGCCACCTCTACCATTGAGGCAGAAAGCTACGCGGTCTACGCCAACGTCGACTACGCCTTCAGCGATGCGTTCAGCGTGACCGGCGGACTACGCTACAGCACCGACAAAAAAACCCTGGACTACATGCAGCGATCGGCGCCCATAGCGGCGGCGTTCGGCTTCGTCGAGCTCGACATCACCGACAGCATTGACGACGGCGAGTGGACGCCCCAGGTCAGCCTGAACTGGCAGATTGAGGACGATGTGCTGCTCTATGCCAAGTACAGCCGCGGCTACAAGGCCGGAGGCTTTAACAACTCCATCAGCAGCACCGGCTCGGCCGTTGCCTTTGATCCGGAAACCATGGATGCCTATGAAATAGGCCTGAAATCAACCTGGCTGGAGCAGCGCCTGCGCCTGAACGCTGCGATCTTCCGCATGGAGTACAAGGACAAGCAGGAATCCGCGTTCGTTACCGGTATCGGCTTCGTACAGACCAACGCTGGCGCAGCAACCAGCGATGGCTTCGAAGCGGAACTGACCTACGCGCTGAGAGACAACTGGACTGTGTACGGCGCCCTGGGCTACGCCGACGCGACCTACGATGACTACGTGATTGACGAGTTTAGCGACAACACGGGTAACAAACTGGTTCGCGCCCCGGAGTGGACCTTCAATATTGGCACCGAGGCAATCTGGTCTTTGGGCTCTGCGTTGGAAATGCGCGCACGCCTCGACTACTCCTATCAAGACGAGTTCTTCACGCAGGCCGGGAACAACCCCTTCTTTGCCGCTGACTCCCAGGGGCTGCTCAATGTGCGCCTTGGGCTGAGGTCAGCGAACCAGAGCTGGGAGGCGACCCTCTGGGGCCGCAATCTCACCGACGATGACAACATCAACACCATCGACGGCGCCAGCACCTTCTTCTTCCCGACCTATCATTACAGTCTGATAGCGCCGCGCACTTACGGTTTAGAGCTGAAGTACAGCTTTTAGACGCCGGCGTTAATCTGTCGTGTGTGATGGCCTGACATCCAGCCAGTCCCCTGGGCCTACCCGGCTCAGGGATTACCAACCCTTTCCCTTTTTGATTCCGCAGATCGAGCTGCGCCTGGAACTGGATCCGCAGCTCACGCGGGTTTCCTCCCGGCTGGTCGTGCAGCGGGCGCCCGACGCGGATCCGCAGGCAGAGCTTCGTCTGGACGCGCGAAAACTCCATCTTGAATCCATTGCTATCGATGGCCGCCCCCTGCAGGAGCAGGAATACCGGCTGGACGCGTCCGGTCTGTGCCTGTCTGGACTGCCGGATCGCTGCGAGATCGAGATCGTCCATACCCTTTCACCCGTGGAGAACCAGTCGGACGAGGGCCTGTTCCAGCGCGGCCGACAACTGGCCACCCAATGTGAATCCGAGGGTTTCCGACGCATCACCTTCTTCCCGGACCGCCCGGATGTTCTGTCCCGCTACCGCGTGACACTGGTGGCAGATGCCCAACGCTACCCGGTGCTGCTGAGTAACGGGCACCCGGTTGCCAAGGGTGTGCTGCCCGAAGACGGGCGGAGCTGGGTCACCTGGGAGGACCCCTACCCCAAGCCCTCGTATATTTTTGCGCTGGTTGCCGGAGACTTTGCCTGCCTGCGTGACAGCTACGAGACCGCAAGTGGGCGTCGCGTGGCGCTGGCTATTTACGCGGACCAGGAGCGCGGCGACGAGCTTGAATTCTCCATGGGTGCCCTCAAGCGAGCCCTGCGCTGGGAGGAGGAGAAATACGGGCGCGAGTACGACCTCGATATCTACAACATCGTCGCCCTGGAAGGCTACGTCGGCGCCATGGAAAACAAGGGCCTGAATATCTTTGACGCAAACGGCATCTGCGCGGACCCGCATATTTCCACGGACAATGACTATCTGGTGATCGAGCGCATTCTCGCCCACGAGGTGTTTCACAACTGGACCGGCAATCGCGTTACCTGCCGGGACTGGTTCCAGCTCAGCCTCAAGGAGGGGCTGACGCGCTTTCGCGACCAGTGCTTTGCGCAGGATATGTCTCTGGGTTCGGTCAAGCGCATCGAGTTTGTGCGCGCCCTGGAGCGCAACCAGTTTCCGGAGGATGACGGTCCGGCGGCGCACCCCATCAAACCCGTCGAATACCAGGAAATCCGCAATTTCTACACCGGAACCATCTATGACAAGGGCGCGGAAGTTATCCGCATGCTGCACTGCCTGCTGGGGGATGAGCTGTTTCGAAACGCGGTGCAATACTATCTGGATAAATTCGATCTGCAGGCCGTTAGGACCGAGGATTTCATTGCTGCTATCGCCGAATTCAGCGGCCGCGACCTCGACCAGTTTTATCGCTGGTACAGCCGCGCCGGGCGCCCGGTACTGACAGCACAGGGGAGCTACGACGCAGCTTCACGCAGTTACGCGCTGACCCTGCAACAGAGCAACCCGAAATCGGCCCAGCCGGAAGATGAAGAACCCCTGCATATCCCGGTGCTGATGGGACTGCTGGATGCCGAGGGGGCACCTCTGCAGGCACACTGCGCAGACGCCAAGCCAGTGCATGGCAGTTTGCTGCTGGAGTTGCGCGAAACCTCGCAGACATTCCTGTTCACTGAGGTTGCCAGTCCGCCACAGCCCTCTTTACTCAGAGGATTCTCCGCCCCCGTTTCCCTGCATTACGGCAACACGCCACAACAGCTGGCGCAGCTTATGGCCTGCGACAGTGACGACTACAACCGCTGGCGGGCGGGCCAGCAGTTCGCCACCGCGGAGATCCGCAACCTCGCGTCCCAGTGGCACCGGGGAGAAGAACTGCAGGCAAACCCACGGTTCTTGCGCGCCTGGGGACAGGTACTGGGCGATGCAGATGCGAGCCACGCGCTGATAGCGGAGATGCTCCTGCTGCCCGAGGAGCCGGCGCTTTCCGAGGGCCTGGCGAGGATTGACATCGACGGTCATGAGGCGGCGCGCAATCATCTTCTTTATCTCCTCGCGGATCAGCACGGCGTCGCTTTGCTGTCCTGCTACCACGCGCTGGAGCAAAAAGGCGGACACAAATTCAGTGACTGGGCCATCGGCGCCCGGCGCCTGCGCAACCGCTGCCTCGAGATCATGCTCGCGGGGCCCCAGCTGGCAGCGCGGGACCTGTGCCTCACGCAGATCAACAACGCGCGCAATATGACCGATGAGTTTGCCGCCCTCGCCGCGCTCTGCCACATCGACTGCGAGCAGCGCCGGCAGGGTCTCGAGGACTTTTACGCACGCTGGCAACACAAGCCGCCGGTTATCGACAAGTGGTTCAACGCCCAGGCGCTGTCGCGTATGCCCGGTGCCATCGATGCCATTCTCGAACTGGAGCAGCACCCGGCCATGCAGCTCACCAACCTGCCCCGCGCGATGGCCTTCTACGGCGGGTTCTTCAGGCAGAACCGGGTGGCGTTTAATGATCCGTCCGGTCGCGGCTATCAGATGCTCGCCGAGCGCCTGATCATGATCGACAGTTTTAATCCGGGCAGCAGCTACTGGCTGATGCCGCAGCTGCTGCAGTGGCGTCGCTTCGACGAACGGCGCAGCGGGCTCATGCGCGCGGCACTACAGTTCGTAAGTGACGCTGATACTAGCGATGGACTTCGCGAGATCGTCAGCAAAGCGCTGACAGAGGAATAAGAATGCCAGACTTTGCCAGGCACCTGGACGACTATGTACCCGAGCAACTTAAACAACTGAATTTGCCGGGAACCGCCATTGCATTAATTGAGAACGGCCAGCCTGTCAGCTATAAATGCTACGGCCTGGCCGACGTGGCGTCCGGACGACCCATCGACACGGATACGCTATTTCAGATTGCCTCTATATCCAAGTCTGTCGCCGCATGGGGTGTGATGTTGCTGGTGGATCGGGGCCTACTGGATCTGGACCGGCCCATTAACGATTACCTGACCCGCTGGAAAATTCCCGGGGGGGAATACGACGCCAACGCCGTGACCCCGCGCCTGCTGCTCATGCACTTTGGCGGCACATCAATGTCCGGGTGTGCCGGCGTGCCCTATGGCCACAGCGAGTACTCCATAGAGAACATCCTTAACGGACATATCCCGGGCCTGGATGCGGAACAACTCAAGTACGCCAAGCGCTGGGGCGTGGATCCGGAGGCCTATGGCAACCCGGTCATCCTCATTAATGAACCGGGCAGCACCTGTGAATACTCCGGCGGCGGCCTGACCATTCTGGAGCTACTCGTCGAGGAGCTGTCCGGG
>JBLIIW010000218.1:0-6044 GCA_047635315.1 Halieaceae bacterium | reverse complement strand
CTGGATGACGATATCGAAACATCCAGCAGCGAAAGCTTGCCCAAAGAGGCTTTCGATTCCATCTGGAGCGACATCTAGGACCCAGGCCCCAGCCGCTCAGCTCAGCCGCGGGACTGCGCCACTCCAAGCAAATGCAGCAGGGCATCGAGCGGGGCATGATTGACCGCGCAGGCAGCCCGCTCGCGCACCAGCGGCTTGGCATGGAAAGCCACTCCCAGCCCCGCTGCATCCAGCATCGGGAGATCATTTGCCCCGTCGCCCACAGCGACTGTATCGGCCATAGGGAAACCCTGCGCTGCGGCGATTTCGCGCAGTAACGCCACCTTGCGATCGCCGTCAACGATCTCTCCCTGGACATGCCCGGTTAATACGCCGGCTTCTATCTGCAGTGTATTTGCGTGAACCTCCGTGAAACCCAGCAAACTTTGCAGCTGCCTCGCGTACAGATCAAAACCGCCGGAGAGTATTACCGTGTAGTGGCCCTGCGCCTGCAAGATACGCATGAGGGACGCGGCACCGGGCATCAGGGGCAGTGTATCGGCTACCGCTGTGAGTTCTGATTCTGCAAGACCGCGCAAGCGCGCCATGCGCTCGCGAAAGCTGCCGCAAAAATCCAGCTCCCCGCGCATGGCGCGGGCCGTCACCTCAGCTACCTCTGCGCCGACTCCCGCGCGCACGGCCAGCTCATCAATGACTTCACATTGGATGAGCGTAGAGTCCATATCAAAGGCGATCAAGCGCCGGCGCGGACGCTTGCTGTCGCTCCTCGTCAGGCAGATATCAATACCCCAGCGAAGCGACAGGGCATGCAACTGCGGGCGCCTGCCTTGGTAACGGCTCCAGCCGTCAAAATAAAACTCCAGGGCCAGAGGCTGACGGCCACCCGCTGGCGTCAGGCGGCGCATGGCCACAAGCTGTACATCCCACTCGGTCAGCATCGTCCCCAGTTCAGGGGGCAACTCCAGGCCGCTCGGAACAATAACCGTCAGCACTGCATCCGCGAGTTCGTAGAACGCTTCGACGTCGGGCATGACCCCTGCGCTCACACGAGCTTCCCAGGGCTCTCCCAGGGCACTGAGGCGCGCGCCTAGAGCCTGTTCCAGAACCGCACCCCAACCCGGCTCACAGGTGCAAGCCAGACCCGGCGGCTGCGTCTCAAACACTACGCTCTCCGCCTCCTTGAGTCCGCCAAGCAGGGCCGGCAACAGGGCAATGGGAATGTCTCTGCTCAGTTTGAAACCGACTAGCATGCGAAAACTCTCTGCGGGGCATAAGCGTTAATTGTAGCGGTAGCCACCCGGGCGCGTCACCGCAAACAAGACGTCAGACCCTGACGCGGCTTATACTCGCGCCGGGGCGAACAGGACGACTCGGGACATGCAGCGTTTCAAAAAATTGAGTCTGAGCCTTCAGCTGCCGCTGGTGGCGGCGGGCTGCGCCCTACTCGTGGGAATGGCGCTGGTATGGCTGGCCGCCACCTCCAGCAGCTTTCTGGAGAGCGAACGGGAAAAACTCTACGGCGAAGCACTCGCCGCGCAGATTGCTGCGCGCGCCAGCGAGGCACTGGAAAGCGGTGATCTGCTCAGCGTGCGGGCATCACTACAGCGCTTCGTAGACAGCTCCATGGCCGGCGGGGTCAGTATCCGGGATGTGGAAGGCAGGCCAATGAGCACGGCCGGCAGCATGGATAGCCAGGGCGCGGAGCCCTACCGCGCACCCATTCTGCTGGGCACAGATCTGGCGGGAGAGGTACTGCTTACTCTGGATGCCAGTAGCGCCGAAGATAACCGGCGGCGTGCGCTGCTCAGCCTCCTGGCACTGGCCGGGGCACTCAGCCTGCTGGTTTTCATGCTCACCCGACGCTTCGCGCAACGGCTGTCTACCGCACTGCTGGCACTCCAGTCGCAGCTGGCGCTGCCCTCTATGGAACCGGGCCTGAACACCGACAACGAGCTGGATGGGCTGCTGCGCACCGTTGAACAACTGCCGATGGAAATGTTGCGTGGCCACGCACCGATTCCAATAGCGGCAACAGAGTTTCGCGAGAGTACGGTGCTGTTCGTCCATCTGGCGAGCCTGACACGTTATGTAGACACCCTGGGCGAGAGCAACCTGCACCGCTACACCCGCAGGCTGCAGCAACTCGTCTGTGCCGCTGCGCAGTGTTACGGAGGCCGCGTATCCGTAACGCGTTCTTTCGGAATGCTGATCACCTTCACAACACCGCCGGGATCCACGCATGAGGCCCTGCGCGCCGCCAGCTGCGCCAGGCTGATTGCCCTGGTCGCCCAGAACCTGGAGGCACGCATCCACCTCTCTCTGGAGCTTGCCATGGCCCTTGGACGCTGCGAGCGCAGCCCGGACCAGGTCGATGACATGTACCCGGAACTATACCTCCAGGGTGTGATCGACGAGCTGCGCGATGTCTGCCTGGTACAGACGGAATTCCCGCAGATCCTCCTCGCCGAGAAGCTTCTGGACGACGACCAGCTGGGCAGGCATGCGCAAGTCAACAACGCCAGTAACGTCGAAATCCCGGCAGCTTGCCGGGATTTCAGTGAGCTCATATGCCTGTCAGAGGAGCAGGAAAACCTGCTCACGCACCAGGCTCAGCTGATTGCGCAGAGGATCAAGCCGAGCCCCCCGGAGGCTCGGCAGGGCCAGCCCTAGTCGACCGTGCCTATGTACTCCACGCGCTGAAAGCCGCGCGGTAGCTTGTTGCCTCGTCGGCCGCGTTCACCGCGGTAGTGGTCAAGTTCCTGACGCTTGAGGGTAAGGTGTCGCTTACCCGCCCAGAGAGTCAGTGGCTCATCGTCAGCGAGCACCGCAATAGCAACAACGTATTCCTCGCGGGCGCTGACACGGGCGCCGGGAATCGCCATGATCTTGTTGCCCTTACCGCGGGACAGGCTGGGTAACTCAGCGAGCCTGAACAGCAGCAACCGACCCTCGTTACTGGCCGCCGCCACCCAGGTCATCGACTCCGCAACAATAACCGGACGCAGCACCCTGGCCCCCGCCGGCAGGGTGAGCGCCGCCTTGCCCGCACGATTCTTGCCCTGCAGTTCACCCAGGGTGGTGACAAAACCGTAGCCTGCATCCGAGGCGAGCAGGCACCGCTGGGCCGTATCACCGAACAGTAATCCGTCAAAACCGGCCCCTGAGGGCGGGCTGATACGTCCGGTAAGCGGCTCGCCCTGACCCCGCGCAGAGGGCAGGTTGTGGGTCGCTATGGTGTAGGCGCGGCCGGTGGAATCGAGCACCACGGCGGCCTGGTTGCTGCGTCCTCGGGCCGACAGCTTGAAGGCATCGCCGGACTTGAAGCTCAGGGAAGTCGGATCAACCTCATGTCCCTTGGCGGCCCGGATCCAGCCTTTTTCAGAAATAACCACGGTTACCGGGTCGGCTGTCATGAGCTCCAGCTCAGTAAAAGCACGTGCCTCAGCACCCTGTACGAGCGGGGAGCGGCGCTCATCACCGAATTTATCGGCAATGGCCAGCAGCTCTTTTCTGATCAGTGTCTTCAGGCGCGTTTCGGAGCCCAGGGTTTTCTCCAACCAGTCCCGCTCCTTCTCCAGCTCAGCCTGCTCCCCACGTATCTTCATTTCCTCAAGCTTGGCGAGGTTGCGCAGCTTCAGCTCGAGAATCGCCTCTGCCTGCACATCGCTAATATCAAAGCGCACGATCAGCGCCTGCTTGGGTTTGTCCGCGGTGCGGATGATGTGGATCACCTCGTCCAAATTGAGATAGGCGACGAGGTAGCCGGCGAGAATATGCAATCGGCGCTGCACACGGTCGAGACGGTAGCCAAGGCGTCTGCGCACAGTCTCCCGACGGAACTGCAGCCACTGGCGGAGGATAGCGTCAAGACTGCGTACGCCCGGACGGCCATCTATGCCAATCATATTGAGATTGACCCGATAGCTGCGCTCCAGATCGGTGGTAGCAAAGAGGTGGCTCATCAGCGCAGCGCGATCAATCCGCTTCGAGCGTGGAATGATGACCAGCCGAGTTGGGTTCTCGTGATCGGACTCATCGCGCAAGTCCGCGACCATCGGCAGTTTCTTGGCCTGCATCTGCTGGGCGATCTGCTCCAGCACGCGGGCACCGGACACTTGATGAGGCAAAGCCCGCACCACGATATCCTCCTGCTCTACGCCCCAGACCGCGCGCATGCGCAGCCCACCGCGCCCGGTGGCGTAGATCTGGGCAATATCCTCCGGGGGCGTAATGATCTCAGCCTCCGTGGGATAATCCGGACCGCGCACAATCTCGCAGATCTCGGCGAGGGTACTCTTCGGCGCGTCGAGCAGGTGAACCGTGGCGTGTACCACCTCGCGCAGGTTGTGTGGCGGTATATCTGTGGACATCCCTACGGCGATGCCGGTGGTACCGTTCAGCAAGATATTGGGTATCTGGGCCGGCAGCAGAGCGGGCTCATCGAGCGTGCCATCGAAGTTCGGGAGCCACTCCACCGTACCCTGGCCCAGTTCAGCGAGCAGCACGTCCGCATAGGCCGTGAGTCGCGACTCCGTATAGCGCATGGCCGCAAAGGACTTGGGGTCGTCAGCAGAGCCCCAGTTACCCTGGCCATCGACCAGCGGATAGCGGTAGCTGAAACTCTGGGCCATCAGCACCATCGCCTCGTAGGCGGCACTGTCGCCGTGGGGGTGGAACTTGCCGATCACATCGCCCACGGTACGCGCGGACTTCTTGAACTTTGCGCTGGCTTTCAGCCCCAGTTCGCTCATCGCGTAGATGATGCGCCGCTGCACGGGTTTGAGGCCGTCACCTATGTGCGGGAGGGCGCGATCAAGAATGACGTACATGGAGTAGTCCAGGTAGGCCTTCTCCGCATACTGCTTCAGGGAAACGCCCTCAACGCCATCCTCATCGATGGTGTTTGTATCGCTCATGCTCAGGTCTCTCGAAAAACGGGTACGGTGCGCTAAGGGGCCTGCTTAGCCCCGGCCCGCATTGCGCTGCTGCACGAGCTGCTCGTTCAGGCTGGAGATCGAATTGGCCATATCCGTGAGCAACGCGTGAATAGTTGCCGGATTGCTCTTGATAAGATCTGTGAACTGGCTGGTAGGCACCTTCACCACGCTGCAGCGACTGCGTGCACGCACGGTGGCACTACGATCAGCGTGCGTGAGTGCCGCCATGGCCCCGAAGATCTCCCCGGGACTGATGATACCCACCGGGACGTCATCGACCAGCACATCCGCAAGCCCCGCCGTCATGTTGAAAACGTACAGGGCGCGCTCACCCTGGCTGATGATGATCTCTCCCGGGTCATAGACCGCGAAACCCGGCGTGGTCACGATATCGGCCTGCGTGTGCGCGGCGGTCAGGCGCAGCATCATGCCGCTATAGGTGACCAGCATGCGGGTCCACAACTTGGTGGTCGCCGGACGCAGGAAAACCTGCTGCATAAATTCGAGGGCGCTGAAGCCGCTGAGGCTCGCGCCGGCCTCACTGCCGTAAAACACCGCGGCATCGGGGTCTCGGCTGCCGGCGATATCCGGCAGCAGCATATCGCCTTCCTCAAGCAGGTAAACCGAGCGACTGGAGTAACGCGCCGTTACCGTACCGCTCTCGACAAGGTAAAACTTGGCTGGATCAAAGCCGCGGAAGTGACCGGACTGC
Organism: Halieaceae bacterium; assembly: GCA_047635315.1. GTDB lineage: Bacteria > Pseudomonadota > Gammaproteobacteria > Pseudomonadales > Halieaceae > Congregibacter. Next base: position 395 of record JBLIIW010000218.1, on the reverse strand, counting down.
GTCGGCGCCACCTCCACCCGTACAGGCAGGAGGTCGATTTCGTCAAGCAGGGCCTGAATCAAGCCCTGGCACTGCTGGTTAAGCAGCTTGAAGTCAGCGGGTAGTTCAACGCTCGCGAGCATACGGGCGACCTGGATACAACGGTGGATGCGCTACCAAGAGCGCGATGCGACGATCATAACAAGTTCTCCGCGCAGCGAGAACAAGCGCGGAAAGCAATAGCAACAGCAGGGACTGGCTCCCCAGCGATCCAGGGACTAGCATGTGCTGGCAAAATCCGCTTCAGGTCGAAAGTATGGAAGATTCTGCGGGCTGGCTCTGCCAGCCCTTTGGGGAGCTGTCGGGAGAGGATGTCTACGATATCCTGCGCCTGCGCGGCGAGGTCTTTGTTGTAG
>JBLIIW010000217.1:0-6086 GCA_047635315.1 Halieaceae bacterium | reverse complement strand
CATGATGTAAAAGATGAAATGGCGCTTTTCGGGGAAGTAAAAATAACCAGGTTTTACATCCTTCCTCGGTTTGTCAGTACCCCGGTTGTCCGACAGCCAATTCATGCAAGCAAGGATAGAACTGGTGTAGGCATCACCCTGCTCCAGATCCCATTCTTACAGGGTATAGAGGCAGACTTTATCCAGGTCTGTGAGAGTGAGTTCCAGAATGAAATAACGTTGCTTTACCCGCGGTACTTTTTATGGAGCTTTGCGAAAAATTCCTTGCTATCGAAGCCCGGCGCGGACTGCCTCTCTGACAGATTGAAAGCGACCCTGCTCTATATTACTGGTGATGAAGGCTCCGAAATAATCACCAAGGATGACGCACGTGTTCCCGAGGAAATATACCTCAAAGCAAGTGTATTAGATACTAATACCGGGGTATGGGTCGCTACGGCGCCTATTCTTAGAGTGCAGTGAGCCCGTGTAAACGGCTCGATTTTATATAATTTCGGTCCCGGCACTTTTTTTGGCAAAAATCATAGATGATCACAAGAGGTGAGAGAGTCCAAAGGGATTCGTTACCCGGATGAGTTCAATCAAGAAGTCGTGAACCAGCTGGCAGTGCATGGCGGCCTGGTGCGCGCGCTTTGCAAGGCCCTGGAGGTTCACCCAGCAGCTATTACCGCGGGTTGAGTGCGCCGCTGAGTACTCGTGCACAACAGGGCCAGCGAATGACTGGCAGCATCAAGCAGTTCTGGCTCAGGCTGTGCTGGTACGCATCAGCGCAGGAATATCCGTAGTTGAGATCCAAGCGCGCGGACTTCGCCATGATGCATCCATGCTTGGGGATCGAGGGGTTTATGCAACGTTCTGTGTTCCATATTTTGTGCCTGCTGTTTGCGCTGCCGGTACTTGCGGTCGACGCGGACAGCTTTGCCAGCTGTATCGCTGGGCTCGGGGAGCGTGGTCGCGGCTGGCGAAAATTTTCCAGTAGACCCCTGACGCATCTTTGCCATTACACCGGACCCCGCCTACGCTTACTACCATCGACTCGGTCCGTGCGCCAATAACAACGCTAAGGTCCAGGTTCTTCACGGCTGACAGCAGGACAGGAACTGTGAACATGAATGAAGCAAACCGATTCGACCTCGGAATGATTATCGCCAGTGCTGGTCGCATTGTCACCGGGCCGGCGGCCTTTTATCGATCGATGCCTGTGACCGGGGGTTATACCAATCCGGTGATTTGCCTCGTCGTGATGAGTGTCGCAGCGGGGAGGAATTGAGCGCTGAAGAACAGACTGCAGTGGAAGAAGCCGGTACCGCTTTCGGACAGGTGATGGGGGGCTTGCAACAAGCGGCGAAGGAGCTGGAGGCGGGCGATATTGACAGTGCCGGAGAAGCCGGCGCGGCCCTGGGTGCACTCTTTGGCCAGATAGCGGCCACCGTCAATGAGGGCCAACAGCAACGCAATAACGCTAAGAGCGTGCTGCAGCAAGTACCCGACCTGGCGACAGCGGATATCGCGACACTCACGCCCCTGGGCAGTATTGAGCAGCCCTCTGCGCGGTACACTCTGTTGTTTGCGGTCAATGATGATGGGGAGACCGCGCCTCTAACCGGCCCGGTGCGGGTTTATCGCGACTCGGGAGGACTCCGCTACCCGCTGCGCATGAGCAGTGGCTACCTGCCAGGCTTTAGCTCTCTGGAAGACCAGCAGAGGGGGCTTGTGGAATCTGCAGGCGAAGCGACCACCATGTCGGATGCGGCCGGGGCTACAAAGACGGTGAATGTTCAGGCGGGTACAGACCGGGTACAGAATATTGAAGTGCGCAATGCCGGTATTTATATCTACGATGAAAGCGGCGTAGTGGTGGGTGGCGACGAGTGCGAGCAATCCGTTGTCTAGATCGCCCCCTCTGGCGATGCCAAAGAGAAGGGCTCCGATATGGAGTTATCGTTGTGGTGCCAGATGGGCCAGCGTCAGCAGCTAGGCCGGTGAGGCGCTCTTCGATTCGTTTACTGGATGAAATCGTGAACCAGTTCCGCAGGCTGCTTACTTTTTCTTGCTTAGGGTTGTTTGCTCCTGTACCGCTCGCCAACCGGCATCGATAGCAGCATTCAGATAGGCATAAGCTTCGGAATCCGAATTCGCAATAGAAATCCGTCCGAGCCGCGCTCGCCCGATTTCATGAGGCGCTTGTCCTGCCGCCCATTTCGGGTCATCCAGTGACATGTATTCGTAGGCATAACCATGAGCCCAGCGGTTTACGGTAATCGCCTTAATGTCGGTCTCGTGATTGAAGCCGTGCTCGCCGAGCACACCTTGAAGTTGGTCCCGGATTTCTTGCTCATGAGTGTCAAAGCTCGTCGCGTACAGGTTATGGCGCGCCTTTAGAAGCAGCTCACGACTGGTTTCAGAACCGGTTGGTTCCACGCTCGGGACGCCGAGCATGAAGGCCACCATGGGATCATCCGGCCCGCGCGGTGGTTGATGGCCCCCTGTTGTCGTGGGTGGCGCGACGGTCAGTCTGACGTAGGGATCGTCGGGGCAGCTCACCGAGCCAGCGCCGAGTTTCGACCAGGCATGCCCGTTCTTTAGCACGACATTGGCCAATACCAGCGGAACTTTAACCCCATAGCGCAGCGCTTCTTTTTGACTCTCAGGTAATTGTGGGCACAGGTACGGGATTGCGCCGTTGTAACAGGCAAGTACACAGTGATCGCCCGTGACGCTTAGAGGGCCACCGTCGTGGACGTAATCCACCGTGACACGGTTGTTCCCGGTTTCTTGCACGCCAACCACCGTACTGTTCAGTCGCAAGCGGACTGTATGGTCGGCCCGATCAAGCGCGCCATAGTCGAACCGGCTGGCAGCGATATCGCTGAACCCTTTGACATCAGGGGCTGCCTTCGGAATGAGTTTGTGTACTAGCAACCTGGCCAGGGAGGCATTGCCGTCTGGAAAATACAGCGAGGACTGCTCGCCGGCTGTAGTGTCTGCTATGAGCTTTTCCGCCAATTCGCCTAGCCAGCTCATTCCCTGTATGCCGGGACAACCCAGGTAAAACGCCTCCAGTACGCTGACTCTTAGCCCAGCAGATCCAAACATTAGTTTGGGTACCGGGTAGAACATTGAGATTGTGTTTGCTGAGAGGCCCACCCGTTCCGCCAGGAACGCCCAGTAGCTAACCGACGCGACGTAGGCTTGTTTTTCAGTCACTGACAAGTCGCTGAGATAGTCGCGGTCGCCGCCGAGAAACTCGATCAATTTGTCCTGTTCCGGTAGGGCCAGGGGGAGGGCACGAACAGCCGGTTCGTAGTCGCCGATGCCGAGCATGAACTCATTCCACTTGCCAACGACAGACACGTGGCCGTCAGCGCTGGGAAGCGCCAGCACGCTGCCGCTATCGGCTGGCTCATCGATGTTGGCTTTCATAGCGTGGAGGTCAACGCCGAGATCATCCAGTAAGCCTTTAGCTACGTCGCTGTAGCCATTGGGGCCATCCAGGTTCACCGAGCCGCCTACGCCCAGCAGCATCCGTCCACCTTCGTGAAACTCGTTGCGCTTGGCGTGCCCGCCAAAATCGTCATGATTATCGAGTAACAGGATTTTTGCATCGGGCCCCATATGCTGCTGGTAGAATCTGGCAGCCGCCAGACCACTAACGCCCGCGCCCACAATTACCAGGTCGTAGTGCTGGTCCAGTTTGCGGTGCTCCGCAGGTTTTACTCCTTGCCAGGCAAGGGCGTGCGACACCTCGAAAGAACCGGGGTGGTTGCCCCTCATCCCCGTTTTTGTTGGTGGATAAATGACGGACGACATGCCCTGTGGAGCTTGCGCGAACAGTTCCTGGGGCGCCAGCAAGGTTGCACCGGTGCCGACGGCCACACCGTTCATAAAATCACGTCGTGTGATTTTGTATTTCATTGTATTAAAACTTCTCATGATGTCGTTGGTGTCAGCGGCGTCCAATGGCTCGACAGGCGGAGCGTCACTCCTCTGCTGAGATTCCGCTGTAATGCAAGCTGATGATCTTCCATTTGCCGTCGATTTTCTGCCACACGTCAGTCTCGAACGCCCTCGACGTAGACGTTGTTCCATTAGGAGAGCGCGTGCGGTTGTCGATGAAGGACGTCGCTATAGCGATATCGCCACCGGGCATGAGCTGCACCTGAAGATCCGACATTTCGTTCAGCTCAACACCGCCGCCCGCTTCCATTAACGCGGTCCACATGTCGTGGTAAGCAGCCATATCCACTCTGCCGTCGCCGAAATACACCGATGCATCGTCGGCATATAAGCTGAAGTATTTTTCGACATCGTTAGTCGCATAAGCATGGTCAAACGCTTTGATTGCAGCGTGGAGATCAGTGTTTTCCGCACCGTGGTGTTCGGCCATTGCAGAAAACGGCATCAACATAATGACAAAATAGCTTAAGATTTTTCGCATGTTTTCGATCCTCATATTTACTTCGTTAACGGTACGTTCTACCAGGTTTGTAAGGTCCGTTCTTCCACCGCTCGCCGGGCGGTATCGAAAGCCGCATCCTTCAGCGGCATCGCTTCGGAATCTGTGTTTGCGATAGAGATACGCCCGAATTTTGCCCGACCGATCTCGTGGGGTGCCTGGCCTTCGACCCATTCGAGGTCATCCAGCGCAAGGTAGGGACAGGCGTAACCGTGAGGAATACGGTTGACGGTGATGGCCTTAATATCGCGCTCGTTATCGAAGCCGTGCTTGCCCAGCATTGATTGCAGCTGATCGCGCCCCGATCCGTCCTCCGATGTCGTTAACGTCATTGGCGAGTTCATCATGAACACCACCATCGGGTCATCGGGTCATCGGGTCCGCGAGGGGGCTCGTATCCCCCAATGGTCATGCTAGGCGCTGTGCTTACCCACTGGAACGGATCGTAGGGGTACTGGAGCAATGTGGGGTTCAGTTTGGAATAGGCGCGGCCGTTCTCCAATAGTACGTTAGCGTCGACAAACAGTGTCTTTACGCCGTAGCGCAAGCCCTCTTTTTGGGGCTCCGGCATCTCCGGGCACAGATGAGGTATGAGGTTGTTATAGGAGGCCAAAACACTGTGATTGGCTGTTATGCGCAGGGGCTTTCCGTGCTGCACGTAATCCACTTCAAGGTGCTCGTCATCCATTTCACGCACGCCCGCCACTGTGCCGTTGAATCGTAATCGTGTCGCATTGTTGTCAAGGTCCAAAGCACTGTAATCAAAGCGGGCTGCGGCGACGTCTTCTGGCCCGCTCATGTCGGGGGCAACCTCGGGTATCCGTTTCTGCACCAGTAACCTGGCGACAGAGGCGTTACCATCCGGGAATATTCGCACCTTCAGTAGACTGTCCAAAAAGACACCGCCTACTTTGGCTGCAGCCTTGCCCGGCCAGCCCATCGCTTTAATGCCGCTGGCGCCGTTACCGATCGCTTCCAGCATGGTGAGATTCCATCCGGAGAAGCCGGATAAATGCAGGATGCCGGCATTCATTATCGGCAGGGTGTTCTCATCGAGGCCGACGCGCTCCAGCAGCAACCGGTTGTAGCTGACAGAATTGATGTAATCCCATTTTTTGCTCAGTGACAGTCCGTCCAGGAAGTCACGTTTGCCGCCAAAAAAGTCGATCAGGGTATCTTGTTCGCTACGGGGTATCGGCAGAGCGCGTACAGTTTTTTCGTAACCTTCTCCGCCGTACATCACCGCGTTCCAGTTGCCACTTATTGTCACGTGGCCATCCGGCCCTGGTAATGACACGCCATTATCCGCATCCAGCTTGCCTGCCAGCGCCATGTTGTCCGGCGTATTGGTGTCCATCGCTGCAATAAAATCATCATCGATACCAATATCGACCATCAGGCTCCCAGCCCCTTTGCTGTAGCCGCTGGAGCTTTCCAGATTCTGGGCGCCGCCAAGACTCAGCATCATTTGGCCATCGCTGTGAAATTCGTTGCGCTTGGCATGGCCGCTAAAGTCATCGTGATTGTCGAGTAAGAGAATACGGGCATTGGGGCTCATTTTTTTGCGGTAGAAGAAGGCCGCAGCCAGGCCACTCATGCCAGCGCCTAGGACCACCAGGTCATAATGTTC
>JBLIIW010000216.1:0-6104 GCA_047635315.1 Halieaceae bacterium | reverse complement strand
CGAGTGACGAAATATCAGAGTCAGGATTGGCAACGCAGCGCTGTACTCGCTGGGCCGTGTCCGGGAAAGGTGGTAGATCAAAATCACCCGAGGCCAGTTCCGTACCTAGCTGGCGTACGAACTCGAAAGCAGGATTACTCATTATTTTTGGTCTCGGGGGCAGCGGCGCGTATACTAATCTGCACGTTCAACTATTTCCACCACTGCGCTAACCAAGCCCCATTCCCGCCAGCGTTTCATCGGCCCATTGCGTGGCTGCAAGGTGGAGAGACGCGACCGCGGTCGCCGGTAGCGTAAAGCCTGCAAAGCCACTGAGTCTGCCTTGCTCAAGTTCGGCCGCGAGATTCAGAGCCTCACCCTTCCTGCCTGCGCGTTCCCCAAGGGCAGCGCGAAGCTCATCGCTGATCGAAAGAGATTGCAGCACTTCCTCCATGGAGCTATCCATGAGTGTGTCCAGCAGCGAAAACAGTCCAGCAGTAAAAAAAGCATCTGCGTCCGGCTGCGCAGCCTCCCGGGCAAGCAGCTCCAGAAACTTGGCTCGAACGAGCGCCATGGTCATGAGTTCGCCGGGCTTGTCGTCAATCTGCGCCATGAGAAACAGGGTGACCCAGCGACGCAGGGTTTCCCGCCCGATATACACTACCGCTTCACGCACAGACTCGATTCGCCGACTCAGGGAGCTCGCAGCAGAATTGACGTAGTTCAGGGCGCGGACCGAGAGCGCCACATCCTGCGCCACGAGTTTGCTGAGAGAATCGACGTCAATTTCAGGGTTGTTGATCTGCGACATCAGTTCCAGCATCGTGAGCTTGTTGGGTGCGAGACGCTTTCCCTTCACCACTTTGGGCTTTGCAAAAAAATAGCCCTGAAAATAGTCGCATCCGAGTTCCGAAAGGCGCTGAAACTCTTCATTGGTTTCGACCTTTTCCGCGAGTATCTGTACCCCCCAGGATTTCAGGCGCTGAATCTCTGTCTCCCAGCTTTCTGGCGGTATTTGCGGTATGTCCAGTTTTACGATGCTGACGTACGGAAGCGCTGCTTCAAAGCGCGGATCGTACACATAATCGTCAAGGGCCAGGGTATAGCCCCGTTCTGCCAGAGCGCGCATGCCGTTGATAACGGCATCATCCAGTGCGACATGTTCGAGCACCTCTAGAACAACATTCTCCGGTTGCGCTGGAAGCAGGTCCGGCTCCGCAAGAAACTTGTGCGGGAGGTTAATGAATGCTCGATGTTCGCCCACAAGTTTCTTGAGCCCCACTTCTTCGCTGGTGCTGAGAACCTGGGCGGTGGCGACGTCGTCGTCAAAGTCCCGGGGTGCCGCGCCGCTATCTGAGGTGCGAAACAGCAACTCATAAGCAAACAAATCAAGGGACCGGTCAAAGATGGGCTGTCTGGCTATGAAGAAATCTGACATTGAAAATCGCCTGTCACATGCTGTAGCCAAGGAAGTTGAGCGTTGTGGTCAAGTGTGCGACCGGATCGCTGATTAGGGAAGGGCCTGACTCAAAGATCTGGCAGTGAGTCCCCATTGGAATAATCTCGGTTCGGCGCGGGGGACAAGGCCGGTCAAGGAGTTTGCCATGCGAGGCCCGGTGGCCCCCTGTTGGTGAGCAGAGCTGAGAATAACAGGCTGCGGCGGCGTAATCAGTCGCCCTGGGAGGGGCGGGCCTGTGGTGTTCGATGCTTCAATGAGCGCATGCGCATCCCGAACAGCCCTAGGGATAGCAGCGCAAGACTGGCGGGGGCTGACACCGCTGCGCTGCTTTCGGTTGTCTGCGAGGGGACCCAACTACCCGGGTTGGGCGCGTCCGCTATCCACCGGGCCGGGGAATCGATGTCTTTGGAGTCTCCTATGAATTGCAGGGAGGCACCCAACCCGTCTGCGTCAATGGGCCAGGGGGCGCTATCGTTATAACTGATGCTCCACAGCTCAAATCCTGCGCCGTCTTTCAGTGTAAGGGTTTCTCCACTATTGGAGAGCGCGCCGGAGAAATCAAAAAGCGCGCCGGAAAAGTCGGGAAACACGATGCGAAAATCGGCGGGATTTCTGGCGATGACCAGAGATTGCAGCGGCGCAAGGCGACTATTCCCGGGAAATGTGAAGGCGATGCCTGCGGTGAAACTGTAGCCACTAAGATTGAGGGGTTGTGTGCCCGCATTACTGATTTCCAGGAACTCGTCCGGGTCACTCCCGCTGCTGATGCCGTTGTAGTGAATCTCAGTCAGCAGCGGCAAGGCTTTGCTGCTCTGGCTGCCGAGCAAGAACAGCAAAGCCAGGAAAAGACACAACGCGTGTTTCCAGCAAGGGCGGATCTGCCCCAGCCATTTTTTTTTTAGCAAGTGGGGTCCTGGAGTGCAGCTCTGCGAACCGCGACTTCGGAGCGAGGGTATGTAGCCTATCATTGTCAGTACCTCAACTATCGAGAACTGACAGCTTGCGTTTTTATGCCGTGAGCCGGAACGTCAATAGCGATCGAAATCTGGCAAAAGAGAGCTGGTCGGCGCTAGCTGCTCATCAACCTTTCACTGTGTCCTAATACCAGCGGTGAGGCTTCTATCGCGCCGTCAGGACGATACCCGAAGGCCTGTAGCTCTTTGCCGACCAACTTCCAGGCTATGGGGGCCGCGCCCGGTGAAAGATCGTCCTTCCATTCGCCGACGCTCCCCTTGCGGACAATGTGCTCTGCCGACTCGCCGGGTTGCCGACCGTCAGCGACGGCAGAGAAATCGGTGACTTTGTGAATATGGTCGACAATCTCTGGCGAGCTATCAAGCTCAAGCTTTTCCAGGAGCGCGCTGCACGTGGCGACAAAATTGCTGCGCAAATCTTCGTAGCGCAGGACCAGGACATCGCCGCGTCGCGCGTGCTCTGCAAGCTTCGCAGCGCGAAGCGACCAGCCGAGAAGTCGGCGGGAGTAGCTTGCACGAGCAGTCGCCCAGGGCGCCTCGCGTTTGCGCATGAGCGACTCGAAATGGCGCGCTGACACCGCCGCGTCCCGGCCATCGCGAATAATTGCAATGGCGCGACTACCGGGTGACGCGCGTTTGAGAGCCGCAAACTGCATTACCTGATCGGCGGCTTTGCAGGCGATGCGTGCGCCAGGCTGGACCTGCGAACACAGGCTGGCAAAGAACAGTTTCGGTGCCTGCTGTGCATCCCCGCAGTCTCGCACCGCCTCCATCAGGGCGAGCAGATCTGCGCGGCGAAAGTTCATGACGCCCAGGGTGTTGCTGTGCCGGTTGGGATTGATAAGGGGGCCGTCGCTGCGTCGGACCTTAAACCCCCCCAGTTCCAGCAGTTGGTCGAGAAGGGGGGCGAGGTCCTCGAGGGGTAGGGAGGCGGCCCGGCTCTGCTTATCGGCGCCCATCACGGGTATCAGACCGCGGCCGGCAAACATCTCCCGAAATACCGCGTGGGGTACTCTGGCCGTGGAGGCTTCTCGCCTCTGCATCCACCGCGCACTGGCAGGGCGGCGGAAAGCATAATCCAGTGCCGCGGCGGGCAGCGTCCACAGCTGGCGATTGGGTGCATAGGCGGCCCTGATCGCATCGAACTCGCGCAGGGCGGCGACCTGCGGATGGGCGGCGAGCATGTGCAACAGCCAGGAGGTGCCGCATTTGTAGAGGCCCACGATATGGATCATGTCTTCATGGGAGTTGGTCCGAAGGGGCCGTTCTGCCTGCACAGTCATGGGGTGATGGGGAGTCTCTTGGGATCTGTCCAGGGCTATGATACGGGAGTGCGGTTCGGTGCGCCCTGTGGTGTGAATGCCGGACGGTCGTTTCGGCGATTCCCCGTGGATTTCCCTCGGGCTCACCGGCAGGGCGACTGGCATGTGGTGGTTGACTTGCGGCGGACAAATGTAGAGAATTCGCGTCCCTCGAAATGGGGGTGCGAAAAACGCCGTGGCTACGTAGCTCAGCTGGTTAGAGCACAGCATTCATAATGCTGGGGTCGGTGGTTCAAGTCCACCCGTAGCTACCAATTTTTACCTTAAAAATCAATAACCTAAGCATTCTTTAAGCCGTATTAAGATTCTCCCTCCTCCCAACTGCGGGAGATTTGCGGGAGTTTTCATTTTTAATCAGGGTCAGGGTCAGGGTCGGCGCTGAACTACCCGACCAGCTCACTTTCTCCACCGCGTCTATCAGTTCCCCAACTTCTGCAGCGGAATAATGCGTCGTGATCTGTCCGTTCTTATGGCCGAGGAGAACCTGCCGGGTTTCATGACTGACACCTTTGGCCCGCAACCGGCGACCGAAGGTATGCTTCAAATCATGTACCCACACTTGCGGCAATCCAGCCTCCTCCCGCGCTTCGCCATTCAACACCACCAGTCTGTCCTCTCCGTTCTTGACACCATTACCCGGCACAATAAACACGCTGGTTTGCAGCTCTGGAATCGATACGTCCCAATCCCAGCGTAAACAAGCGACTTCCTGCTCCCGCGTTCCAGTGTTGACCTTGAACAACGCCATTTCTCTTGCGTGAGCTGGCAGTCGCGCAAATCACCTCGACTGCTCGTCCCAGGATAAGGGATACGGCTTACGGGCATCGTCACAATCGAGTAATTACAGCAGAGGGGCCGTTTCGAGCCAGGTCAAACCAGAATCATCCCGCCATAATCTGGCGGCAAGAGTCAGAATTCGCCGCACCACCGCTAGATCACGGTTGATGGTATTGGCTCGCATACCCTGCTTGCGACGATGCTGGATAAACGACTCCAGCGTGCCCTGATGAACCCGGCGCAATGGCAGATCAACAATATGCGGGTCCAGAATTTTCAGGGATTGTGCGTAGCGACCGATACTGCGCGGGTGCTGGTAATCCAGAAAAAACCGGGTGGCCGCCTGCCGAAAAGTGCGTTCCACTCGAATGCCGTAAACATTCGCCTTGCTCATCTCTTCCAATCGTCGAATCAGGTACCTTTCCGCTTCCTGGAGCTCGCTTGTTCCAGTGCTCTCGTGAAGTCGGCCATATCCCCTGATGCATTTATCAATGTGCCAGATGCCCTGGGTGCCTCTCTTGTAGAGGCCCGGGATTCGCTTTGACATAGGAAATCTCCTCTATGCTTTGGCGAACACCCACAGCGGTTTCTATACTCCTCCGCCCAGGCGTCCATTTCAAGTCGCTCAAAAGCAATGCCCTGCTTGCCGATCGGTATCTCCGTCAGGGTTATGCGAACCTCCCGGTTGAATCGATTCTTGTCCATTCCCAGGTAGCTAGGGGCGTCGCGCAGGCGGATAAATCGCGGGAGAATCGAGGCCATTTCTCAGCGCCCCAGGTAGACAGCAGTGATCTGCTCTCTGACATGACCTAGCTCTCTGCTGATGGTCATCCGAGCCCGCCGGTCGATTTGTTGTTGCATCGTGGTCAACACCTTTTTGCTTGGCCCCCCGCCATGGGGCGATGGCCAGCCGGTAAGCTCCAGGTAGCGCTGCTGCGCATAGGCATGGCGGAGGCCGTGCATTTTGGATAGACCGGCATTCGCGGTGTGGCGCTCGTAGATTCTCAGCTGCTCGATGTATGAGCGACCGCGGGGGATCAGAGAGCCTGTGCCGGCCAGCTGCTTGGCCTGTTCCAGCAGTCCGCGCTGTTCCTGGGTGCGGATAGGTACCGTGCGCTCCCGCCCGCCCTTGGTCCAACTGGCTTTGAGGTGCAGGTGAGCACCCCGGTCGCCCCAGCGGGGCTGGATCTTGATTGCTTCTTCTCTTCTCAGGCCGAAGGCCTGCTGTAGGCGCAGGCTCACGCCCCACGCGGGTTTCGAAGCTGCCTTCATGGCTGTGCTTGCATAACATTTTCAGTTGATAGTTCAGGTTCCGCATAGTGTTTCATCCGTAGGTGAGTGTTTCTGATCACCTGGCAACAGAAGCTGCGCAGGCTCCAGGAGCGGTACGATCACGGGACACCAATCCCGGTTGACCTGAATGTATCTGGCCATAGACAGCACGGTATGTTTTCTAGGGAAAACTAGCCCGTGCAAACCAACGGTGACCCAGCCGTGGGCTGGGGTGGAATTACCTCCTTATTAAAGAAAAGCAGAACGCACTGACCGCCGGTGTGTTTGCGGTGTTGAAGAAACTGTCTTTCAGGTCGGGCA
>JBLIIW010000215.1:0-6111 GCA_047635315.1 Halieaceae bacterium | reverse complement strand
CCTGTGCGCCAGCGAAGTCCTGCCGCGCCTGTGCCGCACAGCTGAAGGCGTTCTCGCGGGCTTCCACGCCGAAACTCAAGTTAGGCGCCAGGGTGCTGACACCCTCTTCTGCGAGCAGATCCTCCAGGGACTGGATTATCTCCGTATTGCGGTGGGAGAGGGTGCCGTGGAGCAGAAGTACTAGCGGCCCCTCGGGCCAGCTGCCGGAGGTCTTAAGCCTGGCACTCAGCACTGGCACGCGGTCCTCCAGTAGCACCGACTGCGCCTCCGCCCGTGCTGCCGGCCAGCACAGGCAAAGACACAGCGCACAGAGTACGCCGGGAAGTGGCCTGGCCGGGCGACGGGCAATCCCTGCAAACATCGCTGACATTCCTGTGCTCAGACCATATTCTAAACTTCGCGCAGCGGCGACAATAGCGCCCGGCGCCGTCCTTGATGAAGTATTGGGAGAGATTATGTTAGAGCGTACTCAGAGAAGCCGAAGCCCGTTACTAAAAGCCCGCTTATTAGCTGGGGCGCGAACGCTTGTGCCAGCGATCTTTGTTCTGGGCAGCGCTGCGGGCCTCGCCGGGGAGTCGCAGGTCGGGCCCGTAGTGCCAAATTTCGGTCCGGTCATGACGCCGCCCGCGGGCTCCTACAACCTCGATCCCAAGGTGCACTATAAAGTTTCCATGGATGTATCGGCGGTTGCGGAGTTTCCCGGTGACCAGAATCGGCACCTCGTTTCTGCAGCGCGCTTTCTGAATATGCACGCACAGAGCGGCATACCGCAGGAGAACATTAATTTCGCGCTGATTGTGCACGGTAAGGCCGCCAAGGACCTTCTCACCGATACAGCCTACGAGGCACGCTTTAACGAAGCCAACCCCAACAGTGCGCTGCTCGGTGAGTTGGCGGAAGCGGGCGTGTCTATTTACCTGTGCAGCCAGACCGCCGCTTTTCGCGGTATGCAGCCCGGGGAATTCAGCCCCACAGTGACTATGTCAGTGTCTGCCATGACGGCCCACGTGCGCCTGCAGCAAGAGGGCTACACGCTCATACCGTTCTGAGTGGGTTCACTGTGCGGGCACTGCGGCGCGAACTGTCGGTGGCACGGAAATGGGTTTGCGCGTTTTCCGATCCACAAAGACCTGCGTGAACGCGCCCCGGGCAAGCGTTTGCTGGTCCCGGGTGCGGGTCAGTGAGAAGCCCAGTGTGGCGCTGGTGTTGCCAATGCGCTGGTAGGCCACCTCGACCCGCACGTCCTCCCCTGAATGGCACTCGTTCAGGTAGTCGCAGTTCACGTTTACCGTGAATACATAGCAGGGGAGATCCTCTGGACGGCTCCAGTCAAAACCCAGGGTGCGCATGTAGTTTCCGGCCACCTCATCGGCAAATACCTGATAATTTGCGAAAAACATATGTCCCTGCGCATCGGTGTCGCGAAAGCGCACACGCAGTGTTTCGCTATAGCTCATTCCTGCTCCCTCCTCAACTGTTCCGCGAGCACTTCCACCCGCTGTATTTGCTGGCTGATCGCTTCAGGTGATCATCTTTGGGCGACTATAAAGAGCCGCGGCATTTCCAGTAGTACACGGCCGTCCACCCGCGTGGGGTAGGCGGCTGTAAGTTCCTCGCGATACTTGTCCAGATAAGGTTTTTGCAGTGCGCTCGGCAGTCGATCGATAAACGGCTTCAGCCCCGTGCTGGCGAACCAGTCCACGATAGCCTGATGCCCCTCCAGAACGTGCAGGTAGCGGGTCTCCCAGAGACTTAGCGCAGTGCAGAGTGGCGCCAGGCAGTCGGAGTACTGCGCGTGCTCCAGCAGTGCAGTCTGTGCCACCGGGGCCTCCCCCAGCGCGGAGGAAAACGGCTCCATTGCCGCGATATCGCGCATCAGTTGATGGCTGGGCTCGGCGCGGTTGTCGGGCATCTGTATGCCCAGTACGCCCCCGGGAGCAAGCTGTTCCAGCAGCCGGGGCAACAGCGTGGTGTGCTCTCCCAGCCAGTGCAGGCTCGCATTGGCCAGCACAAGGTCCTGGGGCTGGTCGCAGCAATAGTTGGCGATGTCGGCAAGAGAGAAACGCACAGACGGCAAGCGCTGCCGGGCTCGCTCCAGCATCCCCCGGGAACTGTCCACAGCGCTAATCTCTGCGGCGGGCCAGCGCCGCTCCAGCAGTTCCGTTGACAGGCCCGAGCCGCAGCCAAGATCGCAGATCAGATACGCTGCGTGCAGGGGAACGGCGGCGATCAGGTCGCGGGCGGGACGCTGCCGCTCATCGCCAAAGCGTTCGTAGTGCTGTGGATTCCAGTCGCTGATGGTCGGCTCCGCGCCAGCCTGAACAGGGGAGAGTTTATTCCCTCCTGGCGCGTTCGGCGAGCAGCCTGCCGATACGCCCGTGTTCTGCTTCGTCGATAGGAAAGTGCCACATCATGAGGACGGCTGCGGACTTGAACAGTAGGCTGGGTGCCGCATAGAGCAGCGCCAGTAGGCGCACATCCTCCGGGAGATTACTGCCCGTGGCATCAAAGCCTGCGAGGTCAAGGATGGGGAATATCAGTCCTACGGCCAGGGCGAAGGCCAGCTTGGAGGCCGTACCCCATAAGGCAAAGAACAGTCCCGGTCGCCGACGACCACTGTGCAACTCATCCCATTCAATGAGATCGCCGTTGATCGCGGCCGGCAACGCCAGATCTGCGCCTATCATCAGGCCAGTGCCGATAACGACCAGGGCAAAGAATAGCGTGTCGCCGCTGCCGAGGAAGGGCACGGCGGCGAAGAATAGGCAGGATCCCATGACCGCTATACACCAACTGCGGTGCTTGCCGAGGCTCCTCGACAGGCGCACCCAGATAGGCACCGATACAGCACTGCAGACAAAATACAGGAAGAGCATGGGGCCGGCGATCCCCGGCGCTTGTAGAACATGCGTGACGTAAAGCAGGAAAAGCGTGGCGGGTATCGCATTGCCAAGGCCATTGAGTAAAAAGGCGAGCAGCAGGCGGCGGAAGGGCGAAGGTCGCAGTAGGAGCGCCAGGGCTTCGCGCAGAGAGTTTTTATCCCGGGTGACTACGCTGCGGTCGGGCACCAGAACGGCGGCGACGGGCACGCTGACTGCCAGCCCTGCGAGGGTCAGCAGGGCAATAGCAAACAGGGAATCCGCCAGAGCCTGGTTGTCGCTGTTATCAACCAGCAGCAGTGCTGTGAGGGTGCCCGCGAGTCCGAAGATTACCCGGGCAGCGGAGATGCGACTGCGCTGGTGGTAGGCGGTGCTCAACTCCGCACCCCAGGCATTTAGCGGCACGATGCTCATGGTGCCGGCGATATATATGGCCAGGGTAGCGAGCAGCAGGAATCGGTTGCCCACTCCGGGTGGAGGATTGAAGAGCAGCCACACGGTTAGGGCGATCAGCGGCGCGCTGGCGACGATCCAGATCTTGCGCCGGCCCCAGGCCGCCGGGGTGCGGTCAGACAGATAACCCACCACCGGGTCGGTGAACAGGTCCCAGAGCCGCGCTGTGAGCAGGATGCCCCCGATAGCTGAGAGGCTCAGCCCGAGCGCCTGCGCGTAAAAGGTAGGCACGATGACCTGCAGCGCGATAAACGCACCAGCCAGGGGAAAGGCGAGGGCGCCATAGGCCGCAAGCACTAGCACCGAGGGGGCGTTTTGCCCGCTCCGGGCAGGGTTTCTGGCGGTCTGGTGGACCGGGTTATCGCTGGCTGCGCTGCGCTTATTCATAACGCTTATACGCAGCCCGACGGAGCTGGACTCTCAGGCTGATTCGGTCACAGGTCAGCCCCCCGCTTGGGAGACCCCCGGGGAGCTCGCTAGCGCAAGCTGAGATAGGGGTGGCCCGGGTCGCGATCGAAGGATTTACCGAAGCGCAGCAGGTCGAGTTTGGAGCCCTGCACCTCGAGCAGCCCCTGCGCAATAGCCTCTTCGTAGCTGATTTCCTCCATAAACAGTCGGTTCAGCAGGTCGCGAGTAAGCGTCAGTGTTACATCCGCATCCGGTAGAATCTTCGGCTGGATATGGAGAATACTGTTGCGCAACTGCAGCGTATAGGCCTCGCCGCTATCGCTGAGCTGGTAGGCGACGCTTATACGGCGGTCCCCCACAGCCTCGACGTCCACGCGAAAGCGCAGGAGATTCAGCAACTGCCCGGTGTTCATCTGGGTGGGGTCGAAGCGCCGTTTTTGCAGGCCCAGGACGATCTCACGCGGGACCACGGAGCCCTCCAGTTCTCTTGCGGAGGTCAGGTAAAAGCCGCGCCAGTTGGTGTTGGCCGTGCCGTAGCCGATGCGCCGCAGGGCGGCGGCTTTGAGGTAGCGAGCCTGCATATCATCGCGGTCTGTGCGCACCAGATAGGCTGTGAGTTCGGCGGCCCACTGATCATCGCCGTCCTGGAAAGCGCGCTCTGCCTCCGCAAACACCTGTTCACGACCTCCCATCAGCTCGATGAGCCGGCGCGCCTTCTCCTGTCGCGGCAGGGGGTCCAGCTCTGCGGGATCGCCGTTCCACCAGCTGATATAGGCGACATAGAACTCCCTGACGTTGTGTTTCACCGTGCCGTACATCTCGCGGGTCCAGGGATCGCTATCCATGAACGCAGGCAGGCTTATGGCATTGGCCAGGTCATCCGGCGTATAGCCTTTGTTGATGAGGCGCAGGGACTGGTCGTGAGTGAACTGGATGGCATCGCGATACAAAGTCAGCATGTCGCTGATCTCCTCGCGCCCGGACATGGGTTGGCCGTGACTGGGCACCATGTACTGGGCGTTGTAGGCGCGCATGCGGTCTATGGCGTCCACCCAGCGGATGGCATCGCGCGGCTTGGTGCCGCGCAGGGAGTGAAGGTTGGGATAGTTCGGGCCCTGCACTTCGTCGCCGGTGAGTAGTACCCCGTGGTCAGGCAGCCATACGGCCAAGTGGCTGGCGGATTCACCGCCGGTTTGAAACAACTCCATGCGAATACCCGCGATGGTCATCTCTTCGCGTCCGTCTACAAAATAGTTCGGTGCGATATAGCTGTTTTTCTCGCTGCCCAGGGTGTAGCCGCAGCAGGAAATATGAAAGTCGCGGCCGTCGCTGACCGGGTCCAGTAACTGACCGTACATATACAGCGCGCGCACGCCCATTATCGGCGCCGTGACCTGGTTTTCGTCTTCGAGCTCGCGGATAAAGTTGGCGGCGGCGATCACCCTGACTTCACCGCTCTCAGCCGCCGCCGCATCGATAAATTCGCCGGTGCCGCTGATATGATCCGCGTGGTGGTGCGTGTAGATGACCGCCTTGACCGGCTTGTCGCTAATCTCCCTAAAGGCCTTCGCGGCGACGCTGGCATGCGCGGGGGCGGTAGTCGTGTCGACAATAATGATGCCGTCATCGCCCTCGATCATGATCACATTGCCGAAACCGCGGTTTGGGGTGTTGTAGTCCCAGACCGGGGTATCGCCGATATGAAACAGCTCCTCCTCAAGGTAGCGGGCATGTTCGCGGAGATAGTCCGGAGAAGAGAAGGGCACCTGGTAGGGGTTCTCACCGCTCGCCAGTGCAGCCGCCCGGTCGATTTGTGTGGCGCTGCGATCGCCGCTGCACCCGCTGAGCGCGGCCAGGCAAAGCAGGGTTGCAGTAATGAGCTGATGCAAATGACGGATGCTCATTCTTATGGTTTCCTTTTTATGGGTTCGTCCGGTCAATCTACTTGGCATCCTGGCGGAACTCCATACGCCAGGGACTGCGCCGCCAATAGCTGGCGCACAGCAGGAAGTTCAGCTGCAGTAGAAGCGCCAGGCCCCATTCCACGGCATCTTCAACCCGATCATGCCACGGCGCGTTCAGCAACTGCAGCAGAACGCTGAGCATG
The DNA here is from genome assembly GCA_047635315.1 of Halieaceae bacterium. Lineage (GTDB taxonomy): Bacteria > Pseudomonadota > Gammaproteobacteria > Pseudomonadales > Halieaceae > Congregibacter. The sequence goes on along the minus strand of JBLIIW010000215.1, from coordinate 264 downwards.
CCGATGCACAGGAGTAGCTGGCAGAGCCTGAGTATTCTCCTGCCAAGGATGGCCGCCTTCGGGTGCAACTGCTCGTCGAGTTGGAGCAGGCGGGTGGCGAGCAGCAGCTGGGCCAGAAAGGTAAAAGAGAAAAATAGGATCGTGCCAATCTTGCGCTGCAGGCGCCAGCTGTCTCCCACCTCTCCGAGGACCGTCACATAGAGAATCAGCCCGATACAGGCGATGACGCCGAGGGCGAGCATGCTGTTCAGGGCGCGGTGCCGC
>JBLIIW010000214.1:0-6192 GCA_047635315.1 Halieaceae bacterium | reverse complement strand
CCCCAACACGCTCGTACGCGACATCATCCGCGACCGGGGACACGCCAAGCCCCAGCCCAGGTGACGGGTCGCAGCGCAAGCATCGAGGGCCCGCCGCGGTGCGCTTCGACGATGCATAGGGGTCCTCGCCGGTTTGTACCGGGCGTTAACCGCAGGCCTCACTGACTTCAGCGTGTCGCCTCCAGTGCATTTCGAATCTGCCTTTCAGGGGCATCTCCGGTGTTACGACGCGAGGCCCCATATTCAGCGCATTGGGCGGACCGCTCATGGGCTCGACACAGAGCGCATGGTCGAGGAGGTCGTAGATTACCCAGTGATCGAGATCCGAGTGGAGCGCGAGTTCCATGATTCCCGGCCAACGAATACCTGGCGCCCCCTGTACCTGCGTAAAGCAGTTGTCCCAGGGGCCGGCCGGTGGACTTATGAGCTCACCGGTGGGAATCTGTTCGTGGTCATCCGCATAGATGGCGTCGGCACTGAACAACAGGCGCGCCCGCCCGCCGGCGCCCAGATCGCGGAGAAAGTAGGGGTGCCAGCCGATGCTGGCGGGGAAGGTACAACCCTGGGCGTACACGGCCAGTTCCATGCACAGGCTGTCATCCTGAAGCGTAAATCGCTGCTCCGCGCGCCCGGCGAAAGGCCAATCCTCTCCGAGAGAGATGGCGAGCGCATCATCTGCAGTCTGTTCCCAGCCGCGACCCCAGACGGTACCGTGAATGGCATGCGGCGGCATCGTCAGAGGCAGTCGATACTCTTTGCCTGCGTGCCGGAAACGCCCGTGGCGGATGCGACCTGCCCAGGGAGCCATGGGATAGCTGCCCCAATGCAATGGGTTGCTGGCGGCTGTGACGAGAAGTTCGTGACCAAAAACCTGTAGTGAGGCGAGACGCCCCCCCTGAGAGGGATCTATGCGCACGCGCGCATGTGCGCTTTCAAGCTCCATACCCTACGCTCTATACGACCGATTCCGCGTCAGCATACTAGTGTCGTGAGTCAGAAGTTCGCATGAATTCATGCAAACCCGGATTTGCGTCTGGCAAGGCGCGCTGCGCCGGGCAGCGCGCCACAGCCCCTGCGCTAGAGCGCTTCCGGCACGCCGTTAATGAGGATCGTCTTGCTCTCGAAGTAACCCCGCAGACCCGCTGCGCCACCCTCGCGCCCGATGCCCGACTGCTTGAATCCGCCAAATCCCAGGGCGAAGTCGGCAAGTCCACCGTTCTGCGAGACCGTGCCGGTACGCAGCCGCCGGGCCACCTGATAGGCGCTCTCAAGATTGTCTGTGAACACCGCGCCCGCGAGCCCGAAGTCGGAATCGTTCGCCATAGCAAGGGCGTGGTCGAGATCGTCGTAGGGTATAACGCATAGCGCCGGCCCGAAAATCTCTTCCCGGGCGATGCGCATGTCATTGGACACGTTCGCAAAGATCACCGGTTCAACAAAGTACCCGCGGTCGAGATGCGCGGGGCGTCCCCCGCCCGTGACCAGGTTGGCGCCCTCTGCGACACCCACCGCAATCAGTGCCTCGAATCTGTCGCGCTGGCGTTCCGCCACCAGCGGGCCAAGCTGTGTCGTCTCGTCGAAGGAGTTACCGATCACCAGGCTCTCCGCCCCGGCTTTCAGTTTGGCGACGAGTTCATCGTGCCGTGCCCGGCTCACGAAGGCGCGGGACAGGAGCGCGCAATTCTGGCCGCTCAGTCCCGCGATGCCCATGACCAACTGTTGTGCGGCAGCATCCAGATCATAGTCGTCGAGAATGATCGCGGCGGATTTCCCGCCGAGCTCCAGCGACACGCGCGCGATACGGTCGGCGCATACGGAGGCGATGCGCTTGCCGGCGGCGACGCTGCCCGTGAAGCTGACCTTGTCGACCTGCCTGCTCTGGACCAGGTAATCGGACACGTCGCGATCGGCACAGAACATATTGATTACACCGGCGGGAAATCCGACTTCATGGGCGCACTGCGCCATGATGTAGGCCTCCAGGGGCGTTTCCGGCGAAGGCTTCATGATAACGGTGCAGCCGGCGATCAGCGCCGGACCGACCTTGTGCAGCATCGTGTTGACCGGCACATTCCAGGGCGCGATGGCGGCGACAACCCCCACCGGCTCCAGCGCGACCAGGCCCGCCCCGGCCATCGGCGTGGGGCGCTGCTCCACCAGCTCCATCTCTGCGGCGAGCTCGAGGTAGGGGTCGATGGTGTTGACCATCATCGGCGTCAGCATCGCAGCCAGTGTGCGGGGCACGCCAACCTGCATGCTCCAGCAGAGGCTGATCTCGTCGCTACGCGCCTGCACGGCGGCAGAAAACCTGCGCACATGGTCCATTCGCTCAGCGAGCGTCAGACGCGGCCACGGTCCCTTGTCGAAGGCGCTGCGCGCCGCAGCCGTGGCGCGATCAACGTCGTCACGCGAGGCTTCCGCCACCCGCGCCACCACTTCTTCGGTATCGGGAGAAACAACATCGATGAACGTGTCGCCGGCCGGCTCCGCCCATTCCCCATCGATGTAGATCTTGTCCAAGGGAAGCGTCGAGAGATCGAGATCGGGTGTTTTAGCTGTCATAGGGTGGTTCCTCTGGCCTCAGGAGCGACATCGCGCTCCCACAATAGCTATTCGTCGTGGGTAGGATAATACCCAGCGAACGCCGGATAGGGGTTGGTGGAGCGCGAGTCTATCCGAGGGTCGGCGACAACCATCGATTTATTTTGGACTCTGCGCTCCCCTACCCCAAAATACTGCCCTTGAAATCCTGTCCGAAGACAACCACGGTTGTGCTGATTCACTCCGCAGCGCCTGCTTTGCACGCGCGCGAGAGCGACGGACTACAGACAGCGAAACGGCTTTCGGAGACCCCCTATGATCAGACGCAGGTTTTACCTGGCACTACTACTCCTTGTCGCCTCTGCGACGACGCAGGCTGCAGACGCACCCAGACTGGCAGACTTCCCGTTCTGGAAAAACATGTCGGGCTTATGGGCGAGCGAGAATACCTACTTCACCGCCGATATGGATTACACGATCCGGAATTACAACAGCCTGGTCCGCATCGAGCTTCACGGGTCGACCTTCAAGGAAACCGAGCACCGCTTTTATCCGTCGGGCATCGCCACCTCGCGCTATGGCCAGGGCCTGATGGGCCCGGACGAAGGTATTGAACTGATCATCACTACAACAGGTGAGCTCATGGACCATGCGGGAACCCTGGGCAACATCCGCGCTGATCACAGTTCCGGGCCCTTCAATCCACACAGGGTCTACCGGGTCCTGGGCGCCGACGACGGAGTGCGGGCGGCGCCCAATCCCCAAACGGGCGTCGACTCTTACCGCATGTATTTCAATTTCACGACGCCAAACCACCGCTTCCGCTCCAATTTCGGACTGGTCTATGACACGGCAGACGATGTCGGCGCCCTGCGTGCATTTATCCTTTATCGTGACAAGCGCATCGATGAGGCGGGCTTCGCCGCCAAGCGGGCCGAATTCCGTACGCGCAATAACGTGAAGCTAATCAGCGTTGTCGATCCGGATAACCCGGGCAAGTCAAAGCTAAGTCGGCTCGAGTAGCAAGAACACAACCCACGCCGAACAGAGCGCTATATGACCGAGTTTTCCCGCCGCGACCTGCTGCTCACGAGTGCCGGACTTTCGGGGGCCGCCCTGGCCGGAGCGGCGCGCTCGGCGTCCCCGCGGCCCCTGGACCTCGAAGATCCCGCCATCGCGCTTGAGGCATACATCAAATTGCGCGGCTCGACTGCGCGCGAAACCGTGTATCAACAGTATGAAGGTGATATCTACCTGGTTACTGAGGGAGAGGTGGCTGTGCCCGCGGTGGGCTTTCGGGGAATTCAGAAGTCGCACTGGTATCCACACCCGAGGGGCGGTTATGGCAACCAGGATTATGACCTCGGCGTGTACGTCGACTACGAAACACGCGAGGTCCTGAGCCATTGGGATAATCCGCTGACCGACGACACCGTGGAGGTCGTACATTACCGCGGCGGGCCTTCAGGAAGTCATTTTCAGGTCGGTCGCTCAGCCGGCGATGTATACGGCGATGTAGAGGGGCGCTGGCGCGTGGCAGGCAATCAGCTTTGGCATACCGCATCCCGGTGGGGTTCACGACGCAACCCCCTGCAGCCGGACGAATGGCCAAAATCCTCCTCCGGCGAACTGATACTGGGATCCATGAGTCTCAGCTTTGCGGGACGCGTCGACGAAGTACGCAATCCAGATCTGCCCATGGTGCCGGCAATGCAGATTTGGACCAATACGGTTTCCTGGATGCCGTGGATGGAAATGGGCCAACGGCCCGGTTTCAACATGTGGCGCTGGGTCGGCGCCAAGGGCGTCGACCGCGAAGAGTTGGACCCGCAGCTAGTGACGGCGGTGGAGCAGATCTGGCCCGGATACGTGACTAAAGACGCCGTGTGGAAGGAACCGACCAGCGGGCGACGCGACTACGCGCGTCTCAAGAAGGCCAAGCCGCTAACCCGATGATGACGCGGCGTCCCGCTCCGTGACACGCAATTCGCCCTCATGACTGATCATGAGACTTCCGCCTTGTTCGCATTCCAGGGTCACGCGGGGCCGCTCGCCCACCTCGCAGTGATAGCTGTGCGTCTTCAGGTGACCGCCACCGGCCAGCCCAAACCTTCCTGACACCGTGAATACTTCAAGAAGACCAGACGTCTCAAACTCAATCGTCCTCACCGCGCCCGCCGATGTCGTCGACAGAATCGTAGAGCCCTTTCCAGTGATCGCGTCCCGGTGCAGCGGCGTTAGCTGCACAGTACCCGCGTCATCAACCGCGCTGATTGCCTGACTCGAACCGGCGTCAGTAAGCTGTAGCGCGTAATCAGTGGCATCGCCTTCGCCAACGTAATAAGGCACTGCGCTCGCTGGCTCGTCGACCTTGAACAGTTCGCTTACCCCGCTCAAACGCAGGTACAGCAGGTAGCCGCCGCGAACATGGACGTTTGCTCCGTGGACAAAATACGCCGGGTAGAACGCATAGGAGCCACCGCGGAACCAGGTGGAACCATCGAAGCTAAAATCACCGTCAAGGCAATACAGCTCCTCGTCTATGGAATGATACTGCGCGAACGCTGGGCCGGGATCGCGAGCCTGGGAACGAAGCAGCAGCGTGTGGGGCCCTTCGTCGGGACAGCCATTCAGTACCTTGCGCTGCAGCACAGCGGAAAGTGGCTCCCAGGGAATTGCATCGGTGTCGATCAGTTGGCGGTTCTCTCGCATATCAGCCTGACTCCTTTGCCGCAGGGTCCGAAGAGTCTGCGGTAATCTAAAGTATGGGAATGACACGGCTGCGGTGCATCTATTGCCAGCGCCACGGGGTCACAATTAAGACGACTTACCAACGTACACTTCAGCATACGCGTCAATCAGGTACTGACCTTGCCCTTTAGGGCGCCCAAATACCATTGCCTACAACGCCGAAGCTGGTACGCAAGTTAAAAGTCAGAAACGAAAGAATTCCGATCCAGTCGTTTCAGGCCACCGCCCTTCCCAATCTGTAAACGCACTCATCCTGTTCAATCGTCGAGCATAAATGGCACCGAACTCAATACACCATAGTCTGATGGACTGGTGGCTGACGGTGATGACTCCTTCGGCTAGTAGATCTTCGATGTCGCGGTGGCATGGATTGAACCTGCAGTAGAGCCAGACGGCACAGGAAATGAAATCTGGCGGGAATAGGGTAGACAACTCATCTTGGAGACCACAGCAAGCACGGCACCTCGGTGATCGAAGGCATGATACATTTGCGGTCTTTGAGCGACGAGCCTGCGATGCGTCGACGGCTTTGCATCCTGCTGTGTACCTCCACGCGGCTTGCATGTAGCGGCGAGGAGGGCGTGGCTGCACCGCGCGATGACGGTGGACTGAAGGTCTATCGCCATTCGATAGACCAGTCGTCTTCCAGCATCGATCCGGTGCAAGCCGCCAATATCTACGCCCACTGGCCGTCAAAATTCAATGTGTCGCACTGGTGACTGAACTCCGCGCTTATAAAGCCGCGCACATCACCTTAAGCTATTGATTTTGTTGGCCTGGAAACGACACCCGTTGTCGTATTTACAGGACAATGCAGCACAAAGCAGGACTGTTGTCGGCAGTATTCGTCGTGGCTAACTTGGCACTCTCCTCACTAAGGCACGAAGCCGGCGGCTTCGA
>JBLIIW010000213.1:0-6192 GCA_047635315.1 Halieaceae bacterium | reverse complement strand
GATGAAAATGCATGGCAAAAAATGTGAATTTCGTGGCATTTACGCGCACCCAAAATCCCACCGGCCGCGCAGATAACTCGAAAACTCGGCCTAAAGTGTGCACTTACTTACGCGCAGACGTAACAGCTATAAGGTGAGGCTAGCCCACAGCGCTATTCAAGCTGCGCAGCGTCGTAAAACCGGGGATCCGGCGAGGGAGCCGTGTTCAGCACCCGCTCCTCGGGATTCATGCCGAGCCTGGCCAGCAGCGCAAGATCGGTGTTGGCTTTTGGATTCGCCGTGGTCAACAGCTTTTCACCGTAGAAGATTGAGTTCGCCCCGGCCAGAAACGCCAGCGCCTGGGTCTGATCGTTCATGTCCTCACGACCCGCGGAGAGGCGTACATGCGACTCCGGCATAAGGATTCTCGCGGCCGCAATGGTGCGAATAAACTCAAAGGGATCCAGATCCTTCTCCCCGGCCAGCGGCGTACCGGCCACGCGCACCAGCATATTGATCGGTACGCTCTCCGGGTGCTCAGGCAGGTTTGCCAGCTGCTGCAGCAGGCCCACGCGGTCGCCCTGATCCTCCCCCATGCCAACGATGCCGCCGCTGCAAACTTTCATGCCGGCCTGGCGCACCCGCTCCAGAGTGTGTAGCCGGTCATCGTAAGTGCGCGTACTGATGATGTCGCGGTAATACTCCGGCGAGGTATCCAGATTATGGTTGTAATAGTCGAGGCCGGCCTCGGCGAGGGTCTGCGCCTGATGATCCGAAAGCATGCCCAGCGTCATGCAGGTCTCCAGCCCCAGATCCTTGACCCCCTCGATCATGGCCGCGAGGGCCGGCAGGTCGCGATCCTTGGGTGAGCGCCAGGCAGCACCCATGCAAAAGCGCGTGGCCCCGGCAACCCGCGCCGCCCGGGCCTGCTGCAGAACCTGTTCGACCTCCATGAGCGCCTCCACGGAGAGACCCGTATCGAAACGGGTGCTCTGCGGGCAATAGGCGCAGTCCTCCGGGCAGGCGCCGGTTTTGATGGAAAGCAGTGTGCTGACCTGCACCTCATTGGGATCAAAATACTGTCGATGAATGGACTGCGCCCGAAACACGAGATCATTAAACGGCAGACTGAACAGCGCCGCTATCTCCTCGCGCTCCCAGTCGTGGCGCAGCGGGGAGAATTCCCTCGATCCTGGGCGATGTTCTACGGCGGCTATATTCATAGATCAGGTCCTTTTAGGAGTGCGCATGGTAATCCACGCTGCGCGCCAGTCACAATATGAATATCGGTGGGCTTGGCAGTCCGGTGCGGCGCCTGTCGACCAAAGCGTTAAATCTGCTCGCGCCACAGCGCTGTATCTACTGCGATCAGACGACGGACCGGATAGAAGCGATCTGCCGGTTCTGCTGCATTGCTGTGCAGCCCAATCGGACGCCCTGCCCGCGCTGCGCGCTCCCGGACTGTCGGGGCAGCCTGTGCCCCGCATGCCAGACGCGTCTGCCGGCCTTGCAAAGCGTGACGGCCCCGTATCGCTACGATGTCGCAGTGGCCTATCTGGTAAGTCTCTGGAAGTACCGCGGCGAGCGGCGACTCAGCGACACAATCGCGCGGCTGATGCTGCAAGAAACCGACTTGCGGAGCGACTCGGACATCTTGCTGCCAACACCTTTGCACTGGCGTCGCCAGCTGCGACGCGGATTCAACCAGAGCGATGATCTGCTGCGATCCCTGTGCGCAGTGCAGCCACAGCTCAAAATGGCCTGTGCGCACCGGGTGCGTCTGTCGCGTCAACGGAGCGTGAGTCCGCAGGCTTCTTCCTCGCGCCGTGAACGACTGCGAAATCTCCGCGGTGCTTTCAAGGTCAGCGGCGACCTTAAGGGCCGGTCGGTCACAATAATTGATGATGTATGCACCACCGGCGCGACCGGCAATGCCATTGCCGCGACACTATTGGATGCGGGTGCCCGGGAGGTTCATCTGTGGTGTTTCACCCGCACACCGGCGCGCTGATCTACAATGCCCCGATGTGTCGTACTCCGCTCGCCCCGCTCTCTATCGGTTGTACCCGGACACTCCCCGGGGCGCTGATTGCCGTGCTCATCAGCACGCTCCTCGTCGCGCTCATGCTGCCCACTGCGCTCAGGGCCGATACGCCCCTGCGGGTCGCAGTAGCCGCCAACTTCCGGGTCGCCGCCGAGCGCCTCGGCACTACCTTCACTGAAAAAACCGGAACGCAGGTGCTGATCAGCAGCGCCTCTACCGGGGTGCTCGCGGCCCAACTTCGCGGCGGTGCACCCTTTGACCTGCTGTTGGCTGCGGATCGAAAACGCCCGGATGCGCTCGCCGCAGGTGGTTTCACCCTGGGCCCCGCACGCTGCTACACCGAGGGCACACTGGTGCTACTGGGCGCATCCTCGCTCGAGGCGGCGCTGGCAAACAGCCAGCTGAGTATCGCTATCGCCAATCCGCGGTCCGCACCCTACGGAATAGCGGCCCGGGCCGTACTGGCCAGAGCGGGTTTCGCCGGCCCGGATCAGCGTCGCGTGGTAATGGGGAGTAACGTCCGCCAGGCATTTCAGTTTTTTCAAAGCGGTGCCGCCGATCTGGCTATGGTGGCGCGCTCTCTCAGCCCCCAGGCCGGTATCCCGATACCGCCAGAGTGGCACCCACCTATCACGCAATACGCAATCATCGGCAAGAACAGCCCGCAGGCACAGCGCAGTGAAGACTTCCTCGCCTACATCGCCAGCGAGCCTGCACAGGATTTTCTTGTGAGCCTAGGCTATGGAGCCTGTCCGTGAGCGCCGCAGAATGGCAGGCAATCACCCTGACCCTGCGCCTGGCAGCCGTCAGCACCCTGATACTCATGCTGCTGGGAACACCGCTGGCTTTCTGGCTGTCCCGGCAGCGTGGCAAGCTCGCTGCTTTTATCGAAGCCCTAGTGGCCCTGCCACTGGTTCTGCCGCCCACAGTTCTCGGCTTCTACCTGCTGCTGGCTCTGGCCCCGGACACCTTACCGGGGCAACTCTGGAAAACGCTCACGGGTGAGCAGCTGGCCTTCAGCTTCTCTGCGCTGGTGATCGGCTCGGTAATCTATTCCCTGCCCTTCGTAGTGCAGCCCCTGCAACAGGCCTTTGCGAGTGTGCCAAAATCACTGCTGCAGGCTGCGGCGACGCTTGGGGCGCCGCCCATTGACCAGTTCCGCTCGGTTATCGTGCCTCTGTGCCGGCGCAGCTTTATCGGCGCCGCCGCCCTCGGCTTCGCCCACACGGTGGGAGAATTCGGCGTCGTACTGATGATAGGCGGCAATATTCCCGGCGAGACCCAGGTGCTGTCCATCGCCCTGTATGACCATGTGGAAGCCCTCGACTACGCCAGCGCCCATCGCCTGTCCGTGGGCCTGGTGTTGTTCTCCGTAACCCTGCTCTTCCTACTCTATCGCGATCGTGGGTGGCGTGTCGGTCGATGAGCGCGCTAAAACTCAAGATCAACTACCGCAGTGCCAACGGTTTTACACTTGCCATCGACACGGAAATTCGCGCGCAGGGTGTGACCGCCCTATTCGGCCCCAGCGGCAGCGGCAAGACCACCGTGCTGAACTGTATCGCCGGACTGCGGCACGACATAGAAAGCGCTGACATCCGTTTCGGCGAGCAGATCTGGCAGCAGGGCCCATCCAGTACCGCTCCCTGGGAGCGCGAATTGGGCTATGTTTTTCAGGACGCGCGCCTGTTCCCCCAGCTTAGCGTCGCCGGCAATCTCGAGTACGCGGCCAAGCGGGCCGTGGCGCCACATTTCGACAGACAACAGATTATTGACTGGCTGGAGATTGGCGAACTGCTGGAGCGCTCGCCCACCACACTTTCTGCGGGGCAGGAGCAGAGGGTTGCCATCGCGCGGGCGCTCATGCGCGGCCCACGACTGCTGTTGCTAGACGAGCCGCTGGCAAACCTCGATCACAGCGCCGCCCGGCAGTGTCTGTCCTGCCTGCGGGAGGTTTCACGTCAAACCCGACTGCCCATGATATACGTCAGCCACCAGATTGAGGAGGTTTGCGCCATTGCGGATCAGCTGGTGATCCTGCAAGGTGGCCGGATCGCGGCGCAGGGCCCCATGCTGGAGCTGGCCGGACGTCTCGACACAGAGCTCGCTACGCGGGACTCTGCCGCCGCGTTGTTGCGGGCTAGCGTAGCCAGTCGCGACGATCACTACGCACTAACGGAGTTTCAGGTTGATGGGCAGTCCCTGTGGATTGGTAATGAAGGAACAACCGGGGCCTTGCAGCGCCTGCGAATACCGGCCCGGGACGTCAGTGTTTGTCGCGAGCCACCGCAGCAGAGCAGTATCCTCAACGTGCTGACAGTAACCCTTGCTGAGCGACGAGACCTGAGCGCCTCGCACTGTCTGCTGCGCCTGCAACTGGCCGAGCAATTCCTGCTGGCACGGATCACCCGGCGCTCCTTTGATGAACTCCAGCTCAATATGGGCGACCGGCTGTACGCCCAGATCAAAAGTACGGCCCTGCTCGGCGATCAGGTGGCACATTGAAAACACATCCTTTTGACGCACTGACCCCGGATGCGATCATTAATGCCGTCGAATCCGCGGGTTTTCCCAGCGACGCGCGACTCATGGCGCTGAACAGCTACGAGAACCGGGTGTATCAGGTCGGGCTTGAGGACGGGCCTCCGTTGATCGCGAAGTTCTACAGGCCCGGGCGCTGGACCCGTGAACAGTTGCAGGAAGAGCACGACTTTGCCGCAGAACTGCTGGAAGCCGAGCTGCCGGTCGTTGCGCCAATGCGGGATCCACAGGGCAACACGGTGCAGCAATGGGAAAATCTCCTCTTTACGCTGTTCCCGCGCCAGGGGGGTTATGCCCCGGAGCTGGACAATCCGGACAGCCTGCTGGTGCTCGGGCGAACCCTGGGGCGCATCCACGCCGTCGGTGCCAGTCGCAGCTTTACCCGGCGACACTCCCTGGATGCGCGACAGATTATCGAGGAGAGCAGAGCGCTGCTGCCGGACAATTTTCTACCCGCAGACCTGCGCACTCCCTATCTCAGCCTGCTCGCCGACATAGAGCGCTGCCTGCTGCCAATCTTCGATGAGATAAAGCCCGCAGACGGTATCCGCGTACACGGTGACTGTCACATCGGCAACATTCTCTGGCGCGATGACATCGCCCATTTTGTCGACCTCGACGACTGCATGACCGCGCCGGCAATTCAGGACCTGTGGATGTTCCTCTCCGGCGAACGACACGACCAGGAACTACAACTGGCCGAACTGATCGCCGGCTACGATGAGTTCTTCACCTTTGAGCCGCGCCAGCTGCGCTGGGTAGAATGCCTGCGAACACTGCGCATCATCCGCTACGCGGCATGGCTCGCGCGACGCTGGGATGACCCCGCCTTCCCCCGCGCGTTCCCCTGGTTCGCCAGCCCGCGCTACTGGTCCGACCATATTCTTGAGCTGCGCGAACAGTTTGCGCATCTGCAAGAACCGCCCCTGCGGCTTCTCTAAGCCCGGCGCTGTGCTCCTGGCAGACGGCTGTGCACTGCTCAGTCACGCCGCGACGCCGGATAGACAACGCTCCAGAGCCAGCGCCAGAAGCTGTTGTCGGACAGGACCTCCCGGTCCACCATGTCGAAGAAACGCAATTGCCCCGGTGGATCCGCAAAGTAATCCAGACGGGTGACCATTTCCCGCTGCGGATCCAGCTCGCGCACCACCCGCGCCGGATTGCCGGCGACAATCACGTTGGCCGGTACATCGCGAGTAACCACCGCCCGGGCAGCCACCACGCTGTTCTCACCGATGCTCACGCCTTTGAGCACGGTCGCGTGGTCACCGAGCCATACGTTGTCACCTATATGCACCGGCGTCGCAGTCTCGGCGCGGCGCGTGCGGTCGTAGACCGTGTGCCAGTCCGAGTCCGTAATATATGTGCCATTGGCCATCATGACCCCGTTACCGATGCTGATCTCGTCCGAGGCACTGATACGCGAGCCCGGACTGATCAGGACTCCGTCACCTATGCGCACGGTTCCGGCTCCCACCTCACGCCCCCAAACGCCAATTTCAACCCGGTGCATGGGCTCTGCTACGGCCGTAAAACAGTCCCCAATATGAATATTTGGACCGGAGATAATGACGTAGCGGGGTTTCATAAAGGTGCTGTGGCGTCCCAGAGAGGCACACTCGGGTCGC